>CAZBMF010000056.1:0-14802 GCA_964492925.1 uncultured Rhizobium sp. | reverse complement strand
TGATATTGGGATTATCGGATTATGGGATTATAGGATTATGGGATTATGGGATTATAGGATTATAGGATTATAGGATTATAGGATTATGGGATTATGACCCGATAGCTGTCGGGATTATAGAAAACAAAAGGCTCCAAGTGGAGCCTTTTTTGTTGTTTAATTATTTTAAATTATTGCAAATTGTGATAAACGTTTTGTACATCATCATCGCCTTCTAAACGCTCAATTAAATCCAATACTTCTTTTGCTTGATCTTCATTTAAATCAACATAAGAACCTGGGATATATTGCAATTCAGCATTAGAAACTTCAATGTTCATGTCTTCGAGAGCTTTTTGCATCATACCAAAATCTGTGAATGAGGTATATACATAAATCACATCATCATCGATGGCCATATCTTCAATTCCAAAATCTATAAGTTCAAATTCAAACTCTTCAATATCACGTCCACCTAACTTAGATTTTTCAATTTTAAAAACACCTTTTCTAGAGAAAACAAAGTCTAAAGACCCAGTTTTGCCCATAGTTCCACCACCTTTATTGAAATGCATTCTGATATTTGCAACTGTTCTAGTTGTGTTATCAGTAGCTGTTTCAACCAAGATTGCTACAGCATGAGGACCATAACCTTCATAACGCACCTCTTCGTAATTGCCTTCAGATTTACTGGTAGCTCTTTTAATTGCCGCCTCAACCCTATCTTTTGGCATGTTTACACTTTTGGCATTTTGCATAGCCAAACGCAAACGAGGATTGTTATCAGGATTGTCTCCTGATATTTTTACAGCAATTGCAATTTCTTTACCAAGTTTGGTGAATTGTTTTGCCATTCTATCGAATCTGGCAAACATTTTGTGTTTTCTTTTCTCGAAAATACGTCCCATATAAGCTGCAAAAATACGAAAAATAAACGTTTAATTAAAACTTGTAAGAAAGCGTGCAATTTAAGCTTCTACCTCCGGCGGTTACTCCAGAAGCAAAATAGCGATATCTCAAATCCAATAGATTTTCAACCATCACTTGAATGGACGCACCTTTAGGGTGATTGTAGCCAAACCTCAAATTGTAAATTTGCCAAGCTGGATTTCCTGTTGGAGGATTTTTGTCGGCATTGTCTTCTCCACTGTTTGAATAATCGCGCGCTTCTTTTCTACCATTGAATAAACACTGCGCTTCAGCATACCATTTTGTTTCGTTCCAACGCAATGAAAATTGTCCGTATGTTGGAGGGATGTGATCCAAAGGCATTGCAATACTGTCTTTGCCAATTCTATAAACGCCTTGAGTGGTTGTGAATGAAACATTGCCCCACAAGTTTTTAAACAACCTTGCTTTCACATTGAAGTACGCTCCTGAGATTTCAGCCAATGCAACGTTGGTTACTTGATAAACAGGAGTATTCACGCCATCGTATATCAATGAATCTTGACCATTAAACGAACCTTTTTGATCCAACAACAAATTGGAAACAGAAGAATGAAAAACCCCGGTTTCAAATAAAAACCTATTGGGTAAAGTATACGCCAACCCTAAATCTGTTGTAATGCTCACCTCTGGTTGTAATTGATCATTTGGCACCAACAATTTTACACCTTTTTTAGAATCAAACACCTTGGTCATATCGTCTACATTTGGGTTTCTAAACGCTTGATTGATGGAACCTTTTATCATCAATTGATCAGAGACCATTTGTGTAACACCCAAATCAAAACTAGGTGCAACATTAGAAAACTGGATCGATGAATAAGGCAATTTCCAAGGATTAGATTTTGAAAAATTGGCAACCAAGTCGTAACCAGTTAATCGCAAACCACCCTGCACTACTGTCCCCGTTTTAGCAAAATTATAAATTGCTTGAGCGAAAACACTCCACGATTTTGTGGTAGCTCCAGAATCAGAATATCTTGCTTTGGTTACGGAAGTTACACCATCATTGATATTTTTCAATGTTCCTGTGCTCGTAATGTCATTGGTTACATATTCTAAACCTGAATTCAATGTCAAATTCCCAAAAACATCATGTCGATCAAAATTCAGTGTATTCATGGTTACCTTGTCCAATTGAGTTCGTTCATTCACAGCCGCATAATTTCTTGTAACCCTACCAACTTCAGTATTTTGTTGAGCCAAGGTTAATCTATTAGAATGATTATCCTTGCCAAATTTTAATTGATAAGAAAGGTAGTCTCTATTTTGTGGAGCATAATCCCAACGAGAATAGGTGAATTTTCCGTTGTTGTTTTCATTCATTCTGTCGTAACGCGGCACTAAATCAGTACCAGACTTTTGAAAATTCAAAGTATGCAAAAAATTACCTGTTTGAACAGTTAATTTTGCAAACAAATCAAGTTGTTTGTAGCCTGTACCTTTCTGTACCAATGGATCCTCATTGTTTAAAACCGTGTCACGATTGTTTAACCTAGTTGAATATTTGGGCATCAATCCAAAATTTGGATCAGCATTATAATAACTATTTTGTCCCATTTTCAAATCCCCAAAATTACTTGAAGTGGCATTTAATATTAACCCAACCTTCGGAAATTGAAATTGTACTCCTCCATTTAATACCAAACCTTGATTTGAACTCAAATAACGCACATTGGCATAAGGACTTATTTTCTTGGCACCAAGGGTTGCATCTTTTGTTTTAAAGTAAAGAACACCTCCCAAAGCGTCGGATCCAAACAATGTAGATCCTGATCCAAAATTCACTTCCATTTTATCTAAGATAAAAGGATCTATTGTGATAATATCCTGGAGGTGACCAGCTCTGTATGTTGCATTGTTCATGCGAACACCGTCTACCACCATCAACACCCTACTGGCTTCAAATCCACGCAAAACAGGACTACTACCTCCCATCTGACTTTTTTGTACAAATACTTTACCACTTTGAATAAGTGCATCGCCTAAGGTAGCGGGTTGTAATTCCAGTAATTTCTTGGAACTAATTACTTCAATTTGTCTTGGTGAATCTTTTCTTTTCTGTTCAAACCTTTGGGCCGAAACCAATACTTCATCGAAAGATTCTACCTCACTTGTATCTTTTGTTTGCGCCATCGAAGGCGTATACATCAAGGCACTCAGCCCCAATGCTATCATTGTTTTTTTTATCATAACTTAAGTTTTAAAGCAACATTTTTGGGATGTTGAACCCATAGAAATAAACTGCGCAAATGCGCAAAATCAATTCTGTTGATATTAACAGTGAACTTTTACTTAAGCGATAAATTTTGGAGGTTGCTTTGTTTGCGACAAATATCCGTCTTGAATCACTTCATTGAATTCCGGAAATTCATTATTCATTTGAACACACTTAAAACCAAATTCATTGATTTGCTGACAAATCAACTTCAATTTCAACCAAGAAGTTTTAGATTTTGAGGGATGATTTCCTGAGGACTTACAATTTTCAGCAAGTTGAATCTCCAATTGTTTTTCAAGCGTATCGTTAAACGCCGTTATGAAAAAACCCTGTTCCGTTTTTTTGATGGAAACTACGTCATATTTGTTGCCACCTAATTTGAATTCGTCACCTGGTTTTTGTCCCTCATAATCAGAATGCGACAAAAACACCGTTTCCATTTTCGATAAATCAATTTGACTGGTACGAAAAGCTTTTTTGAAGGCATGTCGCTGAATTTTTATCCCAATGATTTCAACCACCATTGCCGTTGGATAAACGGCGGCTAGGATCAAACAACAAATGGAAATCAGTGCACGCTTCATGAGTGTGGCGCAAATATATTGGAAAATAAAGGTGTGAAAACAAATGTGCCACGAAAATTGCAAAAAGATGTCAAACTATTTTTCGCAAAAATCCCAATTTTCTTCGCCTCCTCTAAACCGATTGGATTATTTTCTCGAATGAGTTGATTTTGCTTTGGCAACCAAAGACTTAAAATAGGTTGTAAGGTAGGGAGAAATTTCATTGAAACTCAACTCCAATTCTGGTGCCCCCACCACATAAGGGGTAATTTCATACGGGTTGTAATAAATAAACATTCCGCTTAAGCCCAGAGCAAAATTCTCTGCAATGGGAAATTCCTCTGGTTTAGTATCGGGGGCAAACAGAGCATCTAGGCCATAATTTTTCTTGAACTTTACATACAGTAATTTTCTAAAACTCTTTTCAAATTTCTTGTCTATTATTTGAAATAAATCTAACGTATTTCCAGAAAAAACATCGAAGGTTTTCACAACGGAATAATAATTGGGATGTACTCCACCTGCAAATTCATTGATACCAATGTTCAAAGAAATAAACTTATCAAATGTATCGAGTACAGAAATTTCTGTACTTAGCTCAATCATACCCGAAACGGCAGCCGTATCGGCAATTGAATTACAATAAGCTTGAGGTGTTTCATAAAAGTTCCCTTCCCCATAAGAAAGAGAGATTTCTTTCAGTTGACGTGAAATTTCAGTAATAACTGGTTTGTCATCCCCAAAAATTTGCAAATCTACAAAAGTGACACTTGAACAAACGGTGTCGGCCCACCATTCAATTTGTTTGTTCTTTTTTCTTTGGTTGGCATATTCACAATTTAAACGTTGATATGGCTTTTGCACAAATGATAATCCCTTATATGTGATAGATTGCAAAGATGAAAAATCATTCTCGATTAGTCCAGATTGGGCCGAAAGCAATGATGTAAATAATAAGGCCGGTGCCAAGAAAAAATGTTTCATAAAGAAAGATGATTCAAATTTCGTACAATTTTCATTCCGAAAATCACTGAGTGTCAATAAATCGACAAATTTTATTTTAACGGGTACAAGAATTTTAATGTAATTGATTTTGAGGGACAATTTCCCTGCAAAACTCCTGCGAAAGTTTTAGTACCTTTGCAAGTATGAACGCTGTTTATGTGATTGATATTGTAAGAACACCCGTAGGCAAATTCGGAGGAAGTTTAGCATCTGTAAGACCCGATGATTTGGCAGCTACAGTGATAAAGGCTTTGATTGAAAGAAACCCAACTATTGACTTAAATCAAATAGATGAAGTTATTTTGGGTGCTGCAAACCAAGCTGGTGAAGACAATAGAAACGTAGCCAGAATGGCGAGTTTATTGGCCGGAGTACCAGTTGAAGTACCGGGTTATACCGTAAACAGACTTTGTGCTTCTGGGTTACAGAGCATGATGAATGGTTTCATGGCCATTAAAAGTGGTGAAGCCCATTTAATTTTGGCTGGTGGTACAGAAAGTATGACGCGTGCACCATTTGTAATGGCAAAAGCTGAATCTGCGTTTTCAAGAACCCCAGAAATTTACGACACCACCATTGGTTGGAGATTTACCAACAAAACATTATCAAAGTTACATCACCCTTATTCTATGGGTGAAACGGCCGAAAATGTAGCCGAAAAATACAACATTACCAGAGATCGTCAAGATGAGTTTGCTTATCAATCTCAATTAAAATGGCAGCATGCTCAAGAGCATTTGTTGTTTGAAAATGAAATTGTTCCAGTGCAAATTCCAATAAAAAAAGGCGAATACAAATCTTTTAGCATCGATGAACATCCAAGATTGAGCACAGTTGATGTTTTGGCAGGCTTGAAACCAGCATTTAAGGAAAATGGTACAGTTACAGCGGGCAATTCATCAGGAATCAATGATGGAGCAGCCTGTTGCATTTTAGCCAGTGAAAGCATGGTTAAGAAATTCAACTTAAAGCCAATGGCCAGAATTGTGAGTGTGGGGGCAGCTGGTGTTGATCCATCAATCATGGGCATTGGACCAGTGCCAGCAACTCAGAAAGCCCTTCACAAAGCTGGCTTAAGCGTTAACGATATCGATGTTTTTGAATTAAATGAAGCTTTTGCTGCCCAAGTATTGGCAAGCGCAGACTTGTTAAATGTAGACATGGCTAAAGTTAATTTAAATGGAGGAAGTATTGCAATTGGACATCCTTTAGGAGCCTCTGGAACCAGAATTTCAGCAACATTGCTGCATCACATGGCAAAACATCCTAATAAAAAATTCGGTTTAGCCACTATGTGTATTGGGGTTGGACAAGGCTGTGCGATTGTGTTTGAAAATCTAGCATAGTTTATGCGCTATCGGTTGAAACTCGCTTACGATGGTACTCAATATCACGGTTGGCAAATTCAACCCAATGGCATTTCCGTGCAACAAGTCATTCAATCTAAACTTTCTCAGATATGCAACCAGCCTATCGAAATCATGGGATGTGGGCGCACCGACAAAGGGGTTCACGCTAGTGAGTTTTTTGCTCATTTTGATTTTGAGGGACAGTTACCCGATTCAATTGTTTATAAACTTAATGCCATGTTACCTTCTGATATTGTGATTTACAATTGTGAGTCTGTAACAGAGGCATTTCACGCGCGGTTTGATGCCACATTAAGAGAATACCACTATTATATAGATCTAAATCGCAATCCTTTTAACAAGGATTTTGCTTGGTATTATCCCACTATATTGGATTTAGAACTCATGAATCAAGCGGCTGAAAGATTAATGGGCACGCACGACTTTCGGGCTTTTTGCAAGGGGTTACCTCCTGCAGACAATTTCAGATGTACCATATTTGATGCCGCATGGATTGCAAAAAATAATCAAATTATTTTTCGCATTTCTGCAAATCGTTTTTTGAGAAACATGGTGCGTGCTATAGTTGGCACCAGCATACTTGTAGGCAATGGCAAATTAACTTTAGAACAATTTGAAACCATTATTTCGAGTGGTACCCGAGCCGACGCAGGAAATTCAGTGCCTGCTCGCGGTTTGTTTTTAACGAAAGTGGTTTACCCAAAAAATTAACGGTCAATTTTTCTCAAGAATTTGTCGACGGTTCTCTCAGTGGTTTGGATGAGATAATAATCCTTAGCTTTGATTTTCTCGACATTTGCTACCAAAATTTCAGTTAGCTTTGGATCAGAGGCATAGATAGAACACTTGGTTTTAGAGATGTTGAAAAACACATAATCGTCACCATAGTTGAGGTAAACATACATATTCTCCCCTGCTCTCTTTGATTCCAGTAACATCACGGCTTTCATTTCTTTGTTCACTGGCTCCCCAGCAATACTTGCAACAATTACATTGTCGTTGCAATACATTCCACGCATTTTATTGTCCCATCTAAAGGTTGCATCTGATAAAATCAATTTGTATTTGGCTTCGCCCTTCCCCTCTAACTTGTTATTTTTTTCAATTCCAGATATTACATTTCTGTAAACTTTTTGATCAGTGATCATTTCACCAAGTGCATCTTTAAAGAAATCGGTATTCAAATCTGCGGTACCAGGTTCTTCTGGATCAGCAACTTTAGATAGAAGGTATTTTACAAATTCATCGGGCAATGGAAAATCAAGCATCATGGCCAAGTTGAAACTAAAAGAGCTGTCGCCGGGTTTCAAATCTGCATGACCTGCATTTTTAAATTTCACATGTTCAGATTCCAATCCAAAGTCCATTGGTCCCTCAGCATGAATGCTGTGATCTTTTTCATTGAACTGAATAAAGCTTCCTTTAGTACCACCATTTCTTAACTTGTCTTCTGAACCAATCATGAAACTTTCTTTGGCATGGTCATAGTACAATATACCTGTATCATTTGATACATCGTTATCGCTATATCGTCTTCTTGCCGAGAACATTAAGGGATAAACGTGAGATGAATCATTGGCAATATACAAACCAACAAATTGCTTGGTATTGAGTTTGTCTCTTGGATTTGAGAGTGGGATGACCACATCCTTAGGATCTACATAGTTTTTAAATTGCAACCAAGCAGAAGGCAATACATTAACAAACGTATGAAGGGGTTTCACATAACCCATAAATTTAATGAGTTGTTCATGGCTCTCAATTTGAGCAATACCTTTATATCCAATTTTTTTATCGAGGGTAAATCCTTTTTCCTCTTCAATTTTACCAATACCCTCAATGTGTTTGGCTTTATTCACGATTACACTATCGAGTAAAAATTCTTGGCGTTTGGCAAGTTTATCAACGTATTGATAATATCCCGAACCTCTGACCCTATTTCTGCCATGTACTTTAATTTTAAGTTTATAAATTTCATGGAATTTATCATCCCTATTTGCAATTAGCTTAGCACTATCAAGTACATCCATGTCTGCATTTTCACGAATGGTCACTTTGCCATCCTTCAAGAACAAACGAGAATCCGCTATGTCGATATAAGGAATTTGTTCTGCCTTTAACGTATATTCTTTTAAGTTGTAAACAGCTTTGGGAGATTCAAACTTCAAAGAGTCTTGGGTAACGTTGGTACTGAGAAATTCTGGTGTAATTCCACCCATACCCGCACCAACTCTAGCCTCAATGGTTTGTTTGTCCATGTCCCATTTATAATCACTCAGATTTGTTTGATAACGATTGAAAGGGAAATTGGTAATTTGACCACTTTCATTTGTTGCAAACTCACCTACTCTTTTCGAAAAATCCATAGTGCCATGAATGTTCCTTGAATTAAAGGCAATTTTGGTTGAATCTGCTGTAAAAATAGTAAGTTCACCCACTTCAGCTTTTGCCTTTTTAGGAGCAAATACCATTTCCTTACTTTTAAATGTGGCAAGATCCCATTTTAACAAACCATCACCTATAACTTTAGAAGGACTTTGGGTGATCATTCCCTCAAAATCATACCCAAAATTGAACATTTTGATTGGGGTTTTACCTTGAGTAATAGAATATTTATCTTCATAGGGAAGCCAGTTCAAACTTGCATTCACAGCATGAACTTCTGGATATTTTGCATTTTCAGCCAAATCATAGGATTTAATTTCACCTTTTGCTTGCTTAGGAAGCAGTAAAATTTTATCAAATTTTGTTACACTGGTTTCATAATTAATTTCCCCATTTTCTCCATAAAACCCCATTTCACTCAAATTCATTGTCATGTCTCCTTTTCCTTTTCCACGGTACATTGAATAACCTCCAGCTGGGGTATGTTTCACAAAACCCAAAGAGTAATCTGGTTGGATATAGGCATAATGTCTAAAGTCAGGGAAAATTCCATCTGAATAAAACATCCCCTCAAATCTCAAACCTTGAATGGTAAAGTTGTCCAAACTATCGATGGTAAATGGATCTACCACAAATTTGAAAACATCCCCTTTATATTGTCCACCGTGAATGCTCGGTTTATCATAGAGAATGTCGCTACCTTTATTGGAGGTAAAAATAGGATACTCAGGGTCATTGATATTTCCCGATTTTTTATTCGGTTTGTCAATGAACAATGTTCCTCCGATATTTCTTAAAACAGATTTGATTGGAATCAGTCTTTGTCCGGATTCATCCGGGAAAAACATTTGCATTGAATCGATATTGGCGAAATCAATTTGAAATCTTGAATAATTGAAGTTAAATCTTTGGCCATAAAAATCGAAACGACCAGCACGAACCATACCACCGAATCTTAAATTTCTATTATTAGTAAGTGTAACTTGCTGATCAAAAGGCTTTACACTCACATTTTGAGAGTCGGAGAAAAAACAACTTCTAACACCTTCAATATTGAGTTCTTGACTCAACAAATTGAGCGTAGCATTGGGTTTTGCCGCAATTACAGAGTTAATACGAATAACATCATAATCAACTGCTTTTTTGTGCATCAAGTTGTATTTGAACACTTTACGATTGATGGTAATCGAATCATTTTTAAAATTGTAATTCACAAATCCATCATCATGCAATGAAATAAACAAGTGCTTAGTATTGTTGGGCTCTAACTTCCAATAAGCACAATAATCATCGAGTGTAAACTTGGCACGAGATTTAAAATCGATTGACTTCCTAGCAGCTGCACGTCTGTCTGTTAGTTCTTTCAACTTTGCCTGAAGCATCACTTTGTCGTGATTTTTGTCGGCATACATCGCTTTGATTTCTTTTTCCAATCTGTCGGCACCCGGATCAGGAGCCATTCTGTTGTAATAGGCATTAAGTTGTTCCAACGGATTGTACTTTAATGGACCTTGCCATTTTTCGTAAATCATATTTCTAAAGAAATCATTGGATTCAAATTTCACGGCTTTGTCATCGTTCAGGTTATCGAAATCCACAAAAGGTTCGTCAATTTTCCATTTTACCTGGTCTACGTCGATACTCATGTTGTGATAATCATCTGAAAACGAACCACGCATTAGTCCATCTTCCCCTCGTGTTACAATCAAGCGATTTTCTTTAAATACAAATTTTACGGTTGTGGATGGATGGCTAATTGTTTTTCCACTATCCAAAAACATGGTAAATTCAATATTCGATGACGAAGCAACCCCATTCGCAATTCTGAAACCATTACTTTTAAGGGCCACACGCTTTTTCCCTTTGAAAAATATATCGATAAAAGATGGTTTGTTATCTACGGTTGAAGTATTGATTACACCGCCATTCATAGAAAATCCTCCCCTAAAAAAAGATTCAGAACCTACAATACCCCTAACCAATAAATTGTTTTTGAAGGAAGTAAACTTAGGATATCCTCCTGTTTTCACAGTATTGGAATCTAAGGAAAACATCAACTTATCGGAAAATTTCCCTAAAATAGGTTCTTTAAAATACTTTGGATAAAGGAGTGTAACTGTATCAATTTCATACTGTGCTTTATTAAAGTTAATGGTATATTTTTTGAACAGAATTTGAGTTTTATCTTCTGGGATGGCTCTAGAAAAATCAGTGCTTCCATATTGTCCTTCCCAAATACCTGTACCTGGATAATAAATCCCTTTGGTTTTATTGATAACAATTTTATCAGAGAGGGATTTACAAGTGAGGTTAATTTCACCAAATTCTAGTGCCACCTTCCCTTTGACTAACTTCAAGTCATAATTGCTGGTGTCTACAAACCAACGCTTATTTTCATTGACAAACAATGTTTTAGTTGCAAATAACTGCTCAGTAGTTTTGAGGAATTCCAGGTAATCTTCACTTGAATTGGACAATATATTCCTGGCCACTTGCTGCCATTGGGCGAGGGTTTTATCAGCCATTTTCTTTTCGAGAAATCGGGTAATTGCGCCATAAAATAATTTAAAATATGGCAGTACAGGCATTTGATTCGACAACATGTCGTTGGAAACCTGCATCATAAATTTCTGCTGCGCCGGATTAAATTTCCCATTGAGCCAGTTTTCTTTAAAGATGGCAAAATCTCGCAATGTTTCTTTATCATCAACTCCTTTGAACAATCCTTCCAATTCTTGCATAAAAATGGTAGGATCTGCATTAAAGCTGCGAATTTGCGAAAACACGGTATTCGCCGAAAACAAACAAAAAATCAGGATTAAATTTTTTAACCAACGCATAGAGGACTCAAAAGAGAAACGTAAAAATACTAAAAAGTATTGTAAGGAGGCGGAATTATTTAATTGCTTTGATAATATCAAAGAAATCTCTTGCTTTTAAAGCGGCACCGCCAATTAAGCCACCATCAATATTTTCTCTTGAAAACAATTCAACAGCATTGTCTGGTTTAACGCTTCCACCATACAAAATGGAGGTATTTTCAGCAGTTTCATCGCCAAATTTCTCCTGAATCAATGATCGGATATATGCATGAATTTCTTCTGCTTGATCAGAACTGGCTGTTAACCCAGTACCAATTGCCCAAACTGGCTCATAAGCCACAACAATAGATTCCATCTCTTTAACTGTCAAATGGAACAATCCCTCAGAAATTTGAGTTTTAATTACATCAAAATACACATTTGATTCTCTTTCCTCTTTTGTTTCACCTACGCAAAACAAAACGGTAAGTCCTTGTTTGATGGCAGCACTGGCTTTTTTTGCCAACATTTGATTGGTTTCGTTGAAATATTGACGTCTCTCACTGTGACCAATGATAACGTGAGTAACACCAACGGATTTTAACATGGATGCAGAAACCTCTCCGGTAAATGCTCCATTGTCTTCGAAATGACAATTTTGAGCACCCAATTTCACGGTGCTTCCATCTAATAATTTAGAAGCAGAAGCCAAAACCAACGAAGTAGGGCAAATAATAATTTCTGCCTTGTTGGTATTTTCATCTCTTATGATTCCGCGAATTTCTGTGATTAATGCTTGACTGTCTGTCAAGTTCTTATTCATTTTCCAGTTACCTGCAACAATGTTCTTTCTCATTGCCACAAAAATAGTCAAAGTATTTTAATCCAACAATTTTGTAACCCAAGACATCGCCAATTCAAACTGTTGCTCTGGCGATAAAAATGAATTATCTAACTCGTTATAACTGTCGTTCATTGTGAGAGGGCTATCGTCTCTACTTGAATCAATACGGTCTCTATCTATCAGATTTTGTTGCACTTCGGCCAATTCTACGACTTTGCCTGCCGCAATCATTTCTTTGTATCTACGTTGAGCCCTCACTTCGGTACTGGCAGTCATGAAAATTTTTAATTCTGCATCTGGAAATACCACTGTGCCAATGTCCCTACCATCCATAACAACACCTTTATTTTGTCCAATGGTTTGTTGCATTTCAACTAATTTCTTTCTCACGGCAGACACTTTGGCCACCTCACTTACTTTTGAAGCAACCGATAAATCCCTGATTTCGGATTCCACGTTTTCACCGTTGAGGTAGATTTCAAAACGATCGTTATCGAGTGATTGTTTAAATTCCAATTGAATATCCTGTAAGCGAGATTCAATTTGAATTTCATCGGCAATGTTCACCTTGTTTCTGAGTAAAAACAAGGTTACAGCCCTGTACATTGCACCGCTATCGATAAAAATATAGGATAATTTTTTTGCCAATGCTTTTGCCAATGTTCCTTTTCCACAGCTACTATATCCATCTATGGCAATATTAATTTTACGACTCATATTATCTAAAAAATGTAGGGATTAAAGAAAGTGAAAACATGTTGGAAGTAAATCCGGGAAAGTACGATGCACTTCCATAGGTAATGTGATAATTCAGCGTTTTTATACGAAAACCCCAACTAAATCCTGCACTGCCTTTTCTAGCTTCTGGGGCTAATTCAAATCTCCGTTGGTCATTATATCCCCCTAAAATGGAAAAATGTTTGCCCAAAATAAGTTCAACTCCCAAATTTACATGTCGGAATAATTTTTCCCCAAAATTTGCTTCTTGAGAGATGATTTCATTTCCGCTCAAATCAATCTGACCACTGGCAAGGTATTGATTGTACGTAATATCAAACTGTTGCAAACTGTGCAATGTCATGTGAAAACGTACCGGCATGTGTTGAGGTTTGTATGCTGCTCCAAGTTGTATGTTAAATGGAAGAGGTTCTCGTTCTGCATTGCGATAGGCAACATTCATAAAACCTGCATTTTTAAACACAAATCCCACTTGAAATAAGGTATCTTTTGAAGTGTAATGCATTCCCAAGTTTCCAAAAAAACCATTTGAAACATAGGGCTCTAACACAGAATAAACAAATCCTAAATGTGCCCCAACCATTAACCTTGGTTTTATTTCACGGGAATAACCAAGCGTAACTTTGGTTTCATTTGCAGAAACAGTACCCCAAGAATTTCCTCCTGCATCCATGGCTCTCATGGTGCCATAGTCTAAATATTGAGCATGAATGGAATAATTATTCATTCCTTTTGAAAAACCAAAACCTGCACCACCATTTGTAACACCGGTAATGAGTGTACCGTAAGAAATTCCGTAGTTTTTATGTAGGGAAGCATTCAATAATGCCGGATTATTCACGGTATATTGAATGTCAGAAACAGGTTGAGCAAGGAGATACCCTCCAAAAGCCATGGTTCTAGCATGCAGTGGAGATTCCAAAATTTGAAAGACGCCACTACCACCAATTTGTGATTTGACAGCAGTTATCAACATCATACTCAATACTAATGGAAGAAACTTTTTGCCCATAGTTGCAAAAATAGGGTTTATTCCGAACTTTGCATACATGATGAAAGGCCTAATTTTCGACCTAGAAAACATCCCTCATAACGATGGATTTGTGGTCACACAAGGCACTTTCGATGGAGTACACTTAGGACACCAACACGTTCTCAGACAAGTAGTTAACATCGCTAAAAAACATAACAAACCTAGTTTGTTAATTACATTTCACCCACACCCAAGATTGGTCATCAACCCGAATGACGAATCCATTAAAATGCTGTCTTCCATTCAAGAAAAAGCCAAAAATATTCTTGAAATGGGGATAGATTATGTATTGGTTTTGTCTTTTACGCATGAAATTTCGCAATATTCTCCTGAAAAATTTGTACAAGAAATTTTAGTGTCCAAATTGAATGTCAAATGTATGGTGGTTGGATACGATCACCGTTTCGGGAAAAACAGATCTGGTGGATTTACCGAATTGCAAGAATTTTCAAACAAATATCATTTTGAAGTAGAAGAAATTCCTGCTTCTGAGATTGATGAAATTGCGGTAAGTAGTACCCGAATCAGAAAAGCTATTTCAGGTGGCAATTTAAAGGAAGCCAACGAATTACTTGGAAAACCTTACAGCATTACTGGGGTAATTGTTGAGGGACAAAAACTTGGACGTCAATTGGGATATCCAACTGCAAATTTCAAAATTGATGAACCCCACAAATTAATCCCTCCCAACGGAGTTTATGCGGGGTATATATTTATTGACCAAAAACAATATAAAATCATGATGAACATTGGTGTTAGACCTACGGTAGATGGCACCATAAAAACCATAGAAGCACATATTTTAGATTTCAACAAAGACCTTTACGGACAAGAACATACCATATTTTTTGTTTTTTTATGGTACGGCGACCACCGAGATCTACGCTCTGTCCCTACACGACGCTCTTCCGATCT
>CAZBMF010000055.1:0-15025 GCA_964492925.1 uncultured Rhizobium sp. | reverse complement strand
CGCAATTGTGAACAATTATTCGCATTCTTGAGAATAATTGATGGCTTTTTTGTTTGTTGAGGGACATTTTATCCCCTAATTTTGTATCTTTATGAGTTGGTCAAACCTGTCAGACAATCAAGATATCCCTCCTTTTTTAGACAACCTAAATCCGCCGCAGATGCAGGCCGTTTTGCACACCGAAGGGCCGGTGATGATCATTGCAGGTGCTGGTTCTGGAAAAACCAGGGTGCTTACTTTCAGAATTGCCAACATCATTCACAAAGGGGTGGATCCTTTTAATGTTTTGTCGCTCACCTTTACCAACAAAGCCGCAAAAGAAATGCGGAACCGTATTGAAAAAATTGTGGGTAGCAATGCTAGAAACCTTTGGATGGGCACCTTCCACAGTGTTTTTGCCCGAATCTTGCGACAAGAAGCCGAACGTCTCGGATATCCCTCAAATTTCACGATCTACGACAGTGACGACAGTAAAAGTTTGATCAAAACCATTTTGAAGGAAATGAACATCGACGACAAGATGTACAAGCCCAATTTGGTGTTGGGAAGAATTTCTATGGCGAAAAACAACTTAATTTCCGCCAACGATTACTTCCAAAACGAAGAATTGATCAACCAAGACAAGGCGGCCAACCGCTCTAAATTTGCGGAAATTTTCATGGCCTACACCCAGCGTTGTTTCAAAGCGGGGGCCATGGATTTCGACGATATTTTGGTGAATACCCACCTCCTATTCAAAAACCACATCGACGTTCTCAACAAGTGGCAGCACAAATTCAAGTACATATTGGTGGATGAGTATCAAGACACCAACCATGTGCAGTACATGATCACCAAAAAATTGGCGGCCGTTACCCAAAACATCTGTGTGGTGGGCGATGATGCTCAAAGTATTTATGCATTCCGCGGTGCCAACATTCAGAATATTTTGAACTTCGAACGCGACTATCCGGAAGTTGCTACCTACAAATTGGAGCAAAACTACCGAAGCACGAAGAACATTGTGAACGCAGCATCGAGCGTGATCAAAAACAACAAAAAACAACTCGAAAAGGAAGTATGGACGGCCAATGAGGAAGGCGACAAAATCAAGGTCATCCGCAATGCTTCCGACAGTGACGAAGGAAAACGTGTGGCAGAATTCATTTTTGAAGACAAGAAAAATGAGCACTTGCCAAACAAAGCTTTCGCCATACTCTACCGAACCAACGCCCAAAGCAGGGCTTTGGAAGAAGCCTTGAGGCGACAAAATATTGATTATCGCATTTATGGAGGAACCAGTTTCTACCAGCGCAAAGAGGTGAAAGACCTCCTATCCTATCTGCGTTTTGTGATCAATCCCAACGATGAAGAGGCTCTCAAAAGGATCATCAATTACCCTGCAAGGGGCATAGGCGATACCACGCTAAACCGATTGATTTTCATTGCAGGATCTCGCAATGTAGCCTTGTGGGATGTGATTAAGAATATACGCAATTTTCCTGAGATTGGCAACGGGGGTCCCAAAATTGAAAATTTTGGCATGATGATCCAAAGTTTCATGACAATGACGGAAACCTCAAATGCCTACGAATTGGCCACGCATGTAGCCAAGCAAACGGGATTGATGAGAACGTTATTTGAAGACAAATCTGTTGAGGGAATTTCGCGCTATGAAAACATCACGGAGTTACTCAATGGTATTCAAGAGTTTGTGGAGGATGACGAAAGTGAAAAAGAAAAAATCTTGGCCAATTTCTTAGAAGAAGTGGCCCTTTATACCGACGATCAAAAGGACAAAGATCCAGACCGCGATTGTGTTTCGTTGATGACAATTCATGCGAGCAAAGGATTGGAATTTCCGGTTGTTCATTTGGTGGGGATGGAAGAAAATCTGTTTCCCTCACAAATGGCGCTTATGAACCGACAAGAGCTTGAAGAAGAGCGCAGGTTGTTTTATGTAGCGGTTACGCGTGCTGAGAAAAAGCTGTATTTGAGTTTTGCAACAAGCAGGTTTAAGTATGGAAGTTTGATTCCATGTGAACCGAGCCGTTTCATTCAAGAGATTGATGCCAAATACCTCGACATGAGTTTGGCGTCGTTTAGTAAGAAAAGCGTTTACCAACGAAATACAGATGACGAAGGGGTTGTATCTGCGAGCAAACCTACGGTAAACCGCAACATTTTCAATACGCCTAAAACTGCGGCCCCATTGCCACCTGAAGATCCAAACTTTGTACCGGGAGACATTTCTAATTTGCAAGTTGGAGATCAGGTTCAGCACCAACGCTTTGGAAAAGGTGTGGTAACGGAGTTGGAAGGCGAAGGCCAAAACAAAAAGGCGAAAGTGAATTTCGAACAAATTGGCACCAAGGTTTTGGTGTTAAAATTTGCAAAAATGCGAATTGTTTGAGGGAAATAATTTGCGAAAATCGCAAATTTAGACTTCGTCTTGCACCATAGGAAACACAATCATCCAGGTAACGGAAGATCCTGGCGAAGTATTCACTTCGATGGTACCGCCCAGCACATTCACACGTGAAATAACGCTGTTCATGCCGATTCCTTGGGCAATTTCATTGGCGTTGAATCCAATTCCATTGTCTTCGAGGTAGAGGATAATCGATTCTTCCCGTTGGTAAATGTCGATATTGACTTGAGTGGCCAACCCATGTTTTTTGGAATTGAGCACAAACTCTTGCATGATTCTAAAAACGTTTATTTTTTGGAGGGAAGTGAATTCAAAATGGATATCAAAAAAATTGTAGGCAATGTGAATGTTGAGGGCTTTGGAGAGGGCATTGAGTTCGCGTTTCACCATGGCAAAGAAATCGAGGTCTTCAATCCAAGGTGGATAAAGTCGGTAGGCGTAACTTCGAATATCGTTGTTGATTTCAGAGAGGGATTCATCGATTGATTGGCTATCGATTTTGCCTGCCCTATTGAGCATGAGCAACATGGAAAGGCGGTTGAGGATATCGTCGTGAAGTTCTGTGGAGATCCGTTTTCTTTCGGTTTCCACGGCTTCGGTTTGCACTTGGTTGGCTTTGAGTTGAAGGTTTAAATTTCTGCTGAGGAGGTTTCTTTGTTCGGCTTCATTTTGGCGAATTCTGCGGGTGATACCTACGGCAATTGCGGTAATTTCCAGAAAGGGCAAAATGAGCAAATAGAACATCAATTTATTGTAATCGATGGGTTTATTGGAAATGGCGAAAGTGAGAAAGAGCAATCCATTGATGGCATTAAAAAAGATTACAAAGTATAAAAATGAGTAAGTCTTGGTTTTTTTATAGTGAATAAACGGAATGGTTAGCACCAAAATCACGATGATTAAAAACAGCGATTGAATGAAGATGATGGTGATATTTTGGGCTTTTTCAATTGCATTATCGGGAAAAACAAACAGAAAAATGAAAAACAGGGAAATGAGGGCAAAAACCCATTTATTGAATTTGTTCAACCAGTTCATTTCCTTTCTGAAATTGAGGAATTCTAGGGTAAATTCTATTAAAAAATAAGCCGAAGAGAAAATAAGAAACAACCTGATTTTGTTATTGAAATTGACCCATTCTGGGTAGAAAAAGTATTTGTAATGTCCTGCCGTAATGATAAAAAAGCTGATATTGCTAAGAATCCAGATTGAAAATAGCAAGAATTGTTTGTTGTTGTTTGCAATACCAAGGTATAGGGTAAAGATAAAATATAAAAAGAAAATACCGTACAGGAAACCGAAGAAGAATTCAATGTTGGAGTAGTAATGAATAAATTGATTGAGGTCGTAAATTTTCAGGATCATGTGAGGAAAAGAGCCATTCCTCCAGTATTTGAGATAAATTTTATAGTGTCCGGGCTTGGTAAGTTTATAATGTCCAGCGGGGGTTCTAATTTTGAGTTTTCGTTGGCTAATTTTTTGTTCGTCGCCGGCTTTTAGGAAGTAGGCAATATGTCCCTCAGGATCCACAAAATATCCCTCAATATCATCGGCCAAAGTTTCTGGCACTTCAACAACAATGTCTTGGGGAGGTCCGTTGAATTGAAGATCGTAGACAAACCAGCGTTCTCGGTCTTTGAGTCCCAAATTGGCATTTGAGGGCAGCCGATTGTTGCGCAGAATGGAATCGAATTGGTAAACGTTTAATGAATTCCGGAAGCTATAATAGTCGCGTTCTTTGAGGATTTCGCCATTAAATGCGCTGAGGGAAAACGAGAGCCACAGGAAAACACATAGGAAGAGGCCTTTAATTTTTTGATTTTTTTTGAGGGACAGATTACGGAACCAATTTAAATTCATGTGCGAGGTGAATGAGTTCTCCGATGGAATTGATTTCAAGTTTACGAAAAATATTTTTCTTATGTGTTTCGAGGGTGTAGGTACTGATATTCAATTCATCGGCACTATCGCGGGAAGATTTTCCATTAACCAAAATTTTGACCACTTCAATTTCGCGCTTGGTAAGTAGGGAAAAGGCGGAGATAATTTCTTCGACTTTGTTTACGTTGGTGAGCAACCGAATATCGGGAAAGCTCACAAATTCGGAACTTGGGTATTTGAGGAGGGATATAAAATCTTGAGATTGTATTTCTTTGGATATGCAGGCATAGAATCCAATTTTCTTGGCTTTGAGGATCATATAGGAATCCACGAAGGAAGAGAACAGGATAATTTTACAGGGGGAAGATTCGAGGATAGCGGTAGCGATATCGAATCCATTTTCGGCTTGGAGTTGTGCATCGATTACAACGTAATCAACGGCATTGGGAGAAAGTTTCAGAAAGTGTTTGAGCTGAGTACCATTTTGAAAGAGTCCAACCACTTGAAACCCCAATTCTTCGGAGAGGATCATGCTAAGTCCTTGCAAAACAACTTGGTGATCATCGCAGATAGCCAGTTTGATGGGGGTTGAATTGGGATTTTGCATGGAAAAATGAATCAAATGATGGATAAAGTTAAAACGGGGATACGATATTAGTAGAAGTTGATTTACTAAACGTACCTATTTTTTGGTATTTCGCATGCAAAAACTTTGTGGAGGGTTAAATGATTCACTGATTAGCGGTTGAAATTAAAGAAACATATAAGATCTCTTTTATAATTGATAGAATTTCATTATCTTTGCAATCCCATTTTGGAGAAGTGGGAATTTTAACAAATCAAATTTAAAGAAAAAAACAAATGGCAACAAAGATTAGATTGCAAAGACACGGAAGAAAAAAACGTGCTTTCTATCACATTGTGGTGGCGGATTCGCGTGCTCCGAGGGATGGCCGTTTTATCGAGAAAATCGGTACTTACAACCCTATCACCAACCCAGCTACAATTGATTTAGATGTTAACAAAGCCGCTCAATGGTTATTGAACGGAGCTGAACCAACGGACACTGCCCGTGCGATTTTATCGTACAAAGGCGCTGCTTACAAAAAGCATTTGCAAGTAGGTGTACGTAAAGGAGCAATTACACAAGAAGAGGCAGACAAGAAATTTGCTGCTTGGGTAGCTGAGAAAGACGCAAAAGTAAACGCTAAGAAATCAAACTTGGCTGACGCTGCATCACAAAAGAAAGCTGCTGCGATGAAGCAAGAGACTCAACGTAAGGAGAGCATTGCTGCAAAAATCGAAGCGAAAAACACTGTAGTAGAAGCTACTGAAGAAGTAACTGAGGAGGCTGCTGAAGAAGTAGCAACTGAAGAAGCAACAGAATCTACTGAAGAGTCTAGCTCTGAAGAAGCCGCTGCTGAATAATTAAAATGATATTTCCCCCAAAAACCACCACTGTTGGGAAAATTGTTTCCAAACACGGATTTAAGGGGAATCTCAATATCCATATTGAGTCAGAATTTTTTGACGAATTCAATGAAGGGGATTACCTTTTTGTCATTATCGACCAAAAAGGTGTCCCCTTTCTCATTGAATCCCTCAACACCAACAAACAAATTGTAAAACTGCAATTTGTAGATAGCGAAGAACAAGCCTTGGAGCTTGTGGGCAAAGAAATTGCCATTCTGTATCATGAAGATCACGAGATTGGCCAAGAAAATCCGTTCATAGGTTTTTCGTTGTTGGATCAACACAATACTTTGATTGGACAAATTAGCGGCATAGAGACCTATCCAGGACACGAAATGCTGCTTGTAATTTGCGAAAATCGCGAAATTTTAATCCCCTTAATTGAAGACTGGATTACCAACTTAGACGAAGATTCACGAACTTTGCAAATGACGCTTCCTGAAGGACTCACAAATCCAGAAGATTATGAAGATTGATATCATTTCCGCTGTTCCAGAATTGCTAGAAAGTCCACTCACCCACTCCATTCCCAAAAGGGCTGTGGGCAAAGGTCTTGCGGAAATCAATTTCCACAACCTACACGATTACGGCATTGGCAAATACAAACAAATAGACGACACCCCTTTTGGAGGTGGTGCCGGCATGGTTTTGATGCCAGAACCGTTGGCCAACTGTATTGAATTGTTGAAATCACAAACGCAATACGATGAAATCATCTACCTCACCCCCGATGGTCAAACCTTCGATCAAAAAATGGCCAATCAATTGTCGCTACAGCAAAACTTGTTGTTCATTTGCGGCCATTACAAGGGCATAGACCAAAGGATTCGTGATTTATATGTGACCAAAGAAATTTCGCTGGGCGACTTTGTACTCAGCGGAGGGGAAATTGCCGCCTGTGCCATTGTAGATGCCATTGTAAGGTTAATTCCCGGCGTGATTGGCAATGAAGAATCGGCATTGAGTGATTCTTTCCAAGACGACTTATTGGCGCCGCCATTATATACTAGGCCCGAAACCTTCAAAGACATTCGTGTTCCCGAGGTGCTTACCAGTGGAAACCACAAACGAATTGATGAATGGCGTTTTGAGCAAGCTGTGGAACGTACCCAAAGATTGCGTCCCGACCTATTAAAAGACCCAAAATGAAACTCCAATTAAAACGCCCTTTGGTTGTTTTTGATTTAGAAACAACTGGAATTAGTGTCACTTCCGACAGGATAGTTGAAATATGCATGTTGAAGGTAAATCCTGATGGACAAGAAGAAATCAGAACTTACAGGGTGAATCCACAGATTCCCATTCCAAAGGGAGCTTCCGAAGTACATGGAATTTACGATGCCGATGTGGCCGACAAACCAAGTTTCAAGCAATTGGCACCTGAAATTTTTCAATTTTTAAAAGATTGTGATTTTGGAGGATTTAATTCCAACAAATTCGACTTCCCGTTGATGGTGGAAGAATTTTTCAGGGCGGGTATTGAATTTGATGTAGACAAGCGCAAATTCATTGATGCCCAAAGAATATACCATTTCAAAGAGCCTCGTAACTTGAAGGCGGCTTTGAAATTTTATTGTGATCAAGATTTAGAAAACGCCCATTCTGCGGAGGCCGATACGGTTGCCACTTGGCAAGTATTGAAGGCCCAAATGGAAAAATACGAAGACATTCCGCACGACATCGACGGATTGCATAAAATGAGTGGCCAAAACAACTTGGCAGATTTGGCTGGTCGTTTGATTGTTGATGCTTCTGGTGAAGTGGTTTTCAACTTTGGTAAACACCGTGGAAAATCGGTGAAAGCCATCTTGAAAAATGAACCAAGTTATTACAATTGGATGATGGATGGAGATTTCCCTCAGCAAACAAAAATGGTGTTAACCAGAATTAGATTAAGTTTAAAGAACGAATGAGCCAGAAGAATCAGATAAGCATCGTAAAAGAAACAGACAATTGGTTGGTAATCAATAAGCCACCGTTTGTGCCTTCTCTTCCTGAAAGGGGTAAATTTACGGCTGAATCTGTGATGGATTGGAGCCGCAGATTTTGGCCAGAGGCCATTTTGTGTCACCGCATTGACCGTGAAACATCTGGGGCCTTGTTGATAGCCAAAAATTTGGATGCTTTCAAGCATCTCACGTTGCAATTTGAGCACAGAACGGTTCAGAAAAAATACCATGCCATCATTGATGGAAGGGTTGCTTTTGAAGAATTGTGGGTTGATTTGCCCATCAATACTGAGCAAATTGGCAAAATTCGCATCGATAAAATCAATGGCAAACCAGCACAAACCAAATTCCATACCTTAGAAATGTTCCGTCATTTTACGTTGATGGAATGTGAACCCAAAACAGGAAGATTGCATCAAATCAGGGTGCATTTGGCTTCGCAAAATGCCAAAATTGCGGGTGATGTTTTGTATAGAAGTGTGATACCCAAATTGAGCACCATCAAGCGCAAAATTTCCGGCGAAGACACTGATTTGATCCAACGCTTTGCGTTACATGCAAAAAGCTTAGAATTCAATGATTTAGACGGAAGTCGCGTATTCATCGAAACTGAATATCCGAAAGATTTTGCCGTATTTTTGAAATTGCTCAACAAATACGATCAATTTGCCTCATGATCAATCCTTCAGAATTACCTTTAAAGGTAAAGCAATGGGGAAAGCCTTTAAAGGCGATGCTCACCAAGATGAAGGCGAAGCCACCCAAGAATTTGGATGAAATTTTTCAAAATTTTCACGAGGAAGCTTTCGAAAAAATCGATTGTTTGAATTGCGCCAATTGCTGCAAGACCACAAGTCCGGAATTTTTTGAAAAAGACATTGAGCGGTTGAGCAAGGCTTTAAAAATGAAGCCTGGAGCATTTATTGACCAGTATTTGTTTTTAGATACCGATGGCGCGTATGCTTTGAGAACGGCACCTTGCCCATTTTTAGGTTCCGACAATTTTTGCAGTGTGTATGATGATCGTCCGAAAGCGTGTAGAGAATTCCCTCACACCAACCATCGTAAGATGCACACTCACATTCATTTGGCTGCAAAAAATGCGGAGATTTGTCCTGCGGTATTTGAAATCCTCAGCAAAATCGAGGTTTCACAGGGATATAATTCACCGATAAAAAAAGAGTTTTAGTCTGATTTTGTTGTAAAATCAAGGATTTTCACCAAATTATAGTGACCTTTGCACTGTTAATACTTAAGATTTCATAAGTTATTAATTTGGTTTAATCCTCCTTCAGCAATGTGGGAGGATTTTTTATTAGAATTGGTTTTTCCACATCATGCTTTCAACAGGGCGGTTTGGTTGGCCGCTGTATTTGGCATTCTTTTTAGAGTTGTAAGGCACCAAAATTTCACCATCAACTGGGAAATAGATCAACTGACCAATTGGCATACCGGCATACACCCTAACAGGCTTTTTCACTGAAATTTCTAGGGTCCAGTTTCCGCAGAAACCAACATCCCCTTTTCCAGCAGTAGCGTGAATATCGATTCCCAATCTACCTGTGCTGCTTTTACCTTCAAGGAAAGGAACATGAGCATGGCTTTCGGTATATTCTTCAGTAACACCCAAATAGAAAATGTCTGGTTGTAACACAAAGCCTTCTTCTGGAATTTCAAAATGTTCAATGGTATTGTGCTTTTTAGCATCGAGTACTTCGTCTGTGTAAATGGCCAAAAATTTACCCAAATGCACATCGTAACTGTTGCTTCCCAAACAAGAGCGATCGTAAGGTTTAACCACGATGGTTCCTTTTTCCATTTCCTCTAAAATACGAGCGTCAGAAAGAATCATGCGACAAAGATATGTTTTTTGAGGGATATTTGGCAGTTGAAACTGGAATATTTAAAAGCGCAAATGAGGTTCCACTTTGCCAATTTTTTGCGTGAAACTGATTGAAGGCAAGGGCAATGCAAAGAAATTCGATAGGTTTCTAACGTCGCCAGAGGCTTGTTGCTCTTGGTAATTTCCACCCCAATTTGAGTAATAAGCCACCCCAAAAGACCAGCTCTTGGTGTCGTTTTTATTGCTGATTAATCTTAATTGTACATTGGCAAAAATGGTGGTTCTATTGAGGGTAATGGTTTTGTGCGATACTTTGTACAAGGAATTCAATGGATCGCTGGGATTTTCAAGTGTTTTTTGACCCTGAGCATCCAACACCCAAGTTGAAACATTTTCCATTTTTTGTTGTCCTCCGTTGATCCAGCACTCCCCTATTAGATACACTGTTGGTGTGAGTTTGAGGCTTCCACCAAAATTGTACATCAAAGTGCCAGCCGGTGCAAAATTGGCATCGAAATAACCCATGCAGAGAGAAAAGTGGTTAAATTCATCGCCATAGGAATAACCGGCATACATCAAATTTGCCTTCAATTTCTTTGTGCTGCTTAAAAACATACTGGTGATACCAATGTCCCCCAATAACAAATGCTGATTTTTAGCCACTTCGAGGGAATATTTTGGAGAAATGTAAGCGTAAAAAGGAATGATTAAACCACCGGCGAGGGTAAAATTATCGGTGATACCATATTGAAAATCGTTCATGAAAAAATTGAAATTGTGGTAATACAAATTCTTTTTTGGCAATCCAATTCCAGACTGCATGAAGATATAACGGTAACAATGGTGATTGTCGGTAGGTACCACAAAAACAGAAGAGTCTTTTCGGGTGGTATCACCCAAATCAAAATCTACTAAAGGCGTTATTGCTGAGAGCAAATTGCTGAATAAAAGTCCCAAAAGGAGAAATCCTACACGCATTGTGTGGCAAAATTACATCAAAAAGCAGAGATTAGGACAGGATTTGCCAACACTTAATGGAATTGTCGTCTGAGCAGGTAACAAATTGATTTTCGCTTACCCAGAGAACAGCATTTACAGAGCTTTTATGTCCGTCAAATTTAAGATGGTCAATCACTTTCAACAGTTTAAAATTCTGAGCATCCCAGATACGGATGGTTTTGTCCATTGAAGTGGAAACCAAGCATTTATTATTTGGGGAAAATGCGAGACCGTGGATGGTAAACCAATGTGCATCAATGGAATGTTCAATTTGATGTTGGTGGTTCCAAACTTTAATTTTGGCATCACGACCTGCGGAAACGAGAAACTGTTGGTTGATGGCGAGGGCGAAAATGCTGTTACCGTGGGCCTTCCAAGCGTGAAGTAATTGGAAATCCGACGTAAGTTGAAAAATTTCCGATGAACTACCGGCTACGAAAATTTCGCTGTTAAAACAGACAATAGACCTTAAACTACTGTCTGACAAATGAATAGTCTTTAAAACACGTCGATACCAATCAATTTTGTGAAGCACTCCATCGCCTCCAACAGTATAGATTTCATCTAGGGAAACCACGCAAATGGCAAAGAGTCCTTTCTTATGCAAATCGAGCATAAGCGGTTGCGCACCTTTTTTGAGATAGTAAATTTTGCCAGACTGAGTACCTGCCAAAATCATTTCCAGATCAGGGATAAAAGCAAGGGAGAAAATGGGTTCTGGAATTTGGGCAAAGAGATCGCCATCGGTTGAGTCTATTGAAGGCCAATGGACCACATAACCATCAGAACCGGCAGAGAAAAATCCTTCATTATGGTCGGAACACACGCAATATACAGATTGTTTGTGACCGCGATAGGTATGATTCAAAGAAAGATTTAACTTTGTAGGCATGGCTTTAATTGATCATTGGAATTGTGATTCGGGTTCAAAACTTTGGTTATTCGAAATCCCCTCAACTTCTCAAATGTACGAAGAAAAGGGCGAGAGTTATACACAAAGAGAGTTAGAAGCGATGGTTGTGCAAGAAGTGATTGCCCAAAATTACACAGAGCAACAATTGAGCAAAGACGAATTTGGCAAACCCTATTTAACGCCAAAGCATACGGAAATCAATTACAGTCATACCAAAGATTATTTGTTTTGGGGCGAGAATGGAGAACATCAGATTGGGGTTGACATTGAAACATTGAGGCCACAATTGGTCAAAATAAAAGGCAAATTCTGTCGAGCAGACGAGTTTGAATTTATTCCAACGGAGAATGTACTCCCCTATTTGCTGGCCATTTGGAGTGCAAAGGAGTCGATTTATAAGGCTTTCGGCAAAAAGGAGGTAGATTTTCGTGAGCACATTCAGATTTTGCCCTTTAAGCTGAAATCAAATGGGTGTATTACGGCAAATTTCTTGCTTCATACTAGTCAGAAATACGAAGTTTATTATAAGTGGGAGGGCTCATATTTCATGAGCTGGACATTGAAAAAAGATTAAGCTTTTTTAACGTAGATACGGGCAGGATTTCCAACTACAGTGGCACCTGCTGGTACGTCTTTGGTTACAACTGAACCTGCACCTACAATGGCATTTTCACCGATGGTGATGTTGCTCATGATGGTTGAACCAGATCCAATAGAAGCCCCTTTTTTGATGAGGGTTTTCTCCATCACCCAATCGTCGGCGGTTTTAAGTTCACCGGTTTCGGTAACGGCTTTTGGAAATCTATCGTTGATAAACGTAACAGAATGTCCCACAAAAACCCCATCTTCAATTTCTACTCCTTCGCAAATAAATGAATGGCTAGAGATTTTACAGCGATTGCCAATTTTCACACCGCCTTGAATTTCAACGAAGGCACCAACTTTGGTTTCGTCGCCAATTGTGCAGTTGTAGGCATTTACAAATTGAAAAATTTTGGTATTGGGACCTACTTGAACATTTTTCAAGCAGTGGTATGGGGTTTCTTTGTTTAAAATTTCCATGATTGCGTTGAGTGTTGATTAGACAGATTACAAAGATAAACGATTCTGCAATAGTTGTTTGTGTTGTTTGAAATAATCATTGATTGCATTTTTCAGATTTGTTAAATTTTAATACCTTTGAAGTTTATCAAATCAATGAGCAGCTGGTCACTAGGAATTTTATGTTACAATGAGGTTGAAAATATTGCAACCACCATTCAGAAGGCCCATGCTGTGATGGTAAAACTCGGACAACCGTTTGAAATATTGATCATAGATGATGGCAGTTCGGATGGGTCGCAAGCCACCATTGAATCAGCGATTTCACAAATTCCGGAAGCGAGAATGATTGCCCATGGGGTAAACAAAGGCATCGGTGAGGCATTGCACACTTTTTATGGCAGTGCTAAAAATGAAAATGTGGTTTACACCCCTGGAGACGGGCAGTTCGACTACGAAGAATTGTTTTTGGTGCCCAGTTTCAAGGCTGGCTATTACGTTTCATTTTACAGAATAGAAAACACCACTTATTCGTTGTTCAGGAACATTTTAACGCTCATCAATAAAAAAATCAACGCTGTTTTTTTAGGCTTAAAATTGAGGGACGTTAACTGGGTAAAAATTTACAAAAATGAGGATTTAAAATCCCTCAACTTGGAGATACGAAGCTCTTTGGTGGAGTCTGAAATATCGGCAAAGCTGTTCTTTTTGGGTAGAAAAATCATTGAAATTGAATCGAAGTATTTGCCAAGGGCGTTTGGACAGAGCAAAGGTGCATCTTGGGCCATTTTGAAAAAGGCCATTTTTGATACGATGTTGCTGATACGGGTGATTGGGAAATTTCGCCGTCAACAAAAAAGTAACCGTTTTTTAAGTCAATCTTGACAATTTTTTAAGGCATTTCCCCCTATTTTATCCTCCTCATTCATCTAAAAATGAGTATATTTGCAAGTTTTTTATGCAGAATATACGTAATTTTTGTATCATCGCTCACATTGACCACGGTAAAAGCACCTTGGCAGACCGTTTGTTAGAATACACGAAAACCATCGACAAACGACAAATGCAGGCGCAATTGCTCGACGATATGGACATTGAGAGAGAGCGAGGAATCACCATCAAGAGTCATGCCATTCAAATGAATTATGAACTCGATGGACAGAGTTATGTATTGAATTTAATTGACACGCCGGGCCACGTTGACTTTTCTTACGAAGTGAGCAGATCTATTGCGGCTTGCGAGGGAGCACTTTTGATTGTAGATTCATCACAAGGAATTGAAGCGCAAACCATTAGCAACCTTTTCATGGCGTTGGAGCACAACCTAACCATTATTCCTGTTTTAAACAAAATTGACTTGCCGGGATCTATGCCTGAGGAAGTAAAAGATGAGATTGTGGATTTGATAGGTTGTGACAGAGACAGCATTTTAGCGGCATCTGGTAAAACTGGTGCTGGTGTTTACGATATTTTAAGGGCCATCATTGAACGTATTCCTGCTCCGAAAGGGGATGAAAACAAACCTTTAAAAGCCCTGATTTTCGACTCAGTTTTTAACTCATTTAGGGGGATTATTGCTTACTACAGGGTGATGGATGGGGTGATAAAAAAAGGTCAACACGTAAAATTCATGAATACAGGTATGGATTACCTTGCCGATGAAGTTGGGGTGTTGAAATTGGATATGGCTCCGAGAAATGAAATCAAAGCCGGTGACGTAGGATATATCATTTCTGGTATTAAAGATGCGAAGGAAGTAAAAGTGGGTGATACCATTACAGACTTTAAAAATCCTTCATCTGACCATATCAATGGTTTTGAAGATGTAAAACCGATGGTATTTGCAGGGATTTATCCGGTAGATACTGAAGATTTCGAAGAATTGAGAGATGCAATGGGCAAACTTCAATTGAACGATGCGAGTATTGTATTTGAACCAGAGAGTTCGGCTGCATTGGGATTTGGATTCCGTTGTGGTTTCTTGGGAATGTTGCATTTAGAAATTATTCAAGAGCGTTTGGAACGTGAATTCAACATGACGGTGATTACCACTGTTCCGAACGTAAGTTATATTTGTTACACCACTAAAGGCGAAGTATTGCCTGTAAACAACCCAAGTGACTTGCCAAGTCCTGACAAAATTGATTACGTTGAGGAACCGTATATTGCGGCAACGGTGATCACAAAATCGGATTGGGTGGGACCTGTAATGAGTTTGTGTTTGGACAAACGTGGTATTTTGAAAAATCAGGTTTATTTGACATCTGATCGTGTAGAATTGACCTTTGACATGCCGTTGGCTGAGATTGTATTTGACTTTTACGACCGTTTGAAAACCATTTCTAAGGGGTATGCAAGTTTTGATTACCATCCAATTGGTTATAAAGAGAGTGTATTGGTGAAGATGGATATTTTGTTGAATGCAAAGCAAGTAGATGCATTGAGTGCTATCATTCACAAAGACAATGCGTACGATTTAGGGAAAAAGATTTGCAAAAAACTCAAAGATTTAATTC
>CAZBMF010000054.1:0-15027 GCA_964492925.1 uncultured Rhizobium sp. | reverse complement strand
TTTTTCTCTTTGTCAAGCATTATCGTAAAAAAATATTGAGGCTTTTTCTCTATGTACTGCATTCCAGCAACTTAAGTCTATAATTATTTTTACAATTGTTGCAATATTAGTCGAGCACCAACAGTTTTTCCTCTTCACGACCCCATTGTCCCTCAAAATAAATCACATAATTTCCAGGCAAAAGATTCAATTGGATTTCTGCTTTTCCATGGAAATTTTTCCCTTCACACATAGATTGCCCCAATAAATTAACAACTTTATATGAAAATTCACCTGGAAAATTGGATTCTAAGTAACAATTTCCAGATGTTGGATTCGGAAATAGTTTAAAATGTTTGGATTTAACCGTTTTGGTTCGTGTATAAATCGGATCATTCTTCCAGCACCAACTGTCTAAAGCCTGCCATGCACCTAATGTATTCAATCTACCACCAGAAAAAGTGGTACTTTTTAAACTCGAATTGGTGTCAACCCTATTTAAAATCCAAGATTTCATCAATCGAATGGCAGAATCGGGATTTGATTTATAGAGATCCAAATACACTTTGCAAGAAGTAGTATACAATAATGAAACAGCACCAGCAACCTGAGGAGAAGCGAAGGAGGTGCCATTTTCTTCTTTGTAAGGGAAACCCAACTTATTGGGAGATGTTGTATAAATATTCTCACCAGGAGCTGATAAATCAACATAAACTTTCGAATATCCACTTGAAACATGTTGATCGAGATCATCGGAATTGGACACTGTAATTAAATATTTACTGCCGCATAAAGTTGGAATATCACCAGAAACTGCAACATCCACATTTCTATTGGTTGCGGCACAAACAGAAACAATACCCACAGAACCAAGTGAATCGTACAAAGAGCACCAGATGGGTGCATCGTCGGCAAAGGCATTGTCCATTCCCACCGACATATTCACAGCCACAATATTGGCGCCTTTTGTTTTATTTGAACGAAGAAATAATTGTTTCATTTTGAAAGCATAGGACATTGAGCGAATCACAGCCAATTCACCATCGGCTGTTGGATCAGAGGGATAACACAAAATCGGCATGATTTTGATATTCCAATTAGAGCCCACAATACCCTTGGTGTTATTCCCTTTTGCACCTAATACACCGGCAACACAAGTCCCATGTCCATCAATAATAGACTCTCCATTAAAAATAAAGGGCGATTGATCACCACCATTCCAACCTCTGTAATCATCACGAAAGCCATTATTGTCGTCATCAATACCATTATATGGTATTTCATTTCGGTTGACCCATAAGTTAGGAATCAAATCTTCATGTGAAGTATCAACACCATCATCAATCACTGCCACCACAACCGTATCTCCATTTTTATCAATTCCACCAATTGAATTTTCCCAAACGTTGTAATTTTTGGTTAATGATAGATAATACTGTTTGGACAAATATTGATCATTGGGCACTTTTCTTTTTACAACCGGGTGTGTAATTTGAACAACATCGAATAGTTTAGATTGTTTTAGTTCATTTAACATTTCAAATTTTGAGGGATAAATAAAGCTACCGAATGTTCCATAATGCGTATCATTTAGAGTTTTCAGGGAGTAAAGTTGCCAATTTATATCAACCACTTCTATTTCACTATATGGATATTTATTGAGAAAGCTAGTCACGTTCTCCATGGTAGTATGTTGGGAAAATTTCAATAAATACTGATTATCGAATGTTAGCTGAGGAATATTGACTTTGTTATTTTGATTTTGAGGGACAATGGATGCAGGTTGTGCAAACAAAGAAAGTGAAATCAAAAAATAGCAAAGCGTGCAGCAAACATTTTTAAAAGATACCATTTAACAAAAATAATAAAGCCCCGATGAAAATCGAGGCTTTATTTGATAATGTTTGTTATGGTTTATTATTTTTTGTTAGCAGCAGATTTTTTCTTAGCCTCTCTTTCTTTCATTTTGGTAAGGTAAGTATCTAATTTACCTTTTACATCGCTGATTCTTTGGTAAGTTGCATAATCATCACAAAGAGCTCTCATTGCTGAAATGCTTTTATTTTCTGGGGCCAGCGTTTCTGCTTTATTGTAATATTCGGCTGCACCTTCAAAATTTTTCAATTTCATGGCAACATAACCCAATTTAGTTAAGCTTTCAATATTTTCAGGTTGACTAAGTAAGTTAACAAATTCAGAGGTGAACAATGTAGTTGAATCTGTTTTACCGGTATTATCTAAAATTTTGTTCATTGTGGCTACACTTTTAGCTTTTAAGTCTAAAACTTTACCGTAATAAACACTTGCCATTTCATAGTTTTTAGCTTTTTGATAAAGGAAAGCCACATTGCCAATAGCTGTTTCAACTTCTACGGCTTGTTTTACTTTAGCTGCAGAGTCAATTTTATTCAACCAAGTAATGTACATTGATTTTGCAAAATTGTTTGAATCCGTTTTATCCATTTGCATTGCAGCTTTTGCCATAATCGGATAAACTTGAATATAGGTAGAATCGATTGATAAAAATGTTTTATTGATATCAATTTGCTCTTGGTATCTTTTTGTTTTGCTGTAAGCTCTGTCGAAGTAGTACAAATCTCTTTTGTTGATTTTACCGTTTTTCTTGAGCATTTTCAATTTAGAAATTTCAATTGACTCATTGTATCTTTGGGCATTGTACAATTGTTCAATTGCAACATCGTACCAACTTTCATTAGTTTTGGCGGTATCAGATAAAACTTGTTTGTACATTTTCATACCTTCAGTGATTGAAGAATCGCGAATTAGCAAGTTTGCTTTATTAAATGATTCTTTTGGAGATAGAGATCTCTTCATAGAAGCTACATATTTGTCTTCATACAATTTAAAATTGCGCAAAGCTTCTTTGTTCTCATCCATTTGAGTGGTTTTCTTCCCCACATAAGCGTAAGCAATTACACCATAAATATTTGGAAATTCACGAATGGCTAATAGGTCATTTCCTTCAGAAATTGCTTCGTCGAATTGACTGTTCAAATAAAGAGCTTCAACAAATTTTCTTCTTGCAGAAAGGTTATTGTTTCTTTTTAAATATTCTTTGAAGTAATAGATTGCACTGTCATTCATTTTTTGCAAGCCAAAAACTTCTGCCATTTGACGATAAGCAGGAGCATAATCTTTATCTTTTAATAAAGCTTCATGGATTCTAATTTTCGCCAATTCATAATTTTGAACACGGCGATAAACTCTTGATTCTCTCAACAATGGGCGTGGATCTTCAGGAGATTCATAACCAGCAGTGATGTATTGTTGAATTGTTTGAGATTGATCAGTTCCTTTTGTTAGCAACATTGCATCACCCATGAGCAATTTTGTTTCATAGTCATCGGTGGCAAGGGCCAATAATCTTTCGGCTTCTTTTGCATTCTCCAATAATTGAGCTGGGCTAGCAAATTCGATCATTAAATAATTTCTGGCAATTTCTTTATTGATAAAAGGAAGTAATTTCTTTTTCTCTAATAGGGCTTTCCCAATAAAAATCTGAAATGAATCTTTTTGGTTTTGACGCAATGCCAATTGCGCTTTGCCCACGAAATTAATCATGCACTTTGGCGACATTACTAATCCTGTATTAAATAATCTTGCTGCATCGGCCGTATCTCCTTTGAGAATTTGGTTCAATCCAGCATAGTAATAAAAATTGGCTTCTTTAGGCTTAGATGCGATTAATTCTTGGAATACTTTTTCAGCATCTTCAAATTGCTCATTACGAGACAAACGGTTTGCTTCGTCAAGAGATTGCGCATTCAATTGAATTGCAGCGAATCCAATAAAGCTAAGTAGAGAGATTTTGATGATTTTCATTTTCGAAATGCAAAAAAACTAAATAATTGTTATTATTATGTTATGTTAAACGAATATTTTCAATAAATGTTTTCAATTTGAACCTAATTCAATCGTCCGTCCAACGTCATTCGTCGGAATTAATCCATTTTTCTTGGTAATAATTTGCCCCGGTTGGCTATTAACAAAAGTTATAAAGCCATTGGCTAAACCCGAATAGCCTTGTAAATCATAGGCCACTATATCCTGAATAAATGGATATTGGTTTGCTTTGATTTGAGATTGAAAAGGATATTGCGGAGTTTGATCATTTTGTTGAACCTTTAGTATTCTCACTTTCCTTTGATTTTCTAATGAAATTTTATTGTAATTATTTCCAATGTTATTCAGAGAAATTAACCCAAGAACATTTGAATGTTGATTTACATAGTTGATAATCTCTTGATCTGTTTTGATATGTACAAGCTTCATTCCATTGAATTTAAAGGAAAGATTGGTTTGAGATTGAATTAAGGCAATCAATTGATCTAAATTTTTACCAGCAGTGTCGCAAATAAGTTCCGTAAAATGTGATAATGAATTTGTTGATTTTGAAAAGTGTTTTTGAATATGCGAGGTAGTCAATTCTGGTGCGCTAGATTGTTTGTTTGTGATAAAAACCAATGAAGTACGGGCCAAAGGAGTTTCATGAACCGTACAATTTCGGTGTGATGCTAAATGTTCTTTTTGAGATATTGAAAGTTTTTCATTGATAATAAAAGCTTTCTTTAAAGAATCAACTTCCAACCATTTCATAATTTGTTTATGAGAAGCATAAATTGGTTTTACTTTGGCTTTGGGATAATTAGATTGAAAAATTTCAATCCATTCTGTTACCAATAAAGAATCATTAAGATCCACGTAAATTTCAATAGACCCTGCAGTGGGTACATCTTGGCCGGGACCATCATATTCAAAATTCTGACAGCCTAATAAAAAGCAACTTAGAATTACAAAAAGACTAATTTTCATCATTTCTATTTTTAGAATAAACAGTGTAAGCTTTATACAATCTAAAAATGCCCCAGATTGCAATTACAAAAGAAATAGATCTACTTGGAATGTGATTTTCTTCCAATGCTGGAATTTCATCATTGCTCATATAAAGATAAACTGCAGCCATTATAAATAGAACTCCTGAAATAACAAAATAAGGATAACCCACTTTCATTTTGCAAAAATAAAAAAGGCCGGTGGATAACCGGCCTTTTTACAAAAATAAATGTGTGTTTATTTTACCATCATGGTTTTGCTTACGCTATTACCACCTGCAATAAGGGTATAAGTGTAAACGCCAGATGTCAAAGTAGATCCGTCAATTGTTAATTCATGGTTTCCTTTGAAAAGATCTTTGTAGGTTTGAGTTTTAACCAAAGCACCCATCATGTTGCGAACTTCAATACGAACATCACCAGGGCGAGTTAACCAAACCAAAACATTGGTAGTATTCTCAAATGGATTTGGATAGTTTTGATTCACAACCATCACTTCTCCTGTGTTTGGCTGATCTACGTTTGCAAGACCAATTTTATCGTCTAAAATATCTTGAACAGGAATTGCTTGGTATAAAATTTTATTCAATACGACTTCGTGATTTGCAATAGAAGTAGCGTTGTTCTGTAAGTTGGTACCAGGAATATCATCTTGTTGCCAAACTACATGAACGAAATCATTTACATCTCTAGCTACAGATCCATAATCATCTTCCAATAAAGCAGACTGGGTAATGTTTTGAGGTGCGCCCCAAGTATTTCCAGAATCTTTGGAATAAACCAACCCTAAATCTCTGAAGTTAGCATCGTTTTCTGAAATATCATCTTCAATTGGAATACTGAAAGCACAGAAAATATTGCCATTGGTGTCGATACCTGCATTGGGAGATCTCAAAGCTGAAGTATTACCTAAACGTGCAACAGTAAATACACCCGACGGCAAGGCCCCATTTGACAATGCAGCGGTTGTTGCTTGTTTCAAAGTATTTACACCATCTCCAGTATAGTCAAATCCACCGCCAGTAGCAATTAATCTACTACTGTCTTCACCCATATCTTCATTCCAATACATTAATCCTTGGTATCCAGGGTAGAAGCTAAATTGTGTATCAGTTGTATCGTCATCTAAAACTCTAGCCAATCCCCAAAATGCATGAACTTTGCCTTTGTGGTCAATTAATACATCACAAGTTCCATCTGCAGTAAATGGAGTATCATTCATCAAAGTTTTAGATTTGTAAGGAGCATATTTAAACTTCATTGCATCTAAACGCGTCCAAGAAGTACCAAAATCTGTACTTTTCCAAACAATGGTACCCATAAATAAATCTGAATTCACAATTGCTACATTGTTACCTCTTACATCAATGTTATATTGATCGGCACCACCGTTATCGGTTAAAGTACTGTCGTAGTCTGGCAACATTATGTGTTTAATATCCCAATTTTTACCACCATCTAAAGAACGGCTGTAAACCATAGGAGCAAAAATACCGTTTCTTGTAGGAGCGCGTTTTTCACCTGGTGCAGCTGAGTCTGTGTAGGAACAAATTAAGTGAATGGTATCACCGTTGCTCGCAGCTCTTGCCCAAATTGGCTTATAAGGGGCATCTTGAAGAATGCTGGTAGTTACGCTTGGGCGTGAAGAAGCAGAATTTGAAACGGTCATATAGAAACCGCCATTTGTAGCATCGTGACCAATAGTAAAAACATTTCCGTTGGACAAAACGCCGATACAAGGCCATCCAGTTCTTACGTTTTCAACTCTGTTACTATCGCTTTGACCCCAAACACCAGAAGCATCTCTGAAGTTGTAACCGGTACCTCTTCCAGGGAACCCTGGAGCACCTGAGTTTGAAGTTGTCCAAGCAGCAGAAATTGCTTGGTCTTTATGCATCACAACTCGGTGAGCAGTAGCATAGTTTGATTGCAAATCGTAATAGGTTGAACCAATTCTAACGAAAGAACTCAGGTTAGCACCACGTGCAGTGACTGTTTTGGTTGAAGGTTTAGACAAAGAACCTGACTTGGTATCGTTGTCAACCACAACATTGGCTCTTTGCGTTTTTACAGCAGAACCAAATGCTGCACCGGCTGGCATTGATTTTGGCGCTTGTGAAAAAGCACTAGAAATCAACGCAACTTGACTTAAAAATATGTAAAATTTTTTCATAGTTTTTTGTGTGTTCTGCGAATTAACAAAATTTTAACTCAATAACACAATCATTTCGCGAAAAACGCAAAAAAAAGTGAACAAATTATTTGGATTTTCTGAGGATATTAACCACGGCTTCAATTAGAAGTTCGCCATCCGTTGCAGCACCTCTGTTTACACCTTTTAACCGAAGATCCAGATATTTAAGTTGACTAATTACCCAATCTAATTCACCCAAAGAATAATTGCTTTTGGCAGCTAAATAATCATCCACAAAAAATGGCCTTACACCCAATTCTGTTGCTAGGTCGTTTTTAGAAGTAGCTTTAGAAGTATGTGCAATAATGACCTTGGTAAAAAAACCAAAAATTACAGGAACCATTCTCATCAATTCACCTTTTTCTGCTCTCAAGCTCATTTGATGAGCAATTTGAACAGCCTTGTTAAAATTTCGATATCCAAGAGCAGCCTGTAATTCAAAAACATTGTATTCTCTATTAAAACCAACATGTTCTTCAACATGCGATGCTCGGATAAATTCCTCTTTGACCGTTACAAATATTTTCTCTAACTCATTGTGTATTAAAGGCAAATCAGAACCCAACAGATCTTTAATTCTCTCAATTGCCTCAACATCAATTGACCTACCCTTACTTTGGGCAAATTTTGGCAGCCAATTCGCAATTTGATACTCTTTTAGTTTTTCAGAATTGAACTCCCGAAAACCAGCCAACGATTTTCCAATTTTCGTACGTAAATCCATTTTGGCATTTCTAAACGCAAAAACCAAAATTGTGGATTTAAGTGGATTTTCAACATAATTCAACAACATATCCCAATCTTTCAAATCTTGAGCATCCTTTACAACAATAAGTTGAAAATCGCTCATCATAGGATAACGCTTGGCCATTGACACCAAATCTGGCATTTTTAGCTCTTTGCCATATACAACAGTTTGATTGAAACTTCTCTCCGCTTCGGGCAAAACTGTATTCTCGATAAGGTCGGTCAATGAATCAATAAAGTAGGTTTCATCACCATGAAACAGGTAAATAGGCGAAAACTTACGACTTTTAATCTCAGTCATTAGTGTTAAGTAGCTCGAAATGGTATCTGAACTCTTTGCCATTTTTTTAATATCTTTACCGCAGTGAATTTGTTAAATTTTCCAGAATACTCTTTTGAATTTCAAATCCAAGAGCAAAAGAAACTGATTTTTGATTTAGTTAGAAAAAAATTTATCCCCCTTACTCCTGAAGAATGGGTGCGTCAACACTGTTTGGCACATCTCAATCTGTATTATCAATTCCCAATTTCGAATATAGCCGTTGAGCGAGAAATAAAATCCTTCAATTTGCGCAAACGCTTTGATATTGTAGGATTTGCAAAAAACGGCACGCCATTAATTTTGGTAGAATGCAAAGCACCAACTGTTGCAATAACACAAGAAACAATCATCCAAGCAGGCGTTTATAACAAAAAATTGGACAGTCAATGGATGTGGATTACAAATGGTATACAACATGTTTGGATGCAAAAAGTTGACGATAAAATCAATTTTTGTGAATCTCCAATTTCAATAAATCGATAACATTTTATTGAATATCAAAAATCCATTCTGTTGATTTTTGATTGGCCTTTGCAATTTTATCTAAAGAAAAATCATTGAATGCATTAAAATCAATTTCAACTTTTTCATCCCCATTAGATTGGGTTGTGATTTTACCAGTTATGGGGAAATTTGGCCCACTTATGTTTTTTTGCAATTCTGTAGAAATTGAATTCCACTGAATACCCAACTTTTGATTAGCACATGTTGAAATTGCTGAATACCTGAAGCCATCTTCAAAATGCGAAATTGTTGGATTTTTTAAAATTCTCAAGCAATTCCCCCCACTTTTAAAGTCATATTTACCAAATTTAGGAAAATGAATCTGCAAATTGGTATAAACTCTATGATTCATCATATTTATTGACTTCAATGCAACAAATCCTTCCAAAATATATTGTCCATTTGAACTGAAAACGGAAAAACTATCAAGAAGATTAAATGAACAAACAATACTGTCTGGATGTCCATTAACTTCAAATATTTCATAATTGAAATTCCCTTTCCTCTCAATATAATCGCCGAATAAACGCGCATTTTCAACCAATATTCTCATTTTTTTATACTCTGGCTTTTGATCCAAAATTTGAGGTTTAATGCCAAAAGGAAGTATAAGACTATCCCAATCAGACAATAGTGTTTCTAATAAAAAAATTTGCTGTAATTCTATTGTGTGAGCTTGGGCAACAACTTCACTTTGTTTCAAATTCTGTGATAATTGATCTTTAGAGCATCCCTCAAAGAAAAAAATGAAGAACATTGAACTCAATATTGCAAAAACAAATGGCTTAAATGCTGATTTCATATTCTTTACCCAGAATGTAAATTTTAACAATTGAATCACAAGACTTATTGTTAAAAGGATCGAAATCAATTTTGAACAGTTTATCTGAATTTACAGGTTCAATTTGAATTATACCTTTTATCAAATTCGCGCAACATCCAAATTCCATATTTTTTTCTATGGCCAAATTGGTTTTCCAATTATACGGTTCATTTTGATAAAAACCCGTTCCATTTCCAAAGTAAAACATGTTATCATTTAGGATTCCATCCGTATTTTCACCCGCAACCCAACTGGTAATTAAAGTACCACTTAATTGATTGTCTATGTTATTTGATAAAAAATGCAATTTATCAAAAGACAGGATAACCTTATTGGTAACCAATCGTTCAAATTTCACTGCACCAAAAATTTGCGTGAACGTGCCTCCTATTTCGCCAATAAAACAATGACTGCTACTGTCTAAAACAATTTCAGATTTTGCGTTTAATTCTTTGTAATTAAAATTCAAATCCACAAAAAACGACCCCAATCTTACCCTACCATCATAATTTTTCATTGAAGTCATGATTTTCTGGTTGATTGATGGAAAAACAACTTTGTAACGGTAGCCATCGCCATCTGAAATAAGGCTATCGATGATTTCCAACTTACAATTAATTAACCTCTCTAAAGAATCAAAGTTCGTTCTTGATAATCCTGCAGACGACTTGGTTGAGTTAATAAATTCAATCACCTCGACAAAAGAGATCAAATTTTTTAGATTTTTAGCATTGTTGGAAGGAATCTGAATATCTTCTTGCCCAACTTCCCCCAATATTTTTGAACAACCCGATGCATAAATAAGGATGGTAATTCCAAAGATTGGAATAAAAAACCATGATTTAAGCAGTTTGTTGAACATTTGCATATAGGTGATTATATAACAAAGATAAGTCTATTGTCCCCCAAAAATAAATAAAATTAAATTGAATTGAGCGTTTCAATGATGATATTGCATGCCAATTTTATTTCTTCATTTGAAATGGTTAAAGGAGGCGAAATTCGGATGGCATTTGTTTCAAATAAAAACCAATCGGTAAACAACTTTCTTTTAAGCAATAAATGAATAAATTCTGGTCCTTGAATATCATGGGTTAAATGACAAGCTAACAGCAATCCTTTCCCGGAAACTTTGGCAATTTTAGGATGAATCAAGAGGGATTTAAATAAATTTTCTTTTTGAGGGATATCTAATTCGTTGAGTGATTGAAATAACAGTTGATTGGCAGCCAAACCTGCAGCACAAGAAACAGGATGTCCTCCAAAAGTTGTAATATGTCCAAGAATTGGATTTACGGAAAATTGATGCATGAGATCTTTGTTGGCAATTATTGCTCCCATAGGCATTCCACCGCCAAGTGCTTTCCCTAAAACTAAGATATCCGGAACAATGCCATATTGTTCAAAACAAAACTTGGTACCAGTTCTACCAAAACCAGTTTGAATTTCGTCGACAACAAAAAGCGCACCAATAGATTTAGCATATTGGTACATTTTTTGGATGTATTCAACATTTCCAATGATTGAACCTCTTTCAGCCTGGATTAGTTCAAGTACAACAGCGGCAATTCCCTTTTTTGGTAGATTTTGAATATTCGCCGAATCATTTTGATTGATAAAATAAACTTGGTTCAAAAGAGGTCTATACTTTGGAACATAATATTCATCGTTCATAAGGCTTAGAGGACCTTGGCTACTTCCATGATAGGCGGAAGATTGGGCAACAAAGCCGGGATTACCGGTAACTCTTTTTGCCAATTTCATGGCTGCATCGATGGCTTCAGAACCTGAATTCACAAAATATACATTATTGAGCTGCTCAGGTAAATTGTTTATTAGAAAGGCTGCATAATCATTTTGGGGCATTTGAACGGTTTCCCCATAAACCATAACATGCATGTGTTTATTGACTTGATTCACCACGGCATCAATTACCTGCTGATTCTGATGTCCTAAGCTGCAAACAGAAATTCCCGAAATAATATCAAGATACTGATTGCCGTGAATATCGATTAGGTAAGAATCTTTAGCAGATTGAATTTCCAGGGCCAAGGGAGCGGGATTTGTTTGTGCTAGGTGATTTAAGAAAAGATGTTTTGGCGACAAATGCATATTCAAAAATAGGCAAAAAAAAAGGCTGTCTAAAAAAGACAGCCTAAAAAGTTCAATTAAGTATTCTTATTACTTAACGTTTTCGCTTAATTCAGCACCAGCTTTGAATTTCACTACTTTTTTAGCAGCGATTTTGATTTCAGCACCAGTTTGAGGATTACGTCCAGTACGAGCACTACGAGTGCTTGCAGAGAATGTTCCGAATCCAACTAAAATAACTTTGTCGTTTGATTTCAAAGCGCTAGTTGTAGCAGAAATGAAACTGTTTAGAGCTGCTTGAGCTTGAGTCTTGGTAATACCGGCATCAGTTGCCATTTTACCGATTAAATCTGACTTGTTCATTGTATATGATTTTTATAATAGGTTAACTTTCCAAAAGTAAGAAAGCAAATGAGTTCTGCAAACGTTTTTTTTAAAAAAAATCAGATAATTATTCACGAATAATTAACATATTTAAAAAAAATAAAAAATTACGCCACAATTAATTGATTTACAGCAAAATGCAACATTTCGTTTGGCACAGCCTTGTTCCATATTATTTTTGATTTACTGTAAAAAATGGCTCTTTCCTCAAGAATTGTGAGTAATTTATGCTTAATTTCCTCGGCAGAAAGCCCCAAAAACATAGGTCTTTGTGTGATATTTTTCTCAATTCTGGCCAAAATTGTAGTTAAATCCGTATTTAAATAGATTGTCATACCATGCGAACACATCCAATCCATGTTATTGAAATAAGCAGCAGTACCACCTCCACAACTTACAACAACATGAGATAATGACTTGGTATTTTTTAACAAAGTACTTTCAATTTCTCTAAATTTTTCTTCGCCAAATTTTTCAAAATATTGAGGGACAGAAAACCCAGTTTCTTTTTCAATTAATTCATCCAAATCTAAACTAGACCACCCTAATTTTTCTGCCAGCCATTTGGCTGTTGTGGTTTTACCAGAAGCAGGAAGTCCTATTAAATATATTTTATTCATGATTCATCCGAGGATCAATCCAAACATACAACAACTCTGTAATTGTGTGAATGACAAAAAACACACAAGCTGTGAATAAAACCGCTCCCATAACAACAGGCAAATCGCTTTGTTGGAGAGCTTCAATGGTTACTTTTCCGAGTCCTTTCCATTGAAAGATATACTCGGTAAAGAAAGAACCAGCCAATAAACTACTGAACCAACCACCAATGGATGTAATCAAGGGATTCAATGCATTAGGGAATGCGTGTCTCCAAATGACTACACTCTCTGAAATGCCCTTAGCACGAGCTGTTCGAATGAAGTCCAATTGTAAAATTTCAACCATGGTGTTTCGCGTTAATTGAATAAATACTGCAAGAGGTCGAATTCCAAGTGCTAATGCAGGTAATATTAAATGGGAAATTTGGATTGATTTGGTTTGACCATAAACATCAATTTCGAACAAACTTCCTGTCATCGGTAAATGCGTATATTCAATCAATACAAAACCAAAAAGCCATGAAAATATCATGGCAGAGAAAAAAGACGGAACGGAAATCCCAATTGCTGAAATCCAAACAATGAATTTATCTACCCAATGATTTTGTTTTGTCGCAGCTAAAACACCCAGAGGGATACCAATAAACATTGAAACCAACATAGCGGCAATGGCCAAAACCAAAGTACCATAAAAAGCTTCCACCAACATTGAAGAAACTTTTTGCTTGGTTTGAAAGGATGTTCTTAAATAAGGCAACTTAAACCAAATTTGATGCTCGAACAATTCGGCGTGAATTCCAATGAAATTTTCTGTTTTTGTGTCCATCTGATGCATTGAAATTGGCGATAAGTCATTTAAATAATAACACCCTTGTTCCCAAATGGGTTTATCTAAACCTAAATCATTTACAATGGCCGCTGTTGTTGCGGAGTCAGATCTTTGGGCACTTAAGATTTGATCGGCGCTTGGAAGTGCCTGAAATAAAATAAAAATAAATGACACCAATCCCAATAAAACGAGAAATAAGAAACGGATTTTTCTCAAAAAAGGCTTCATTTCCTGTTTGTATTGTTATGCACGACAATATTTTCCAATTCTTCAGAAGATGGTAAGTGAAACCCACTCCATTTATTTAAAACCACAGGGCCTTTAAAAAGATACAATGTTGGGTTAAATCGCGCCATGGTCATTAACATTTTTTGATCGGCTGCGAAAAATTCAATTCCAAGTTTATGTTTTCTTGAAAATTCTTGAGCCGGCCCCATTGAAGCAGATGTTAAACCATATATTTTGATATTTTTTTGTCCACCCGTATCCGAATATTTTTTCACCCACTTGGTTATTATTCGAAAATCAGCCAATGCAGAAACATGGGTATTTTCTAAAAATGGAATTACAAACAACAACTGAAACCCGTTATAATTCAACATAGAATCTTTATAATCAACCCCATTTACTTGGTTTCTAATAGCAAAATCATGAATTGGGGACTTATACCCTTCTGCAATCACTTGTCTATCTTGACGCACAAACGTATACCCTTTCTCCGAAAATTGAGCATATTCCTTGCTTGTCACTTTCACTGAATCTGCACCTTTTTGAAGAACAAATTTTATGGAAATACTATCGTTGGCACGTTCGCCCTTAGGAATACTATACATGATTTTTTTAATATCATTGCCTTTTTTGTAAGGTAAAAAGTCCCAAACAGGCAAGTAATAATAACAATATATTCCAAAAAGCAATGTTAACAATGTGAAAGCGGGAACAATTATTTTATTTTTTGAGGGACGAAATAACGGTGAAAAATGTTTTATTCCGATGAACATAAAAAGCACCATACAATCTAAAACAAGGTCTTTTTTAAATGAATCCCAAGGTTTCAATTTCAGAAAATCACCGAAACAACCACAATCAGTAACTTTATTGTAATAAGCGGAATACCAAGTTAAAAATGTAAAGAAAACTACTAGAAGTGCTGTTACAAATAAGGTTAATTTGATTCGATAAGAAATTAATATTGTAAAGCCTAAAATAACTTCCAAGGCACAAAATACGATGCTAAAAATGAGAGAATATTCTTTCAATGATTTGAAAAAGCCATTGAGCAAAGATTCTTTCTTAACATGATTGGTTAAATCAATTTCTAAATGATAATCCTGAATCCCAGTATTATTTGAATCAAGCAATTGAGATTTGTCATACAAAACGGTTTGATTCGTTTTCATCAACATTCGCATTGATTTGAGCGGTTTTGGCTCGTATATTTCACTTTGAAAAGTGGATGATCCATATTGACCAAATACCTCAAACAATACTGACGGCGGCGGATTATCGTTTTTTAAAGGATTAACGTGCCATTCAAGTACTTTTTTAGAATCAAATGAATAAATGGCAAATTTTTTATCAATGATTTTCGAGTTATTTAAAAAGCATTGCACATTCACCGAATCTTGTTTTGTAGAAAAATCTTGTGCAAAAACTTCAAAATACTCATTCAGTTTAATAGCAAAACCAGAAGGATCAT
>CAZBMF010000053.1:0-15696 GCA_964492925.1 uncultured Rhizobium sp. | reverse complement strand
AGACAATCATCTTTTGATTGTGAGCAAACCTGCAGGATTACCCGTTCAAGGCGATGAAACAGGTGACGAACATCTTTTAGAAATTGCCGAAAAGTATATTCGTGAAAAATACAATAAACCTGGAGCTGCTTTTGTTGGATTGATTCATAGAATTGACAGACCAGTAAGTGGGACCATGATGCTTGCCAAAACTTCAAAGGCATTGGCAAGAATGAACGAAGTTTTTCGTTTAAAGCAAAACCAAAAAATTTACCATTGTATCACCCAATATTCCTTACCCGAAACTCAAGGTACACTTGAACATTATTTGGGTAAAGATTCAAATACGCACAGAGCTTTAACGTACAATACGCCAAGACCTGGAACCAAACACGCTGTTTTACACTACAAATTACTGAACAATCGTGGCGATAAATTTTTGTATGAAATTCATCTTGAAACAGGAAGATTTCATCAAATAAGGGCACAAATGGCGAAAATGGGCTCACCCATTATGGGAGATCTTAAATACGGTGCAAAAGAACCGCTTCCCGACAGAAGTATTGCATTACATGCCTACCAATTAATCACTCCGCACGCTGTAAAAACAAATCCTTCTATCAACGTGATTGCTCCATACCCTAAAAAACAATGGTGGCAGTTATTTGCAGATGTTGTTAAACAGAGTGATCTAAAGAAAAAGGATCCCAAAAAACATCGTTAAAATTAATAACTTGGTTTTCCACGACTTCTATTCCTTCCATTTCTAATTTTTGCTGCATTTCATTTTCGTGAGCAAAATGCATTTTACCTGTTAGCAAACCAAATCTGTTCACAACTCGGTGTGCAGGAACTTCAGGAACAACAGAATGACTTGCATTCATAACCCAGCCTACTAACCTGCTACTTTTGCGCGCACCTAAATAGGCCGCAATTGCACCATACGAGGTTACACGTCCATAGGGAATTTGACGAACTACATCGAAAACACTTTCATAAAAATCATTGTTTTTATTCATCAGACAACTTTTTGGTACAAATTTTGTCTAAATTTACAGAGAATTTTTGAAAAAGATGAAGTACAGATTTTATTTTTTAATCCTTACAATTTTATTGGCACCAACGGCCTATGCACAAATTGTTCCTTACAAACGTGCTACACCGGCAATTAAACCGAATTATGTAGGCACCTACCCTAACATCAAACAAAAAGAAAGTTGGAACGGCCGAGAACCCGGTTCCTATAGCCTTAAATTTAAATGCAAAGCCTTAAAACCTGGTCAAATTGTTTGGCTCGCGGATCATCATATCGGTGGAAAATATTACAGAGATACAGCTGAAGTTCAAAAAAATGGATTTATTGAATTCAATGGTGGATACAACACTAAAGTCGCTAGCAAACAAAAATTACAGCGCGGAATGTATTTGTTCGTTCTGCCAGAACGCAGAGATTATTTTGAAATCATGGTAGACGACGATCAAGATTTCACCATCACTTTTGATACTTCATACTACGAACGTGATTACTACAAAACCATGAAAGTTGATGGATCTACAGAAAATGCCGATTTCGTAACTTATCAAAATTCAAAAATGACGGTAATCGAAAAGCTTATTGCCCTCGACGAAGAAATAAAAAAAGATTCAAGTGTTGAAAACAAAAAAAGAATAGAGCCTAAAAAAATGGCCTATTTGAAGGAAAAAGAATTGCAAGATTCTGTGTTTATTGCACAACATCCAAATAATCTATTGTCTAGATTTCTTTATGCTCTGGTTGGTGTTGAAATACCATCTGCACTTCCCACAAAAGCTGATGGAACTAAAGACAGCGCTTACCCTTTCAATTATTTCAAACAACATTATTGGGATCATGTAGATTTCAATGAGGATGGCTTGGTAAGAATGCCTCTAAATATCCTAAAAACCAAACTCGACTTTTATTTTGAAAAGGTAATAGTTCCAGATGCAGATACTTGTATCATGGTTTCTGAACAACTCATACAAAAATGCAAAAACTCAATAGAAAACGAAAAGTATATCATTTGGTATTTAACAAATAGATTTGAGTCTAGCAATATTATGGGACTTGATCGTGCATTCGTACATCTTGCGCTTTCAAATTATTGTTCAGGTAAAGCATGGTGGGTAGACAGTTCTACCGTTGCAAATATGTGCCAAAATGCATACCGCAGATCACATAGCCTCATCGGAGCAACTGCGCCAGAACTTGAACTTAAAAATTTAGACAGTGCATTTATCAGAACCAACTCAATTAAAGCACCTTATACAATCATGATTTTCTGGGACCCTACTTGTGGACATTGTAAAGAAATCATGCCAAAACTTGCCAAAATTTATGAAAAAAATAAATCAAAGGGCTGGAAAGTGATTGCGTTAGCTTCGGGTGATAAAAAGAAAGAATGGTATGAATACGTAAAAGATCATCCAGAATCAAAAGGCTTTATTCACTTGATTAGAGGTGAAGTTCAAAGTCAAAAGTATGCCGACGCTCTTTACAGTTATTATGTTATTGCCAGTCCTACAATCTTTATTGTTGATGAAAATAAGAAAATTGTTGCCAATCGAATAGATGTAGATAAAATAGAAGAATTTATAGACCACCTAGATAAAGTCAATAAAAAATAATAACAAAAAAAAGGCTATCAGATTGATAGCCTTTTTTGTTATTTCATTACTTTTTTCACGTCGTTGATCAAATCTTTGGTAAACACCATTAATCCATACGTATAATAGGGAGCAGAATAATAAGTACCCGGGGTTAAAGAAACACGAACACCTATACCAGCTGTAAGACCGAAATATTTCAATACCCTAAGATTACCAGAAACTCCTGTTTCAAGCGGGATAACCATCTTCGTTGACAATACCGACTTATTGAGTTTTTCGTCGAATTCATTTATATCAACTACCCCTATACCTGTTTGTACTGTTTGATACAACCTAAATCGGTAAGTTTTATACCAATGGTATTCACCAATTGCACTAAAGATTAAAAAATCATATTTGTTGTAAATATTTGTTTTGATGAATTTATCAGCACTAGCCGAATAAATGGCACCTAATACAGCAAATTTACCGTAATCTAACCCACCTCTAATTCCAAAAATTTTAACGGGGACGCCTGTCACGAAAGAATTTCTCATATCCCCTCCCAAAATGAATGAGGGTTTATTTTGGTAAGACAATTTTATACTGTCTATGGGCGACCATGATTGTGCCTGAATTTTTGGCACAAAAATTAAAGCCAATAAGACAAATATTCTTGACATTTAAAGCAAAAATAACTGAAATTGTGCAACATTAACATAAACATAGTAATTTCGAAGCATGAAAAAGCTAATATTAGCCATTTTAATCCTTTCACAATTTACTCTAATTAACGCTCAGAAAGATAATTCTAAACCAAACAATTCTCCAACGAGCACTTCGCCAGCAAATCCCGTTCCGAACAATAGCAATCCAAATATAACAAATACCATTGCTCCCCCGCCATATTTAAAACAAAAAAAGGATGAAATTACAGTTGAGGGAATTCTTCAGTTACAAATCATGGACAAACCCTTGGGTATTATGTTTGATGAATTAAAAGTTAGATATTTCAAAACTGAAAAAAGAGCGTACAGGGCTAGAGGAATTGTTTCAATGTCAAACAATAACATTACCATAAATGGAACAAACGGCAAAAATGCTTCGGTGATTGAGGCAATTCAAAATTTGAATCTTGGACTTGGTTTTGAAGACCATTTTAAAGGTAAAAATAACATTTCTCCGTACTGGGGAGTTGAGGTATTGGTTGGCTTTTCTGTGGTAAAATTGGATGGCACAAATACGGAAGAAGGTAAAACATTTAAAGAAAATTACAAATTAACATCAGAAAACACAGAAGTGTCATTTTATTTGGGAGGAATTGCGGGACTCGATTACTATCTTTCTTCAAGTTTTTATATTGGCACTGAAATTAGATACGGTTATCAAAGCACTAACTTAGGGAATGTTTCAAGAACTGTAACAGACCCACAAGGAAATTCTTTGAATTCTGGAACTAGTTTAGGTTCAAACACTAAACTAGAAATGAATTATACTCCAGGTGTCAGATTTGGATTTAAATTTTAAACTTAATGTCCCGTTGATTACTTTTGCGATGTTATGAAAACAAAAGTTATCACTATGGCTATCCTTTTTTTGGGATCAGTTAATTTTATCAAAGCTCAAAAAGCAGAAGCAAACGACCTTACTTTAGAAGCTACATTAAACTTACAAGTTGGTGGTGCTCCAATTAGTTTTGATGTATCAGAAATTAGAATGAGATACTTCTTAACAAGTAAAGATGCAATTAGGTTAAAAGTTGCTTACGAATTAACTTCTAGTACAGATTATGTTTATTCGCCTATGGACCCAACCTTAGCTCCATTTACATTAAAAAGTTCAGGTTCAAGTCTAAATTTAGGACTTGGTTACGAACATCATTTTAAAGGAACAGATAAATTATCTCCGTATATTGGTGGTGAGGCTGGTTTTGGCATTTCTTCCATTAAAACTGAAGGCATTAACACTTATAATGGTATGGATTTGTCTGAGGGAAGTTCTTTCCTTGCACAAAATACTGGAGCCTATAATGTATATGCTGGGGTAGTTTTTGGAGCAGATTATTATATCGTACCTCATTTGTATATTGGTGCTGAATTGGCCTATGGCTTGGGTTACTTTAATTCTGGAAACAGAGAAGTGTACAACAGCTACACTGCAACTACAGTTGTAAACACATTAGGATCAGCGGTAGGATTTGGCTTACAAGCCAATCCGGGAATTAGAATTGGACTTAAATTTTAATCATTCTAAATCTCGCTAATTACGAATATTTACCGCTTAATAGTAGGAAATTGAGGTATTTCTCGTTATTTTTGTATAAATACATTTTTTAAATTTAAACATGGCAACAATACGCTTTGAAGGCAGAAATGCACAATTTTTTAGTACTTTAAGATCTAGAATTGATGATTATTTCAAAGAAAACAACATCAGTCCAACAGGAAACTGGAAACTTTATCTAAAAACTATCATTTTTGTTGCAACAATGATAGGTAGTTATATCACCTTATTGTTCACCAATGATCAAATCTGGCTCCAAATTGGGTTATGCATGTTGCTTGGAATTTCATTCGCGGGTATTGGATTTAACGTAATGCATGACGGTGCTCATGGAAGCTACTCTACCAAACCTTGGGTGAACAAGTTAATGGCGAATAGCTTGAACCTACTTGGTGGGAATGCTTTCTATTGGGTAGAGAAACACAATGTTGCACATCATAGTTACACAAACATTGATGGAGCAGATGAAGATATCGATATTTACCCATTTATGAGATTGAATTCTAATCAAAAAGGCTTTTGGTTTCATAAGTTTCAACATATTTACTTCATTTTCTTGTATTCTATTGCCTATTTGAGCTGGATCATTTTACAAGATATGAACAAATATTTTACAGGTAAAGTTGCTGAAAGAGAAATGAAAGGTAAAATGACCGCTTTTGAACACTTTGAATTCTGGGCAAGTAAAATAGTTTATATTGGAATATTTATCGTAATTCCTTCCTATATTTTTGGTTTTGCAACCGCTTTCATTGGTTACCTAATCATGGCTCTTACAACAGGAATTTGCATTACAATCGTTTTTCAATTGGCACACGTTGTGGAAGGACTTAACTTTATTGCCCATAATGATGACGTTGTGGTTGTTCAGGATGATTGGGCAACACATCAAATTCATACTACTTCAAATTTCGCTACGAAAAACAAAGTATGGACATGGCTTCTCGGGGGACTTAACTTCCAAGTTGAACATCACCTATTCCCAAAAATTAGCCACATCCATTACCCTAAATTGAATGAAATTGTTAAAAAAACATGCGCTGACTTTAATGTAAAATACCAAGAATTCCCAACAATGTTAAAAGCCATTAAATCTCATGTGGCTTATTTACAACAAATTGGAAAATTACAAACAACTAATTAATCCAATGACTACACTTTGATGTTTTTACATCATTCCAATAATCAAAAAACAGATGCTACACAAGCATCTGTTTTTTTTGCTTTGAAGGATATTCATTGATGTATTTTCATATTCTCAAATGTTAAATACAATCATCAATCTCTTTGTAAATAAAAATCCCGTAGCCTATTCGTCATATTCAAAATAAACTATGCATCCAATTATTCAATTCAAATTAAATTTGCAAGCAATCAGGCTATAAGTACTAAAACATTCTCTTCGTAATTGATAATCTCAAATTATTAAAGCCAATCAAACAAAGTTTCAGACATCCACCAATCCACTGTTTATTGCGATTATCATATAATAATAAATATTCTGCGATTCTCAGAATCCCACATTCAATATATGGGCTTTAAGCTTAAAACAATCTCGAAAGACCAAATTCCATATAGTCTGCAACATTCAAATGCGCTTTCAAGCGCGATCTGAGCACCCAATCTTGACTCAATCTATATTCTAAGCCAATCGCATTATAAAAAAATGACTTATCGCTTAAAACAGGCCTTAAAATATAAAATCCTAAATCAGTCCTTAATCCAACTCTCCCAAATTGAAATTGATGTCCTCCAACAATACCCAATTCCAATTGTTGATCTTCTGAAATACCAGTTGAGCGACCAAATTTATCAAATTTATAGTTAGGATCATTAAAAAAATCAAAACCCAAATTCCAAACATGGTTAGCATTTTTCTGAATTCTATACTGAAAATCAAAAATAAAGGATGTAAACGTTTCGGGAAATTCTAGAGTATGTTCACGAATGCCAACTTTCAAACCCACAGAATATGGAGTTGTCCTAAATCTCTTTTTGTGTAGGTAAAAAGATTTCTTTTCATTATTAAATAGTTCATTCGGCACGTATAACATCCCTAAACCCCAATGCAACGCATTCAAACCTACATTCGGTTTGCGAATATTTCCATTCGAAGCATGTGTTAAATAAAATCCCAAATTTAAAGCCAAATTAGCAGTTAAGGAATATTCAAGCCCGGCTTTCAATTGGGCAAAATAATTGAGATTCGAACCAATTGCTAGATTCACAGGCTTTTGAAATGTATCATATTTCTGTGACAAATAAGTTAAACCATGACAAAATCCCCAATTAAAAGAAAAATCCTTTTTATTTGTGAGTTCACCGCCCAAATAAAGTCCTGAACCCAGTTGAAATCCTGTGGTTGGAAGTCCCATATCCAAAGCAGCCACAGAGAATCCAATTAGGGAATTAAATTTCAAACCATCCGACTTTCTACCTAAATCATCTGTTTCCTTTCTAAGTTTCCAGTTAACATCCAATTGAAAACCTTGAACTGCAGCCTCTAATTCTTTTGTATAGCTTGAATGAGAAAACATTTTCCCATTGAGATAATTCAAAGAATAAGAATATTGTGCCACAGCATTTGTTGCAATAGCACAAAACAGGGTGAAAAGAAAAAATCGAGGTTGTGTTAAATCAATTGTCATTTTCAATCATATTACCCGGTTTCAAGTATAGAGTAAAGATTGAAAAAATCATAAAATAAAAAGGTGATGCAAAAAACACCAAAACCTGATTATAAACAACATCTAACTGCGGTGAATCTCCAACAAAATAGCGATAAGCACCAATACTAGACACAAATAAATCACCTAACACTAAAACAAGGATATAAAGTTTTGACCAATTAGCACTTAAGTTACGTTTAAAAAAACGATAACCAAGATAACCAAAAGTATAAATCTCAAACTCTCTATAAAAAAATCTAAATGATCTACTTTTAAAAAAAAGTTGAACTGAAGGAAAGTGATGGTTGTGATAAACCATTTCATTTGAAATAAAGGTAAATACTGCGTAAATCAGTAGCAATGGAATACAAAAAAGAATTAACTTTTTTGTGAGACCTTGCCATGAAGTGGCTTCAGATAAATGATCCATATTATGAACATAATTACATAAACACCCAATTGAAAAACTGTTTTATGGAAAGTTTCAAACCATTCTGGATGAGACTTAGCGATATAAAACAACGCTGAAACGCGAATCACATTTGCCGCGAACAATATAATAACCCCAGATAAGGCAAACCCTATTTTTCTCTTAATGGTAAGTCCTGGAATAGCCAAAATAAAGGCTGCACAAACGTAGTACAACTCAAAACCATTACATGGGTCTCCAATGAGAATATGTCCACGGGAATCAAACACATGATATGTTTTTTGGGTTGCATTGTAATAACCCCAAGGGGTATTGGATGACACAAACCCAATAAAGTGCCTACTCGCGGTGGTTACACCATGTGTTAACCAATCATTGATTGCATCTATACTATTGAGTATTGGAAACAATACAAAAGACAATAAAACAAAAAAAAGGAAATTTCTTTGAACTTTGTTCAAAGAAATTTCCTTTAATATGGTGGAAAAACCACCTTTAAAAATCATACTTAGATATCAGTTGATTTCTTGTTTCTTACTTTGTAAACACCATAAGCGATAGCACTTCCAACTACAGTGAAAATACCTCCGTCTACAGGAACTTGTAAATCAGGATCTTGGTTAGGAGTACCTTGAGCGAACAATGAACCCACAAACACGAAAGCTGCAAGGGTTAAAGCGAATTTTAATAAAGATTTCATAGTATCACAAATTTATATATTATTTTCTATTTTACAAAATTAATTATTTTGAATGATTTGGGTAGTTACTTTATTGTTACCAACAATTCTCAATAGATACATTCCTTTTGATTCAATTTTAACTCTAATCAAATCCTCTGATCCATTAGTAGAAATGTTCTTAATTACTTTACCATCCATGCTTAATACTTGAACAGAAGATACTTTCTGACCACTGTTATTGATTAAATTGTACATACCATCAACTGAAGGATTAGGATACACAATATAATCATTCGATTTTTGAATTGATTTGGTTGAACTTATTTGTTGTAAGTCTGTGAACATCAATTCAAAACGGTTATCATTCAAAGAATCCATACTGTTTTTAACAAAGTAATATTCTGAACCATTGCGAACAGGGAATACCTTTGAAAGCATTTTATCAACCAAAACAACATCTTTGTTCATTTTGTTAGATTCACAAGTTTGCATTGTAAGTTTGAACATGTTCTTTTCAGGAGTTTTGATTCTCAAAGGAATTGAAAATGTTGGAATATCATAACCATTTCTACGGTCTAATGACAACCACTCACCTGACTGTGTTGTAGTTCCTATACTCAAGAATCCACCGTGCAATTTGGCAGCATCATAACTATCAAAATCTTGTTTAATGCCATCATAGTTCATATCAAGTTGAATCAACGCATTGTCATTCTCCGGAATACTATCATTGGTAAAACGAATTCCAACTCTTACTTCATTGCATTTCAAATCGTTGCTTGATGATTTAAAATTGTCGTGAGATGTTTTCAAGGTTGTTACTTTCGACGACTCATTGAATGTCAAAGATTCTCCTGTAGAACTTGCTATTGCAAAAAACGCAGCACCTGGAGCAATAATTCTACTGTTGTTTTGTGAAGAACTTGAAAAGTTAGTAGAACCAGTTCTAGACAAACTACCAGAAACGGTACTGTCCCAAATATTGTATGTTTTAGCTCTACCATCGTAGATTACAAATTTTTGTTTGAAACCGGTAGGTTTAACAATTTTGTTGAAATCAATTGAACATGGGTAAGGATTTGAAATCAAATTATAACCTCTTAACCCTGCTGTGGTTCCTGAACCGTTGTAGTTTAAACTTATGGTTTTGCTACCAACAAAAACTTCACCTTTAACACGAATCATTGAATTATTTGCAGGTGAATTCGGATTTCCCAATCCAACAGATTTTCCACCACGCCAGAATACAAAAATACCAACACCGTGAGAAATATTTGTAGGAGTGTTATCCGAAGCAAATGGAACCCAAGCTTGACTATTTTCATCCCAGAAGAATGAAGAATTAATACAATAGCTACAATTTGTTGAAAAAGAATCACGATTGTCTCCGCTGTATGATCCAGTGATATCTATATCATCTGTTAATTGTGACAAATTAAATCCATTCTTGAAAGGCATACCAATCATTCTATATGCCCTAACATCAGTTCCATAGATTTCAAACAATGTACCTCCTAAAATTGAGGCTGTAGAAGGCATAACATCCAATTGTCCACGGCTTTTTGCACCTGGTACACCTGAAGCTCTAAATTGTAAAAATGGTGTCCATCCAACATAATCAGCTGTAGAAGATGAATTTGGAACGTTTGAAACAATTGTTGTATTTGGCAATAGTTTTAAAACACTGTACATTGCTAAAGATCTTTGCAACACTAGTGTAGAAGTCATAGAAGCGCGACCAACTTCAACATTCATGTTTGAATCTATGTATAATACACCAGTATGACTAATAATTGATTGAGAAGCAGCTCTGAAATATAAGGTGTTTGTACCAGAAACTGGATTAAAAAACAAACTTCCGCCTGTAGTGATAATATCACCAGAAATTACGTGCTCACCCGCACCACCAAAATTCATGTAACCAGATAACATTCCAATTTTACCTTTTGAAAGGAAATTGTTCGAAGATGCTATTTTGGGTGTAAATAAAGCACTTCCAGAACCCATCATTGAACCAAATGAATCAATGAGGAAATCATCTCCAGCCGCACCATTACCTACAGTAATTGTTGCATTAGATGTTGTGCATTTAAAAACCACATTGTTATAGTTGTATATTCTGAACTGAGAAATAGATTGAGTTACTCCACTTACATCAATAGTTGATGTTACAGTGTTACCTTTTGAACCTAAATCCACTACCAAAATATCTGAAGTTGAAGGAGTAGTTCTAGTAGGTGACCAGTTGTCTGCCTGACCCCAAGTACTGTCTCCACTTCCATGAGTACCTATCCAAGTGTAAATACCTGTAGCAGAAACTTTTTCCATAGTAACACCCAAAGTATAGGCACCAGAAGTGCTATATGAACAACTAGAACCGCTATTACCAACAGCAATTGTGATTTTGTTTTTAAAAGTTCCGTTGCTTGTTCCTTTGTTTCTGATGTAAAATCTTACAGTACAATTTCCAGTACAAGCATTGTCATTAATCAACATTGTTTTACAAAAACCAAACCATGAACCACTTGTAGGTATACTACTTTGAACAACTTCCCAATCACTAGATGCACTTGTATCGTCAAATACAATGTATTCACCCTTGGTGTTGTTCATGGATACATCAATGGCTTTGTAACCAGCTGTTGTAGAACTGGAAGTAATGAAATCAACACTCCAAGTAGTTCCGGAACCATTTGATGTAGCACCTGGAACACTCAAGCTTGTAATCGTTTGTGCACTGATTTTCTGTGCCGTTAAAGAAACTAACAATGCTGCAGCTAAGAACTTACAGTTTGTTAAGTAGTTTTTTATTTTCATAAGTATTTTAAAAGTTCAACTAAAATATTTGGACAAATATAAATCAATTAATTTTATTTCAATGTTATCTAAGAGGTGGTTTACTAAAAATAACCCAAAAAAATGATATAATGTGATATTAAAAATTATTGATTTACAACCTTGTAACTAAACATTGAATGAGAAGTTTCCCCCTTGATGATGAAGATTCCTTTTCTATCCAATTTAAACTGATTCACATTTCCAGACGCTGATAATTCAATGTCCTTTATTTTTTGCCCCGACAGATCATAAATAGTTAATTTGGTGATTTGTGCTGCTGGATTGTTTACAACTTTGAATTGACCATCAGATGATGGATTCGGATACACATTGATTAAATTGTTTTCCAACTCTTTCAACCCTGACTCTGGTTGTTCAATTTCAGTAAACATCAATTCAAATCTATTGTCTACCAAAGAGTCAGTTTTTGTTTTGTAAAATGGATATTCAAAATTGTCAGTTACTTCCGCGGTTTTGTTCAAAAGTTTATCAAACAACTCCACTTTATATCTCATTTTGTTTTCATCACACAAATCAAAAGTTAGTCTATAATCATTGTTCTCTGGAGTTTTAACCTTCAAAGGTATCGTGAAGTTCTTCTCTGTGTAGGCTGGTCTTCTGTCAATGGACATCCATACTCCATCTTCCGAAACAGGACCAACACCCAAAAATCCACCAAAAATTTTGGCATCATCATAGCCATCTTTTCCTTTTACAATGGTTGGATAATTCATATCCATTTGAAGCAACCCATTATCATTCTCTGGTACACTATCATTTTTAAAACGCAATCCTACGCTCAATTCATTACAGCGAATATTGCTTTCAGTGGTTTTAAAATGATCTGTAGATGAAAGCATGTTTGTAACTTTATCATGTTCTTCAAACAACAAAGATTCACCGGTTCCGTTTGCATATACAAAAAATGACGCACCTGCTTCAATAACTCTACTATCATTCTGAACAGAGTTTTTGAATTTACTTGAACCATTTCTGGTTAAAGTATTACTAATTGTACTATCCCATGTATTATAGGTTTTTGATCTTCCATCGTAAGTTTTAAACTTTTGCTTAAAGTTACTTGGTTTCCCAACATGTCTAAAATCAATTGCAGCAGGATATGGATTTACAACCAAGTTTAATCCTCTTAAGTCTGGATCAGTTCCAGTACTGTTATAATTCAAATTCACAGTTTTAGAACCTGTAAATAGTTGACCCTTGAAATCTATTATATTATCATTGGCATCTACTGAAGGAGCTCCCAACCCATTTGCTTTGGTTCCTCTGTAAAACATCATAATGCCGGTACCATGTGGCACTACATTCCCCGTATTTCCGGATGCATAGGCTGTCCAACTTTGGGTTGATTCATTCCAAGTAAACGCAGAAGACACGCAGTATGAACAAGTGGTAGAAAACGAATCTCTATTATCACCACTGTAAGTACCAGTAATGTCCATATTGTCCGTAAATTGTGACAATGCAACTCCGTTTTTCAATGGAATTCCAAACAATCTGTAAGACCTGACGTTTGTGCCTTTAATTTCAAACAAACTACCACCAACCAGTGAGGCACCAGTTGGGAAAGTATCCAATTGACCTCTGCTTTTTGCGCCAACTTTTGTACCAACTTTAAATTGCAAATTAGGCTCCCAAGCATTAAAAGCAGAAGCTGTACTAGCCGTTGGTGTATTCGAAATAATTGTGGTATTGGGGAATAGCTTCAATGCACTATACAATTTCATTGTGCGATTCAAGGTTAATGAACATGAAGTGTTATATCTACCTACCCTAACATTTACTGCTGAGTCTATTTCCAAATCTCCCAACGAACCTTCGATGGTTTGATTCTTACCATTTAAATAAAGTGTTGTTTTACCCGATGTCGGTGTAAATGATAGCTTACCAGCAGTAGTTCTAATTGTACCTGAAACAGTATGATTCCCATTGCCATTAAACATCAAAGTACCAGCCATTGTACTTAGTTTACCTGCACAATAAAAATTATTGACACCATTTAAATTTACATTAAATGTTGCACCACCCGATTTCATCATTGAACCAAATGTATCAACTAAAAAGTCATGTCCAACCGCACCATTTCCTACAGTAATTGTTGAATTGTTGGTTGTACATTTAAATACTACATTATTGTAATTGTATATTCTAAATTGTGAAATTGACTGAGTTACTCCAGAAACATCAATGGTTGAAGTTACAGTATTTGAATTAGTACCCAAATCTACAACCAAAACATCAGATGTAGAAGGTGTAGTGCGTGTTGGAGACCAGTTATTTGCTTGTCCCCAAGTACTATCCCCACCACCCTGCGTACCTATCCAAGTATAAATGCCTGTTGCAGTTACCTTTTCCATGGTAATACCTAATGTATATGCCGTAGATGAATTGTATTGACAATTTGCTTTGTTTGTACCGATAGCAATGGTTATTGAGTTTTTGAATGTGCCGTTAGTCGTACCTATATTCCTTATATAAAAGGTCATTTTACAATTTCCGGTACAATTATTGTCATTCACCAACATCGATTTACAAAAAGGGAACCAAGAACCGCTAGTAGGCTGACCTTGAACCACTTCCCAATCTGAAGAACCACTGGTATCATCAAATACAATATATTCACCTTTTGTATTTGACATATCCAATTCAATGGCCTTATAGCCTGAGGCTGTTGTTGCACTTGAAGTAACAAATTTTACATCCCAAGTAGTTCCAGAACCATTTGAAATTGCACCAGGCACACTGATTGAATTGATCGTTTGTGCATTTGAATGGTTACAAAATGCGCAGACAAAAAGAATAAACAAAACTCTTGACAGAATTTGAATTGAATTTTTTAAAATCCGTGTGTTGTTAAGCATTTTATTTAAGTCTAGTTAAGATTAGATTCAACTAATGTACAAAATTAAAGGATATTACATCACATTTCCAAAAGTATTTTGGTGAACAACATAATTATCGATTCAACCACATTAACATGAATCTAATTTTTTTAATGATATTAGACATTAACATCAAAAGCCATGCCAAGATTTATAAATTGTCCTTAATATAGAACTTGTAACCATCCAAAATTTTGCGTCTGTGGTTAAATATATGCTCAACCTTTTTATCTACAAATAACTTCCCTGCAATCCAGCCAAGCACCCCTAAACCAATGTCATAATGCAGAATATCGGTCATCATCACACCACCTTCCACCGACTCAAAATGGTGTTCGTGGTGCCAAATATTGTAAGGACCTTTTCTCTGTTCATCAACGAAAAAACGTCCCTCAGAAACATGCGTAATTTCAGTACACCAATTCAATTTGATGTTCAAAAACGGAGATATTTTGTACATAATGAACATTCCTTGATACATCTTATCAGGCACATCTCCTAAAATTTCAAAAACCATGTCCTCAGGAGTGATTTCATTTAAATTTCGGGGTGTAGCAAAAAAATCCCAAGCTTTGTCTATTGAAATTGGTAAAAATTGTTTCTGAACCAGTTTTTTCATTCATAGTTAACAATAATAAACGACTTTGGTTCTTTTAACGATCAACTATTTAATTTCGCCACATCCAAATTATTATTCAGTACACCCTTTTTGGTCAATACAATCATCAATAATACTTTCCTTCAACAAATCGATGCTTCGTACCGCGATATGGCCGTATCCCAAATAAAACGATTAACAACACTTCTAAAATTCTCCAAAATTTCAAATACTCTAAAACCGGATTCAAATAAGGCGTTAAGGCACAAAAATGACTGGCATACGGTGAAAAATGATGTTTACCATGATGTTGAGGAGACTGTATAATAAAATACCGCTGTAAAAAAGTAATGATTTTACCGTTTTCCCTAGGCGATCGGTGATTCCAACAATGAATTTCATTGCCCCAAACCGCAATTCCAAAAACCCAATAAACCATTTCATGATCCAATCCTAATACCCATAATACGGTCAGCAAGATCAATAAAAAAACCGCGGACGTCCAAATTCTGCTGTACCATGTCCCCTGAGTTAATTCCCTAGGACGAATATGATGCACCAAATTGGGAATCACAATGTGCTTGCCAATGCCAAGAAATTTGGTTTCAGGATTGCCATACGTATCTTCTAACCAATGAACAATTCCCGTTAATAAATCAGCCAACAAAACAGCTTCAATTGCAAAAATGATAGAATGTAACATGTTTTTT
>CAZBMF010000052.1:0-15829 GCA_964492925.1 uncultured Rhizobium sp. | reverse complement strand
ATCCTAAAGGCTTAATTTGCCTTAACCTACCTACAAATTGTTTGTGATTATAGGGCGAAAATGGAACCTCTAATTTTGTATCGTTGCAATCTCTGGCCTCGTTTGGTTTATTGTGACCAAATACCCTCAAACCCACTTCTACATTTTGAACCGTTCTGAGCGTATCCACAATTTTCGACATTAACGTAACAGCAACAGACCAGCGATTGCTTTGGTCCATTTCTTGCAACATACTGCCACTCCCATCCAACAAGAACAATATTCTTGTTTTTTTACCCTTAAATCCATTAATGATTTGCGATTGTCCGCAAACAAAAATTGATAGTAAAATAACAAAGAGAGCGCTTTTTTTCATTTTGAGGGATGATTAATAATCGCCCAATGTTTCAGGCAATTGTGCCATGGCTTTTTCAAATTGCTCTTGGTTTGGCGCTTTTCCATGCCATGCATGAGAACCCATCATAAAGTCAACTCCTTGACCCATTTCTGTTTTCATGATGATCACAATTGGTTTTCCTTGACCTAATTTACTTTGAGCTTGAGGAATTACAGTTTCCAAAGATGAGTATTCATTGCCGTCCATTTCAAGAACGTCCCAGCCAAAAGCCAAGAATTTGCTTGATAATTCGGTAATACCCATTACATCACCAGTACTTCCATCAATTTGTGCTTGATTAAAGTCCACCGTAACAATCATATTATCTACTCGATAATGCTTTGAAAACATCACAGCTTCCCAAATTTGTCCTTCTTGCAATTCTCCGTCACCAGTTAACACCCAAACGGTGCTTTTATCACCTGCCAATTTCTTTTGCAATGCCAAACCTGCTGCTACACTAATTCCTTGTCCTAAAGAACCAGAAGCAACGCGTACACCTGGCAACCCTTCATGTGTGGTTGGATGACCTTGCAATCTGGTATTGAGTTTTCTGAAAGTAGACAATTCACTCACTGGGAAATAGCCGCTTCTTGCAAGTACGCTGTAAAATACAGGTGAAATATGTCCATTACTTAAGAAAAACACATCTTCATTGTTTCCTGTTAATTCAAAATTTGCAGGGTTGTGTTTCATGTATTTGAAGTACAAGGCAGTCAAGAAATCTGCACATCCCAAAGACCCACCGGGATGACCACTTTTAACGTCATAAACCATGCGAATAATGTCTCTGCGAACTTGTGCAGCTATCGTTTGTAACTCAGTAACAGTTTTCATAAAGGCACAAAAGTACTAACTGGAATTGTCAAAAAATACACTTTTTTTACTTTACACAAAAAATTATGAAAAACCCTTGAAATGTGGTATATTTGCAAGTTAAATGCAAAAACTGTCAAATTACTGGCTGATCGTCATTTTTGTGGTGATTTTATCTTGTGGGGACTACAACAAAGTCTTCAAATCGAAAGATGCACCATTGAAATACAAGAGAGCCATGGAGTTATATGCAAAAAAAGACTATATCAGGGCTGTTGGATTGTTTGACCAACTCAGGGACATTTACAAAAATTCTGATAGTTTAGAAACCGTTTATTACCATACCGCCATGTGCTACTTTAAATTGAAGGATTATCAATATGCTTCAATGTTCTTTAAAGATTTCACTGAAAATTTCACCAAAAGCTTTAGGCTCACAGAATGTGCCTACATGAGTTTATATTGTGATTACCTGAATATTGGAAGTTTTGAATTGGATCAATCCGACACAAAAGAAGTCATGGCAGCCATGCAAACTTTCACCAACTACTATCCTGATTCTGAATACACACAAAAAATCAACGAACATTTGGATGATTTAAGGTATAAGTTGCAACAAAAAGAATACGCCCATGTTATACAATATTACAAAATGGGTGATTTCAAAGCAGCCGTAACTTCTGCAAAAAATACTGTAAAATTATTTCCTGATATTAAAGAACGTGAAGAACTTGAATTCTTAACCGTTAAATGTCAATACATCTATGCCATGAATAGCATAGAAAAGAAGAGAAAAGAACGTTTGGAGGAAGTAATTTCAAACTTCGATGATTACAAATACAACAACGATAAAAACAGCGTTCACTTTGGTGAAGCTGATGATTATAAAAACAAAGCCGAAAAGGAAATTAAATCACTAAAAGAATTATTATGAGCATCAATAAACAATCACGCAACGCCGAAACACGCGATTTACGCAAAATGGACCATGAAACCGAAAATGTTTACTTAACAACTCTCGTAATTTCAAGAAGAGCAGACCAAATTGCTGAAAAACAAAAAGAAGAGTTGCGCAATAGATTAGAACCATTTGCCAACGACGGTGATAACCTTGAAGAAATCCAAGAGAACAGAGAGCAAATTGAAATTTCTTTGATGTACGAGCGTATGCCAAAACCAACATTATTGGCTACTTCTGAATTTATTGAAAACAAAACTTATTGGAGAGTACCAGGTGCTCCCGACAATGTTAAAGCATAAAAAAATATTGGTAGGGGTAACGGGCGGCATTGCCGCCTACAAACTCCCCCATTTTGTGAGACTTCTTAAAAAAGAAGGTGCTCAGGTGCAAGTTATTTGCACACCAGCTGCCCTGCAATTCGTAACAGCTGAAACCCTGTCTGTGGTATCTGAAAACCCTACCCTCATCCATTTTTTTGATGAAAAAACTGGAATGTGGAACCATCATGTGGAACTCGGGTTATGGGCCGATGCCCTTGTCATTGCACCTTGCGGTGCCAATACAATTTCTAAAATGGTATCTGGAACCTGTGATAATCTTCTCCTAACAACTTATATGTCTGCTCGTTGCCCTGTTTGGATTGCCCCAGCAATGGATTTGGACATGTTTCAACAGCCTTCCGTTACTCAGAACATCCAAACACTTAAAGAACGTGGAGTTGTTGTAATTGATGCGGAAACTGGACCCTTAGCAAGCGGACTTAATGGAAAAGGGAGAATGGCAGAGCCAGAAACCATCTGCCAAGTATTAAAGGACCATTTTAAACCACCAGTTACCAATTGGTTGGGGAAATCTGTGGTTGTTACCGCAGGTCCAACCTACGAATCTATTGACCCAGTTCGATTTATCGGCAATTACAGTTCAGGGAAAATGGGAATTTGCCTCGCTGAACGCCTCGTTCAACTTGGTGCAAATGTTCATCTGATTTTAGGTCCCTCAAAAGAAAATGTCCCTCAAAATTGTCAAATCACACGCGTTACGAGCGCAGATCAAATGCTCCAGGCCTGTGAATTTGCTTTTAATGATGCGGATGGATTAATCATGACAGCGGCGGTTGCGGATTATAGACCTAAAAACCCAGAAGCCCATAAAATTAAAAAATCTGAAGATTCATTGCACATTGAATTGATTAAAAATCCAGATATTCTAAAAACTTTATCCCTAAAAAAACAAAACCATCAGTTTTGTATTGGGTTTGCTTTAGAAACAAACAATCAAGAAGAATACGCACGCAAAAAATTGATAGAAAAGAATTTAGAGGCAATTATATTAAACACGCCCTCTGATACATCTGGTTTTCAAACTTCTACCAATCAAGTGAAAATAATGGATAAAAATGGGAAAATCATCGATTCTCCAACACAATCTAAAGAAGAAATTGCCGTTTTTATCTTAGACGTATTAAATTCGTGGATATTCAACTAATATGAAAAAACTCCTATTTGCCACTCTTTTTTGCTTTTCTTGCAATTTTGTATTTGCCCAAGAAATTAAGGCAACTGTGCAATGCGTGGCTCCAAGGGTTCAAATTTCCGACAAACAAATTCTAACCACCCTGCAAAATAGCCTACAGCAGTTTGTATCCAATAGAAAATGGACGGAAGAAAAATACGAAATTCATGAAAAAGTTGAAATTTCCCTATTTTTTGATTTTTCACAAATTACTGATAACAATGAATTTCAGGGGACCATGCAATTACAAGTAATTCGCCCTGTATTAAATTCAACATACAAAACCACCATCATGCAGTTCAATGATGATGATGTAACTTTTGTATACAGAGAATTTGAGAATCTTGATTACCAAGACAATCAAAACATCAATGACCTCACTTCCCTTCTTGCTTTTTATGTGAATATTGCGCTAGGATTAGATTTTGATAGTTATGCAGAACTTGGGGGAACTCCCTATTTTGCTAAAGCTCAGAACATTGTGAATTTAATGGCCAATAAACCAGGTTGGAACCAAGCTGATGGAAAAGGTTTTAGAAACCGTTTTTATTTGGCTGAAAACCTAAACAATGCCCGATTTAAGGATTTTAGATTGTTGACATACAACTATCACCGCAAAGGAATGGATAAATTCCAGCAAGATCCAGAACAAGCCAGAAAAAACATTACTGAATCAATCAAACAATTACAAGATGCCATCAAGGGAAATCAAAATAGTTTGCTTCAAAAAGTGTTCTTTTTTACAAAATGGCCTGAATTAATTGAAATTTATAAAGGGGGTACTGTTCCTGAAAAAAGTAGCGCTATCAAAATGCTCAATGAATTGGATCCTACCAACAATCAACGTTACGAAAAAATAAGAGGATGATCCTTTCTGTTGATCAGTTGAATGGTCAATTGGCCAAATTTCTCACCGAACATAGACCAGACCAAGTGGTGGTGGTAACATCCGTCCCAGTTAAAATTCACTGCCTTTCTCTTTTGTATAACCTTGAAACATTTGATATTATAGAGATTCCAGATGGAGAAACTGGAAAATCTCTAGAAACAGCCGAACTCATCTGGACAAATTTTCATCGATTAAACATTACCCGAAAATCCATTATCGTTGCCGTTGGCGGTGGAAGCGTGTTGGACATTGCAGGATTTGCAGCATCCACTTTCATGAGAGGCATTAGAATTGTATATATCCCTACCACCCTGCTTGCAATGGTGGACAGTTCTGAAGGGGGTAAAACGGGGCTAAACTTCAATGGTGTTAAAAATCTTATTGGTACATTTTCACAACCTACCGAAATTTTATTTTCTGCTGAATTCCTTAAAACCCTACCTTCCAATGAAATTTTATCGGGATGGGCGGAAATTTTCAAACATGGGATTCTTGAGGGACATAAAATCTGGGAACTTATACAAAACCCGATTCCAAATATCCAAGACCCAATTTGGGAAATCCTAATTGAAGAAAATATACGGTTCAAACAATCCATTGTGAGTTTAGATTTTAAAGAAAACGGGCCTAGAAAATTGCTCAATCTAGGGCATACAGTAGGACATGCATTGGAAGCTCTAAACTATACCAATCCGGATGTCAATCATGGAATTTGTGTAGCAAATGGAATGGTCATTGAAGCACATATAGCAAATCAATTAAACCTAATTACACCATCTGCTTTGAAATCAATTGAAGACTATTGTTGGCAACATTTTCCAAAAATACCAGTAGAAATTCATCAATTATCGGAACTAATGGAAATGATCCAATCCGACAAAAAAAACAATCACCAAACTTTAAAGTTCACGTTGCCAAAAGACATTGGTGATGTAAACTATGATGTGGCCGTAAAAAAAGAAATTGTTGAAACCGTATTATTCAATTTGGCACAAAAGTAATGTTTGTTTGTAAAGCGCATAACCATCCAAACGGCAACTCCATAACCATCAATCTGCCGGGTTCAAAAAGTCAATCTAACCGTTTTTTAATTCTTGCTCACCAACAAAATATTCCATTTGATTCAATTCAAAATATCTCTGATTCTCGTGATACCCAATTGCTTATCAGGGCATTGACTAAATTGAACCATTTAAAAGACAATATTGAAAAAAATACAGACTTTTTTCAATGGACACATTACCAGTTGCTCGATGATGAAGTTGAAAAACTCAACAACCATGTTTCCAATCAATTACAAGATGAAATCTTTGATTTCCTTGATGCTGGCACACCGGCAAGATTAATTCTGGCCTACTTTTCTGCATTAGGTATTCAAACCCAGCTCATAGGGAATGAGAGCCTCCAAAATAGAAGCATGCAACCCCTAATTGATGTTTTAGAATCTGGAGGGGCCAAATTTGAATTTCACAACAAGCCTGGACATTTTCCATTGAGCATCACAAGAGGTTTAAATAAATTCCCAATTAAACCGATTGATAGGTCTGTCAGCAGTCAGTTTGTTTCAGCACTTATGCTCATTGCCCCTCTCTTTAAAGGGGTCAATGAAATTCAATTACATGGACATTCGCATTCAAATGCTTATATCCAAATGACCCAAAAAGTTTTGCAAAACTGCGGTATTCAGGTGGAGTTTAATGAACACTCAATTCGCATTTCAGATCATACGGCTTCAATGATTCAACCCATTGTAATAGAAAGTGATTGGAGTGCAGCCAGCTACTTTTTTGAAGTTTGTGCTTTGAACCCAAATTCAAAATTTAGACTCAATCATCTATTTAAAGATTCATGTCAAGGAGACGTTGCGTGTTCTGAGTTTTTTAAAGACTTGGGAGTTCAAACTGTGTTCGATGAACAAGGTTGTATCATATCGAATAATCTTATAAAAAAATCTCAAATAGATTGGGACTTATCCAACGTACCAGATTTAGCGCCATCCCTCATTGCCTGTGCCTCTGCCCTAAACATTTCAGGTAGAATAACAGGTATTCAAAATTTAATTTACAAAGAATCCAATAGAATTGACGCCATCAATTTCAATATCAATCAATTGGGATATGAGATTTGTGAATCTCAAGAATCTTTTGACAAATATTATTTGCAAAAAACGCAAATATTTGAACCCTCAGAAAAATTGGAAGTGAAAACCTTTTCAGACCATCGAATTGCAATGGCATTTGCACCATTGGCCCTATTAAATCCTTTGTTGATAGATGACATTCAATGCGTTGAGAAATCATTTCCAAACTTTTGGAATGAACTGAAAAAGTGTAACTTTGAACTTAACCCTTATGAGTCGTAATAGCATCGGCAAAAACCTCATTTTAACCAGCTTTGGTGAAAGTCATGGTCCTTTTATAGGATCTATATTGGATGGTTTCCCAGCAGGAATCACCATTGATATTAAGGCAATTAACCAGGATATGGCTCGCCGACGTCCGGGTCAAAGTAACCTCACTACTTCTCGCAATGAAACCGATGAATTCCAAATTATTTCTGGTGTTTTTGAGGGACAATCTACCGGTGCTCCCATTACGTTTTTAATTGCCAATAAGGATACTAAACCATCAGATTACGATGGCTTAAAAGACTCTTATAGACCAGGTCACGCCGATTTCTTGTATCAAACCAAATATGGAATTCGAGACCATAGAGGTGGTGGTAGAAGCAGTGCGAGAATTACCGCTGGATGGGTAGCGGCTGGTAGCTTGGCCAAGCAATATCTTATCAATACCAACCTTTCAAAATTATCTAAACCCATCGTAATTACCGCTTGGGTGAATCAAATTTATACAGCAGTTTGTCCTGAGGTGGAAACTCTTCCAACCGTTGAAATGATAGAACAAAGCCCCGTTCGTTGTCCAAACCAAGAAATGTCCCTCAAAATGATTCAGCTAATAGAAGCTGCTAAACGCGATGGAGATAGTTTGGGTGGAATGATTCGACTAACTATCGAAAATAGCCCTATTGGCCTCGGAGAGCCTTTATTTGGCAAATTACAAGCGGTATTGGGACAATATTTATTGTCAATCAATGCCATAAAAGGCATTTCTTTTGGGGAGGGATTCAACGCGGCAAACCTAAAAGGGTCAGACAACAACGACAGTTGGATGATCAAGGGCAATGAAATAGGCACAAAAACAAACCATTCAGGGGGAATAATTGGTGGTATGGCAACGGGAGAACCCATTGTTGTGGATTTGGTATTCAAACCAACATCCACCATTGCGAAACCGCAACAAACCATCAATAGCGCTATGGAAGAAACAACATTAGAGGCAACTGGTCGACACGACCCATGTGTTTTGCCAAGAGCGGTGCCTATTGTTGAGGCCATGGCCAATTTGGCCATCATGGATTTACTACTTGAAATGTAAACTCGTTTACATTTGCCTATTTTTGCAGCATGAACCGTGCTGAAATTCTTGAACAATTTTCAAAACTCCTCGATGTAATGGACGATTTAAGGGAAAAATGCCCTTGGGATCGCAAACAAACCATGGAAACCATTCGTACCTTAACCATTGAAGAAACGTATGAATTATCGGAAGCCATCATCGAAAATAACCCTGAAGAAATCAAGAAAGAACTCGGTGATATTTTATTGCACATTGTATTTTACAGTAAAATTGGCAGTGAAAAAGGTCAATTTGACGTTGGTGAGGTTTGTAAGTCGTTGATTGAAAAATTAATCAGACGTCATCCACATATCTACGGCGAAGTGAAAGTTGAAGGCGCCGAAGAAGTACTTCAAAACTGGGAACAAATCAAACTTCAAGAAAAAGGTGAAAAGAAAAATGGCATCTTAGATGGTGTTCCAAAAGGTTTGAATGGATTGGTAAAGGCCTACAGAATGCAGGAAAAAGCGTCTCAAGTTGGATTCGACTGGGATGAAGCGGAAAAAGCGTACGAAAAAGTAACCGAGGAATGGCAAGAATATCAAGAAGCAACCACCAAAGAAGACAAAGAAGCCGAATTTGGCGATTATTTGTTTGCACTGGTTAATTATGCAAGATTGAGCGGTATTAACCCCGATGATGCACTTGAACGCACCAATAAAAAATTCAAAGACCGTTTTCAATTTATGGAAAACGAGGCAGAAAAAATGGGCCGAGGTCTCAAAGAAATGACCCTCGATGAAATGGAATCATTGTGGGTGAAAGCCAAAGGCTAATCCCTACTCACACAAAATTCCACTAACTAATTTTAATTCTCTCAATTGAGAATCGAATTCAATTTCATCTGCAATGAATTTATACCTTCCTTTTCCTTCCTCTGATTCGAAAATATAGTTGGTTAACTCATCTCCAAGTTCTTTATTCATAACAGAGAACATATTAAACGTATAGGTAATGCCGGATTTAACGATCTGAAATTTATATTTATCTATAACTTTGACAGAATATTGACCGGACTTCTCAGCATAGCCATTAAAAGATATTTTTGTAAGCGTGGTTACCCCCTTTGGAATTTTCATTGATTCCATTTTGTTAACCAAAAAGATACGTGTTGTTGATGCAACCGAATCCGCTGTAATGTCTTGATTATACGTCGACATTTCAGGAGCACCCAAACCAGAGGAAAGATTCAATCGCTGCATCAAAGAATTTAAAGAATCCCTTTGGATGTTCTGAACTTGATAGCGCATATCCCAGCGGTCTAACTTTTTATTTTCTAATTTAGTAGCAGCTTGTTCCAATGTTATAATATTCAACTTTGGTTCCAAACCGGTGATTCCATAGTTGTCTACAAGAAATCTGATTTTTTCATATAACTCTTCCGATTTGGTGATGTTTAATGAATTATTTTTAGATTTCCCATAGGCCACAATCTTTTCACCATCAACCATTTTCAATTCTTTAATTAACTGCTGAATTTGATTTTTCTGACTCCAAATTGTGACTTTTTTTGCACTCAATGGCCCCCAAACACTCATAACCACAAATAAAAACATTGAAAATGGAATTGCTGAAATTTTACTCTTTTTGAAAACTTCAAAATAGAGAATCAATACAGAAATCCATATTGCAGTAATCAACACCATGTAACGGTCTTCTGTAATTCCATATTGACCAATTCTGGTAAATATCCCAACAAATTGCATTATGACAACTGGAATCAAAAATTTAAAGAAAAATTTACAATAAAACTGAATAAAACGATTGTTTGAAACAGTTTGAAATGGATGAATGAGTAAATATGCCAAAATCCCTACCGCCCACATTGCATTGATAAACATGGTTAAAAAACCTTTGGGCAATGTCCATTGAATGATTATTTTCCCAAAATAAACATACATAATGCCGAGATAAATGAGTATCAAGGGGATCAATACAAACTGAACAAAAACCTTTAATATGTTTAAAAATGCTTCATTGAAATCTAATTCTTCGAAATTCTTCGGAATTCCAGCGCAAAAGAAAATCACACTGATTGGGCCAAACAATATCACCCACAAATAGTAAAAAACTTTTGAAGAAACACTTAATGCGAACAAAATATTAACAGCAGATATAGCAGCAGCTAGTCCTAAATATGAAACAGAAATAAAGATTCCCGTGAGAATGATCCGGGTCAACAATGTCCGATTATAATGCCAAAATCCCAAATTGTTACTTTTCCCCCATAGCGGTAAAAAGGCAACCATTAAATGAAACAAAATACCATAACGGATACCAATGAATACAACATTTTGTTCAAATCTGTAATATGATTTTTCTGAATTCAAATCAAAATAAACAAACGCCAAAATGCCAATTCCCAAGAGTAAAATTGCCAAGCGTTTTTTCCAATTCAACTGATTGATTTCCGCAAATAAAGACAATGCAAAAAACAATGAAATACCCAATCCCAATGTGGTTATTAATGACGTTATATTTGGCCCCCAATTGCTATCAGGTCCCAATACAATTGCCAATACTGCACCAATGACTGACAACAGGATAACAATAGGAAATCGATTCAATGCAACCCAAGAATCTTTAAACAAATCAGAAAATGAGAATTTGGCTTTCATATGTACAAACTAAAGGAAATAAATTGAAAATCAATCAATTTATTTCACCAATTTGGTTAAAAAGCCATCTCCATCAGCACATTGAAAATAAAATACATATACCCCATTTTCGAATTTACTGCAATCAATAAATGATCCATATTGATTGATATTTATACGCCGAATTTCTTTACCAATAGCATTATAAATATGTAGTTCTTTGATCAATTTATTTGAAGTGAAATTCAAGGTAGATTCTAATGGAACTGGAAATATGTTCACATTAAAAGCATTTAAATTTTCAACAGTTGATTTCTCTTTCGGAACATATTGAACATACAGTGAATCTGTAAAATAATCGCAATCATTTGTGGCTTTTAAAACAAAACTCAAAGTATAAAATCCTGTTTTTTTAACCACAATTTCTTTGGTTGTATCCATCAAAAGCGTATCGTTACATCTCCAAACAAAGTATCTTGCATTTTGAGGGATATTGGATGCGTATAAAATAGAATCTGATTTTAACGCCAATTTTACCTTTTCAGAAATAATTGGATAGGCAATCACAGTGTCTTCAGAAATACAGCCATCACCATTTTTGGTTTTTAGATAAACCACTTCTCTTTTTTTCGAAAATGGGTAAATCATTTTCGATGAATCTGCAAATCCATCTTTATTGCTCCAATATTGGTAAACAAACTGGGTGTCTTTTGGTACCAAAAATTCATCACCATACCCACAAAATGGAATTGAATCCGTAACAAATTGTTCTTTCGGTTTTTCACTTACATACACCAATTCAAACATACCATTCACCGCCGGATTTGTGGTTCTGTAACGATAACGGTATTTTTTACTTCCTACCAAATTATCAGGAATTTGTATGCGTTGGTAGATCGGTTGCAAGGTATCTACCACCGATAAAATTGTCATCGCTGAATCAAAATTCCCCCAAGGTGAGCTAATTTCTAGGATGAATTCATTGCCCGCATTGAACGTCCCCAAGCATTTAATCAACGTATTTTTGTAGACGTCCACTGAATCTCCAGGGCATCCCATCAATTCAATAGCTGGACCAAAGGTGTGCAATTTTGCAACATATACAGATCCGCATAAAATGCAACAATAAACCCATTCATCTTTTGCAGAATTCACGGTTATATCCCCAGGTTTAGGTTCACCTACAATCCTTTTTGGATACCCAGTTAAATATTTATTCCATTGATATATGTTCTTTTCAAATTGCGAACTGATATAGTAGTTTCCCTCGGCATCTTGCGCCAATCCAGACAAATTACTCAAACCTGTATTTCTCAATACACTCACTGCTTTACTTGTTAAATCAATCGACAATAAATCCGAATTCAGGGTATCTTGAACCAATAACAATCGATTCTGAGATTTTTGTAGCAACAAATTCGAGGGTCTGGCAATTCCAGAAACCCACAATGAAATATAGGGGGTAAAATTAGGTGCCGCTCCGAAAGTTGTTTTATACACAAACCCTTTATCTACATCAGTAGTATAAATGCATTTTGCAGCGCTATCATAGACCAAATCCCTCAAATTCACTGCATTAGGCACCGAAATATCAGCCAACATACTACCCGATGTATCAAAAACCCTGGCTTTATTCGAGTCTAAAACAATGAAAGCAGGACCAAAAGGAAAAACATCAAAAATGATGTTATTGGGTGCAATTAAATTTTGAATGAAATAGGATTTATTTCCAAAACGATCCATTTTTACCACAGATTGGCCATTGTGATTGGTGATGTAATAGCGATCATCAAACGGATTGTAGGCCGAAGCATTGGGTTTATTGAATTGAGCCGAAAGCTCAACACCTGTTCCTAAAAGGAAAATACAAAGTAAAAAAAAACGTCTAACCATTTTGAAGTTGCTCATCATTGGTTAGACGTTTAAAGGATTAATTCCGTTGCAAGCTTACCAGATTTTCACTCGGTCAGCCTCAGCTCTATACATTTTGTTGCCTGGCTTTACGTTAAATGCTTTGTAAAATCCTTCGTGATTTTGCAAAGGACCAATGGCTCTAAAATAACCAGGAGAATGTGGATCGGTCATCAAACGCATTGCCAATTCCGCATCGCGAATTTTAGACCTCCAAATGGTAGCCCAACTCAAGAAATAACGTTGTTCTTGTGTGTACCCGTCAATCAAACCAACTTTTTTATTTTTAAGGTGCAATTGTAAACCATCATACGATGAAGCAATACCACCCAAATCTCCAATGTTTTCACCTTGTGTAAATGCACCATTTACAAATTTGCCTGGCAAGGCTTCAAATGAGCTAAATTGAGCAATCAGCTTCTCGCCTCTCGCTTTGAAAGCAGCCGCATCTTCCTCTGTCCACCAGTTTACCAAATTACCATTTTCATCAAATTGTGCTCCTTGATCATCAAACCCATGTGAAATTTCATGGCCAATAACCGCACCAATTCCACCGTAATTCACAGCTGGATCGTTTCTGAAATCAAAGAATGGAGGCTGTAAAATAGCCGCAGGGAAAACGATTTCATTGAATGAAGGATTGTAATAGGCATTTACTGTTTGTGGAGACATGTACCATTCGGTTTTATCTACAGGCTTACCAAAACGCTCCATATTTTTAGCAATCATAAATTTAGAAGCATTAATCATGTTTTGATAATAACTGCCACCATTTTTATAATTCTTGATTTCCAATTTTGAATAATCTTTCCATTGGTCTGGGAAACCAATTTTAATCATCAATTTATCCAATTTCTTCAAAGCCTTAGCTTTTGTAGTTGCACTCATCCAATCCAAATTCTTGATTCTACCGCGGTACGCCTCGATGATATCATCAACCATTTGTTTGGCCACCACTTTGGCCTCATTCGGGAAATACTTTTCTACATACAATTTACCCAATGCTTCTCCAGCAATGCCATTCACAACACCCAATGCTCTCTCTTTCAATGGTTTTTGAGCCGGTACCCCGCGCAATGTTTGTCCATAGAAAGAAAATGACAATTTTTCCAAATCTTCACTCAATAAGTTCATTGAACCTCTCATAGTAGACCATGCGAAGAATGATTTTACTGTATTGAAATCAGTTTTCAACACCAACTCATTCATCGTTTTCAAGAATTTTGGTTGTCCAACTATGATGGTATCTGGATTAATTTTCAACGCTTTTAAAATTCCTTTTAAATCAAAAGCATTCAATGTTTTAGACAATTGTTTTACAGATGTTGGGTTATATTGAGCAATTGGATCACGACGTTCTTCTCTAGACATCATATTAGTTGCCAACGCTTTCTCAAATTGATAAATGGCTTCTGCGTTGGTCTTTGCTACCGTTTCTGCAGTTCCAAATTTCACAAATACATCTTGAATGTACTTTTTGTACTTCTCTTGTATTGAAACCGATTTTTCATCAGTCTTTAGATAATAATCTCTGTCAGGCAATCCCAAGCCAGTAATTCCAATGCTTACAACATTTTTATTGCTATTTTTAGCATCGGCATCCACCCCTAAATCAAACATTGTGTTTTCACCCATTGGGGTATATTTCACTATGTATTTCTTTAAATGATTTAAATTTTTGAGGGACATTATCTCCGTCAAAAATGGTTTCACAGGTGCTATTCCTTGTTTGTTTCTGCTTTCAATATCCATCACAGATTCATACAACATAACTGCCTTACCTTGATCTGAATTTGCTGCATATTTTCCGCTCTTAATGGCTTCTTCTAAAACTGCCAAACTCATGCTATCGGCACGTTTTCCTAATTCATCAAAAGATCCCCAACGACTTCTATCGTTAGGAATATTGGTTTGTTTCATCCATTTACCATTTACATAGTTATAAAAATCATCTGCCGGAGAAACAGTGGTATCCATGTAACTCAATTCGATGGCGCGGTAATCAGCGGTTGATACAAATGCCGTCAAAAACGAAGCTCCTAAGAGCCCTAGAAATAATTTATTCATACGATTGTTTCGCAATTTATTGACAATTCACATTAAATTGAATCTGAAGTCCGATAAACGAACAATTTATTTTGTCGAAATGATAAAATAGTAGATACTTATGATAGTTTTTGACGATCAAAATACTTCTTTTTTATCCAAAAAGAAACATTTACGAGTGCAATCAATGCTGGAACTTCAACCAAAGGACCAACCACTCCAACAAAAGCTTGTGCACTGTGAATACCCCAAACACCAATTGCAACTGCAATTGCCAGCTCAAAATTGTTTCCAGCGGCAGTAAAGGAAATTGCAGCGCTCTGACTGTAATCAGCACCCAGCCATTTTCCCGCCAGAAAACTAATACCAAACATCAAAACAAAATAGATGAGCAAAGGCAAGGCTATTAACAAAGTGTCCAATGGTATTTGCAACAATGTTTCGCCTTTCAAACTAAACATCAACACGATAGTCAACAACAATGCAATCAATGTAATAGGCGATATTGCTGGTACAATTTTTTCTTGAAACCATTTTTCATCCCTCAAAGAAATCAAAGAATATCTGAGAACAATTCCCAATAAAAATGGGATACCTAAATATATGCCAACCGTTTTGGCTACATCTACCATGCTCAAGGATATTAAAGTTGTTTTAATACCGAAATACCCAGGAAAAACACCAATAAATAAATAGGCATATACGCTGAAGAACAATACCTGAAAAATACTATTCAAAGCAACCAAACCCGCAGCATATTCCCTATTCCCTTCGGCTAATTCATTCCAGACTACCACCATTGCTATACATCGAGCCAAACCAATTAAAACCAAGCCGTACATATAATCTGGCTTATCTCTCAAAAACAATACTGCCAAACCGAACATTAACACAGGCCCTATCACCCAATTGAGCAACAACGAAATTCCCAAAACTTTTTTGTTCTGAAACACTTTCCCCATATTTTCATATTTCACCTTTGCAAGAGGCGGAAACATCATTAAAATCAATCCAATGGCCAAAGGCAAGTTGGTTGTACCCGATTGCTGTTTGTTGAATGCTTGTACCAAATCTGGGAAAAAATATCCAATGGAAACACCCAAAACCATGGCAATAAAAATCCATAGTGTGAGATATCTGTCTAAAAATCCCAAAGTTTTGCGTTTATGTCCAATTGGAACACAAACTGGTACCAACTCATTCAATACAAAATTGTTGCAATATTCTTTGATTAAATCTCGCACCCTATCAAACTCTTGTTCA
>CAZBMF010000051.1:6404-15898 GCA_964492925.1 uncultured Rhizobium sp. | reverse complement strand
TTGCTTTTGCACCTTCAGGAATCTCATAAACCTTTAACCAGAAGCATCTTCCCTGCTCTGTAAACAACAATAAATAATTGTGGGTACTTGCTATAAACAAATGCTCAACGAAATCTTCATCTCTGTGAGCAACACCTCTAAGTCCTTTGCCCCCCCTATTTTGTTCTTTGTATTCCGACAATTGGGTTCTCTTAATGTAACCTTTATGAGAGATGGTAATTACCACTTCTTCATTTGGTATCAAATCTTCAATGTTGATTTCCTCGGCATTGAATTCAATTCTGGTTTTACGCTTATCACCAAATTTTTGAACAACTTCGTTGGTTTCATCTTTGATAATTTGCATTCTCAACGACTCATCAGCCAAAATGCTTTCTAAATAAGCAATTTCTTTCATTACAGCGTTGTATTCTTCACGGATTTTATCAATTTCCAATCCTGTTAAACGCTGCAAACGCATGTCTAATATAGCTTTAGATTGTATTTCACTCAATCCAAAATTCGACATCAAACCTTCACGGGCTTCATCTGGAGTACGACTTTTACGGATCAAAGAAATAACCGCATCCAAATTATCGAGGGCAATGATAAGTCCCTCCAAAATATGAATACGTTTTCTAGCTTCTTCCAATAAATATTTGGTTCTACGAACAATAATTTCGTGACGGTGATTCACAAAATGCTTGATCATGTCCTTCAAATTCAACATTTCAGGTTTTCCTGCCACCAACGCAATGTTGTTAACTGAGAAACTGCTTTGCAATGGGGTAAATTTGAACAACTGATTCAATATAATGTTAGGAATGGCATCTCTTTTAAGGTCGAAAACGATTCTCATCCCTTGGCGCCCACTTTCATCGCGAACTGCCGATATACCTTCGATAATTTTTTCACTAATCAAATCAACTGTTTTAACGATAATTTGAGAAGGAGTAACTTGATAAGGAACTTCGGTTACAACAATCATTTCTTTGCCGGTGCTGCTAGTTTCAAATTCAGCTTTACCACGCATAACAATTCTACCTCTACCCGTTTCAAAAGCATCTTTAATACCTTCAACACCATAGATTACAGCTCCTGTAGGAAAATCAGGACCTTTTACAACTTCCATCAATTCAGCAATGGTAACATCATTATTGTCGATATATTTGATAACACCTTCGCAAATTTCCGTTAGGTTATGTGGTGCCATATTGGTAGCCATACCAACGGCAATACCACTTGCACCATTCACCAACAAATTAGGAATTTTAGCAGGAAGTACAGTAGGTTCACTTAAACTTTCGTCGAAGTTCGGTCTAAAATCAACAGTATCTTTGTCGATATCTGTCATCATTTCTTCGGCAATTTTTCTCATACGAGCCTCTGTGTAACGCATCGCAGCTGGAGGATCACCATCTATTGAACCAAAGTTACCTTGTCCATCAACAAAAGGATATCTCAAACTCCAATCTTGAGCCATACGCACCATGGTGTCGTAAACACTGCTATCACCATGTGGATGGTATTTACCCAATACTTCCCCAACGATACGGGCAGATTTTTTATATGGCCTATTTGATGCAAGACCTAAGTCAACCATTCCGTACAAAACCCTGCGATGTACTGGCTTCAAACCGTCTCTAACATCTGGTAATGCACGAGAAACAATAACGGACATTGAATAGTCAATGTAGGCCGTTTTCATTTCATCCTCAATATTTATGGGGATGATTCTTTCGTTTAATTCTTCTAGGTTGTTGTTATTCTCTTCCATGTGAAAATATAAGTATTGCAATTTAGGACATTAGGATGGTAAATCATCCTAAATTGGCCGTATGTTGCCCACATTTTTTATACATTTTAACGTAAAAAAAGTGTTTTTAATTCGATGAAAAAATGTCTTTGCAAGTCATTTTTTGAAAAACACCCCCAAATCAAACATAACAAATTGATATTTAAACAATTAGCATAAAATACAATCTGTGAACCTTACAGAAAAATGACAGAATATATTTGCAAAAAATGCAAAAAAAAAAGACCGATAAATCGGTCTTTTTTTTTGCAAATCTGAAGATTTACTTATAATTTTTTGAATGTGAAGTAGAACCAGCTTTCAAATATTTGAACTTACCAGTTCCATCGCGGTTCAATAATTGCATTTTGCCAAATCCTAAATTCTCTAATTTGCCTTTCATTTGAATTACATCACCTGAAACCACAACGAACAATTTGTCGGTTGAAAGGTTCTTTTTAGCAAGGTCATTTAATTCAGCCAAGGTTACATTTTGAAGGATATTTAATTGTTTCTCAGCAAAATCAACCGGCAAATTACGATTTGCCAATTGAGAAATAAAACCAACCTTTTGGAATATAGATTCATATTCAAGGGCTTCAGACGCCAATAATGCTGATTTGGTGAAATCAAACTCTTCTTGAGTCATACCTTTATCCTTGAACTTTTCAACTTCCCATAAAATCTCGTGGATTGCACTATCGGTTGCACGGGCTTTTACACCAGCCGAAATTGAATACAATCCTGGCAAATCTTCAAAACTACCACTGAAACCACCACGAATTCCGTAAGTCCATGCCTTTTCTTCACGTATTTTCAAGTTCAAACGACTATTGAAATTACCTGCCAAAGCAAAGTTCATAATGGTGTTTTTGTAAAATTCACCTGTTGCATCATACGGCAAACTTCTAAATCCAATAAATATATCACTTTGTTCGGCATCGTAATAGTTAACACCAAATAATTGTGATGTCTCAAGATTTTGAGCAACAACAGGTTTATTTACCACAATATTTTTAGCTTTCCAATCATTTAAGAAGGCAAATTTTGATTTTACTTCATCTTCTGTTAAATCACCCACAACAATCATTTTTGCTTGATCTGGAGCGAAAAATTGGTTGTAGAATTTTTGAATATCATCAATTCCAATTTTACTGTAACTCTCTGATCCAACATATCTACCCAATGGAGAGTTTTCACCATACAACAATCTACCTACGGCATTTTGCAATCCTACACCTCTGTTCGACAATTGGCTCTTAGCACTTTCAACCACACGCTTTTTACCTTTTGCGAATTCTTTTTTATCCCAACGAGGGTTGAACATCATGTCTTTCAACAACTCAATTGTTTTGTCTAATTTTTCTTTTTCGCAATTGACAGAAACCGTAAAGTTGGTTGCACCAGCATTAAAATTGATGCTAGCGCCTAAACTTTCCAATTCATTTTCAATTTGAACAGGGGTTTTGGTAGTAGTACCTTCAGACAAACTCATTGCCAAAAGATCAGCGGTACCCGGTAAAATCTCTTTACCATCTTCAAACAATGAACCACCTTTCATTGAAATATTCACAATTACTTGTGGAGTTTCGTTAAAGTTACTGCTCCAAATTTCTAAACCATTGGCCAATTTAGACTTGAAAGTTTTTGGAACAGAAACTGGTTTAACAGCTTTAGGTTCTGGTCTTTTACTTCTATCGAAGTTATCTACAACTGCTTGATATTTCAAATTTTGATATTCAAAATCTAAGGCATCATTTTTATAAGCAGCATTAGGATTGTAACTGATGTATTTCTCTGGCTTTTCACCTTCGGGAGTTGGAGAAGGTTTAATTTCTATGGTAGAAGAATTTTTACCTTTGATATACTTTTTGAAAACCCTGATAATATCTTCACGGGTTACTTTTTGATATCTAGCAGCATCTTCTTGAAGATTCATCATTTTCCCATCTGCTCCTTTTACCCCAAGATACCAATAACCACTTAGGTAATTGGCTTTAGTTGAAGCTGATTCCAAACCTTTTTTGTATCCACTTAAAATGGTAGATTTAGCACGTTCCAAATCATTATCACTAAAATTAACGATTTCGAATGAATCAATTGCAGTATTCAACATGTCTTTCAATTTAAACATATCTGACCAAGGATATCCAACCAAAGTAAATGAGAATTCACCTGCTAATTCATGATTGATGCTGCTCAAAGGGTTATTACTTGCTTGAGCTTGTAAAGCCCATTCGCCATCGATAAATTTCTTATACAATACAGAACTTTTAGTACTTCCCATTAAATAGCTCAACATATCCAAAGCTGGTTCATCTTCATGATAAACTGGTGCTCCAGGATATGAAATCATCATCAACGGCAATTCCGCGTTCGGATCAGGGTAACTTCTTACTTTATTTTCAGTTAAAACAACAGGTTTAACGCGCTTTTTGGTTACTTCTTTTCCTTTTTTGATAGAACCAAAATATTTTTCACACCATTGGATAACTTCTTGGGTGTTTACATCACCACTTAAAATTACACAAGCGTTATTAGGACCATACCAACGCAAGAAAAAATTCTTCAAGTCATTGCTATCAGCCCTATTTAAATCGTCTACAAATCCAATAGTAGACCAACTATAAGGATGGTCTGAAGGATAAAGTTCTTGGTCTTTAACTTCCATCAAGAAGCCATAAGGTCCGTCATAACGTTCATCTTTTTCGTTTTTAACCGTAGCTCTTTGAATTTCAAACTTCTTTTGAGTAAAGGCTTCCAAAAAACAACCCATTCTATCGGCTTCCATCCAAAGCGCTGTTTCAGTGAAATTAGAAGGAAATGTTTCTATGTAAACAGTTCTATCTCGGGTGGTATTACCATTTACATCTCCACCATATTGCTTGATAATTTTGAAATGTTCTTCATCTGCAACATGTTTTGATCCTTGAAATAACATGTGTTCAAAGAAATGCGCAAATCCAGACTTACCAGGAGTTTCGCGAGCTGAACCAACATGATAGGTAACATTTAAATGTACAACTGGATCAGAATGATCTTCGTTAACAATGATTGTCATACCATTGGGCAATACATACTTTTCATAAGGGATAACCAAAGAGCCCTTTTGTGCCTCTACTTTTTCAATTAAAGTGGCTTGTGCTTGTAAACCACAAAAACTAAAAAATGAGAATGAAGCTAAAAATAGCAGTTTTTTCATAAGATACAAAAATAATCATAAAAAAACGACCATCAACAATTGTTAGACAATTGTTTAAAAAGATTAGATGAACGCATATCATATATTTACATTTCGTTCTATCAATAAACGAGTTGTTCACAAAACAATAAACCCACATTTATGTTTTATTGTTTCATAATGAATAACTTAAACTCATGAATGTTTCAAAAATTGTCAAGTACACATCACTCATTGGTATTATTTCATTGGGTTCTATCTTATCGATAAAAAGTAAATCGAGTGGAGTATCGGCGGCCTACACAGGAGCACCTTCTGAATCTACTTGCACATCCTGCCACGGGACCTATTCATTGCAAACATCTGGAACCAATTATAACCGAATTAATTTAACAGGTAATTTTTCCGGTGGTGGTTATATTCCAGATTCCACTTATAAAATAGTAGTTTCCTACAAAGAATCTGGAAAATCGATATTCGGATTTCAATTAACCGCGCTTCAAGATAAAAATGTGAGTTATCCAACACCAGCTGGTACATTTATCTCCAAAGACTCAAGAACTTCCACGTTTTCTCAAACAGCGGGCACAACTACACGGTATTATATCGAACATACTTCAACAGGAACAAGCTCGGTTGCAACCGATTCTGTTTCATATGTATTTGAGTGGAAAGCGCCTTCAACTAATTTAGGGAATATCAAATTTCATTTGGTATTAAACGTCACCAACAATAACAACAACAGCAATGGAGATTATATCTATTCAAAAAGTTTTGTTCTATCTCCATCTACCCTGCTTCCAGTTGCAAAAGCTTTAATTTCGGATACCCTTTATTGTTCAAATAAGCCTATCACTTTCAAGGGTACATCTACCAATAATGCAACCTCATATTCTTGGAAATTCCCAGGTGGTTCAATTACAACATCAAATACTCAAAATCCGACCGTTATTTACAACACAACTGGGACAAAAATGGCCATTTTAGAATCAAAAAACGCAAAGGGATTTTCCAAACCTGATACTCTTATTTTTAACGTGATTCAAGGAGCTACGAATCCTGTCCTTACACCATCACCCGTTAACGGACCGGTAAAAATATGCGAAGGTGATTCTGCTTTTATTAAAGTGAATTCTGCCCTAAATCATACTTACTTGTGGTCTCCCTCGGGACAAAAATCACTAGGAATATTTGCAAAAAAAGCCAACGATTATGTCGTAACCGCAATTAATTCAAACGGATGTAAAAAAACATCCAACCCTATTCAATTAGTTGTGAATCCTCGTCCCAATTTTCAGTTGATTTTAAATCCCTCAACAGACAGCATTTGTTTTAGTCAAACAATTCAAATTAGTTTCAAAAACAAATTATTATCTGATTCATTTAAGGTTAATCAAATTTCAAACCAATTTTTTAAAGACTCATTTTTTAATCTCAATTTGAATAAGGGGCAAAATAACCTTTATTTTTCATCAAAAAGCACCAATGGATGTGTTAGTTTGGTGGATTTTAAAACCATTTTTGCAAAAGACTCAGCAGATGCACCAATTCTGAACATTTCCAATAGAACCGCAAATTCAGTTTCTTTTCAATGGACAACCATTCCAAACGCAATTGCATTTGTTTATAGTATTGATAGTGGCAAAACATGGAAATACCCCACAAATGGCATATTATCACAAAATGAAACAATTACACCAAACTCAATTGGTTTGAAAACTTCATTTTGGCTAAAAGCGATCACCAATACTTATTGTAACACATCAAAAATTACCAGCCTAGTTGGACAACCGCTTGGCTGCAATGATATTCCATATGTAATTGTCCCTCAAAAATCAACTCCTTGTTATGGCGATTCTGTGAAAATAGAATTACAAGGCTTGTACAATTCAGGGAGATATATCATTTCATACAACAACATAAAAATACCGGATACCTTAATAAAGGTTAAAGCATTAAAAACCAACTTGGTATACTTTGGAGTTTTGGACACATTGAATAAAATTTGTGGCGAAACCGTTAAAACTTTCAAATTAGAAGTAGACTCTGGAAATCCGGTTAAAACTGATTTAACCGCGGAACAATTGACTATTTGTGGTGGAAAAAATAATGCGAACATTTCCATTAATGTTAATCTTAATGCTGGTGATTCACTTTGGGTTAACGGAATTAACAAAGGCAATTCCAATCCTTTTACAATTCCATTAATTAAAAACGAATTGTATACTTTGAAAGTAAAAAACACCAATCAATGTTTTGGAATACCTTATGAAATTAAACCCGAGTTTAGAAACAAAATCATTCCTGATTTCATGGCCATTTATCAAAAAAATTATGAATATCAATTTGTTGCAAATGATTCATTTAACCGAAGCCAATGGATTCTTGAAGACAATCAACTAGATGTAGATACTTTTTATGGAATATCAATCATGAAAGATTTATCGTCATTTTACAATAAAACAATTAAAATAAAGCACTTCAAGCAAGACACATTCAATATTTCATGTTTTGATTCTGCATCAAAATTGATACAAGTATTAGATTACTCCAATTCGAAGAAATTCAATAAATCAACTGTAAGAATTTCACCCAATCCGATAATTAAAGGAGGTCAACTAAACATACAATGCAATGAGCAAATAGAAAAGGCTGAACTTTTTACCATTGAAGGACAAAAGATTAGTGCATTAATTATGGTAAAACCTTCGGTTTACCAAATTCCTACAGAATTATCAAACTCCGTATATATACTAAAAATCCAAACCTCAAAAGGATCATTGAATGCTAAAATCCTATTAGATTAGATTAGATTAGTTCATACCAACCAATTTCTCCTTTAAATATGGAGCTGTTACACTGTCTTTGCACTCAAGTAATCCCTCAACAGGCCCTTGATAAACGAGACTTCCTCCTTTGTCGCCGGCTTCTGGACCTAAATCGATGATCCAATCAGCACATTTTGCAACATCCAAATTATGTTCAATACAAATAATGGTGTTGCCTTTTTCAATTAAAGCTTCAAAAGATTTTAGCAGTTTTTTAATGTCGTGAAAATGTAATCCCGTTGTTGGCTCATCAAAAATGAACAACACGCCACCTTCTTTGAACGGATTGGCTTTACTCAAATAATAGGCCAGTTTAACCCTTTGCGCTTCTCCACCACTTAACGTATTGCTACCTTGTCCTAGCTTAACATATCCCAAACCAACATTTTGAAGAGGTTTCAATTTCTCCACGATGTTCTTTTCTGACTCAAAAAACGCAACAGCATCATCAACCGTCATATCCAATACATCAAAAATATTTTTTTGATTGTACTCAACTTCTAAAACCTCTTTTTTGAAGCGTTTACCACCACAAACCTCACAAGGAAGTTTGATATCGGCCATAAATTGCATTTCAATAACGGTTTCGCCATCTCCCTGACAATTATCACACCTACCCCCATCTACATTAAACGAAAAATGAGAAGGTTTAAACCCATTAAACTTCGAAGTTGATTGATTTGCAAATAGTTCACGAATATCGTCGTAAGCTTTGACATAGGTCACAGGATTGCTTCTAGAACTTTTGCCAATTGGATTTTGATCTACCAATTCAACTGCCTTCAACAATTTTTTATGTCCTGTAATGGATTTATGGCTTCCGGTTTTGAGGGACACAAACTGTTGTAATTCCTTTGCAAGTGCGGGATACAAAATTTGCTTTATCAAAGTAGTTTTCCCTGAACCAGAAACGCCAGTAACTACAGTAAATGAATCAATTGGGATTTTAACATCAATATTTTTAAGATTATTGGCAGTTGCCCCATTTAAATCTATGTAATTTATTGATTTTCTTTTGTTTTGAGGAACTTCAATTTGCTCCACGCCACTTAGATATTTCCCTGTAAGACTGTCGGAATTTTTTAACAGTCCGTCGTAATTTCCAGAATATATCAATTCTCCACCAAGACTACCGGCTAAAGGACCAATATCAATTACTTGGTCTGCCTTTTTCATTACATCTTCGTCGTGTTCAACCACAATTACCGTATTTCCCTCATTTTGCAAGTTTTTCAAAACCGAAATCAGTTTTTCGGTATCTCTAGAATGCAAACCTATACTTGGTTCATCGAGGATATACATTGAACCTGTTAAATTAGATCCAAGGTTTGTGGCCAAATTGATACGTTGACTTTCACCACCACTCAAAGTATTGCTTAAACGGTTGAGAGAAAGGTATCCCAATCCCACATCATTCAAATAATTTAGCCTTGTTTTAATTTCCCCCAAAATTCGCAAAGAAATTTCGGTATCTGTTGATGAAAATTGAATTGCATTGAAGAAAACCATAGCTTCCGAAACTTGCATCAACAAAATTTCTTGAATATTGGTATAGCGAGGTAAGTTATTTGTTTGATGGGCAATATTTTCAATTTTCACATAACCTGCCTCTTTCCTGAGTCGAGTTCCCAAACAATCATGACACACTGTTTTTCCTCTGTATCGCGCAGCTAAAACACGGTATTGGATTTTGTAAAAATTCTGCTCTAGG
>CAZBMF010000051.1:2583-6394 GCA_964492925.1 uncultured Rhizobium sp. | reverse complement strand
GATCCCTAAAATATTGTTTTTACCTTTCCACAAAATATCTTTTTCCTCATTCGACAATTCCGAATAAGGTCGGTGTATTGGAAAATCTATTTTACTTGATTGACTAATAAAATGACTTTTCCATTCGTTCATGATTTCACCTTTCCAAGGTGCCACACATCCCTCATAAACTGAAAGAGATTTATCTGGAATCACAAGGTCATCATCAATGCCTAAAACACTACCAAATCCTTCACAAGTTTTACAAGCGCCATATGGGTTGTTGAAACTCAAAAAGTCTTTTGTAGGAATTTCAAAAGTTATACCATCTAATTCAAAACGGTTGTTGAAATCCAAAATTTCCTTATTTTCACAATGGTAAATCGCACAATCGCCCTCACCTTCCCAAAACGCTGTTTCAATGGCATCAAACAATCGAGAGTCGTTGTCTTCATCTTGAGAATTTAACTCCAAACGGTCTACTAAAATATAGGAAGGACTTTGAATGAGTATTTCTTGTTCCAGAATATCATCGATTCTCAAAATTTCATGGTTGCTAAAAATCCGGCTAAACCCTTTCTGATTGAGAGATTCTATATCGGCAATTTTAATTTTATCTGTTTTTATAGGAGTAAGAACATAAATACGTGTCCCATCGGTGAATTTTTTCACTTCGTTGATCACATCTTGCACAGAATCACGTTTTACTTCCCTCCCTGAAATCGGAGAAATGGTTTTTCCAGTACGGGTAAACAATAATTTTAAATAATCGTAAATTTCCGTTGAAGTAGCTACAGTGCTTCGCGGATTGTGGGTATTCACCTTTTGTTCAATGGCCACAGCGGGACAAAGTCCGTCGATATAATCCACTTTAGGTTTTTTCATTCTACCCATAAATTGGCGTGCATAGGAACTCAAACTTTCCACGTAGCGTCTTTGGCCCTCAGCAAAAAGGGTATCAAAAACCAGCGAAGATTTTCCACTGCCAGAAACGCCAGTTACAACGATAAATGCATGATGATTTATGGCAACATCAATGCCTTTAAGGTTGTGTTGATGGGCATTTTTTACAAAAATTTTGCTCTCTTTATTGTTCTTATTTTTCACAAATTATCTAATCGTATCTTTCACTAAACTTGCACCAGCGCAAATCCCTAATCCCCCTTTTACATTGGTAAAAACAGCCGATGGTTCTGAAAAAGGTCCTAACTGTTGCTGATAATTCTCGATGGATTTGAAGTATCGGTAATAATCTTCACTTAAATTTTTTATCACCACCATGTATTTGTATGTGGTTCCTTTTGTAAAGGCAGGTGTAGTGAATTTAAAAAGTTTATTCTGTCCATTAAAGCCTCCGTCATCTACAAATAAAGCTCCTTTTTTATTGATGATTGGATTGTCTCTCAACTCAGGATTTTGAGGGATGATTTTCAAGTTCAACCATGATTCACTGCTAAATTCATCATAACGAAACAACCCAATTTCGTAATAATTTCGGACATTGGGATCATCTTTAATGGTAAAAGAAATGGTACCTGTATAAAATCCAGCATCGTCTTTACCAGTACTGTCTTTCCAAATGGCTTTTCCATTTGTATTTAATTGAGGGATAACAAAAGAACTTTGAACAGGAAAAAGATCTCCCCAACTTGCATTGATCGTATAGCGAATACCAGGCTTTGGAATCCAAGTAGTTCGATAAGATTGTGATACCAAATCAAATTTCATCTGAGATGAAACCCCAGCTTCGTCAAGGATGGTAACGTTTGCATTTTCGAGTTGCGGTTTACCTAGAGAGTCAAAGATATCTAAACTTCTGTTGAGGGTTAAACTCACGGGCTCATTGTCATTCACAAGCGCGTTCATCACCAATTTTTCAGAAAATTCCAATTGAGATAAATCCAAGTCTTTTTCACAACTTGAAATTGAAATCAAGCTAATAACTGCAAATAATGGAAGTAATAGTAATTTTCTCATCAGAATTCAATTCTATAAAATACACTTGGAACAAATTTAAAATAACTCACACCCACCAATCTATTATAACCTAGATTATTTTCAGGAAATCTGGCAATAACGGGATTGTCCCATCCAAAAACATTGTATATATGGATGCCATAAAATTCATGATAATCATCATGAAATTCTGGTTTAATTTCTTTGGTAAATCCAATATCAATTCGCTTGTAGAGTGGCATTCTGTAGTTGTTTTTTTCACTGTAATCATAAACCAACGTTTTGTCGGTAGTGAAATATTTTGAAGTAGGCACAGTAACAGCGTGTCCGTTCATTAATACCCCTGAAAGGTTGAATACAAAATCTTTACTAACTTGATAGGCAAGTTGTAAACTCAATTTATTTCTTCTATCCCATCTAAAATCGAAGGTTTTACCATTGTTAAGTTCTTCAAATATCCTATCTGTGATACTAAAGGTATATGAAAAAATACCGTTTAATTGTCCAGATCGTTTTGAAAACAGCAATTCTACTCCGGTTGAAGTTCCTTTTCCTTGTAGGATGGATTTTTCCCAGTACGAACGTTGGAAGTTGTCTGCAGTACCAGATTCTACCAATTCGGTAATGCCATCAAACGATTTGTAGTAGTACTCTAAACTGGCCTCTATCCCATCAATTACAGGTTGTGTGTAGCCAATTGTAAATTGAGTGGTGGATTGAGGACGGAAATTTCCTGATGTAGGAAACCAAATATCTTGAGGTAAATTACCTGAAACACTTGATAATTGATGTAGGCCTTGATTTGCAATTGAGAAACCAAATTGAATGCGCTTTTTGCCTTCCAACATCTGCGACAATGTAATTCTAGGTTCGAAACGGATATAGTTGGTGTCCTTTGAAAAGTAACTCCAAACCCTTCCTCCAATGTTCATACTCAACCCTGGTGATGGTTTATATTCCAATTCTAAATAATTCGAAAATTCTGAAACAAATTGGTTGTTAAATTCCCCATAAACTGTGTCGATGTTACGTTGAGTTGTAACTGGGGTATTGATCAGGGAATAGGCCGACAAGGAGGGTTTCATATCATGGACAACAAAATGTGTACCATATCTCAATTTGGTGGTATTGCTTTTTAGGCTAAAAATGTCGGCAGCTACCGAATAATCTGTGATTGAGCTCAATGTCTGATTGTTTTCTACAATTTGCTGAAAAGAAGTATCTGAGTAAATCATTCCATCCAAATTTGCATAATCAGTGTATGAATATCGTGAATATCCGGCCGAAAAATGCGCATAATTTTTGGAATCAAACACATGAGAATAGTTGATTCCCGATAGTGTATTTTGCCAAGATGCCCCCAGTCCAAATTTAGCAACTACAGTTGTTCTAAATGAATCTGTTTCAGATTGCTCAAAATTAATTCCATATTTATCTCTACCATTGTAAAACCAAAAGTTCCAATGATTTTTAGAATCTTGTTTATAATCGAGTTTAAAATTGATGTCATGAATATTGCCAATCAGAAAATCTTGAAACAAGTCGGAAAAAATCAAATCGAAATAACTTCTTCTAAAAGCCAAAGAGGTTGTCCACTTTCCTCTACGGTCAATTGGTCCATTTAATGCCACATTAAAAGTTGCAACATCAATATTTACTGACCCGGCCCAACTCTCAGCACTTCCGCCTATGGTTTGAATATCAAGCACTCCGCCTCCTGCCCTGTTTCCATACCTTGCTGGAGCCACGCCTCTATAAAATTCAGTACTTTTAATAATTTCGGGATTAAAATTCGAAATTAGCCCGAACAAATGTCCACTACCATACAAAGGCATTCCGTTCATTAATATGAGGTTTTGATGGCCATTTATAATAC
>CAZBMF010000051.1:1169-2573 GCA_964492925.1 uncultured Rhizobium sp. | reverse complement strand
GTTTTGATCAGAATTACTCCCTCTCACATACAAAGACGACAACCCCTCTATACCACCAGAAACACCTGGTAAAAATTGCATTAATTTAATAGGATCTGAGAGACTTAAAATTGAATTTCCTTGCTTGATTTGCCTAGGCAATGCCTTGTAGTAAGATGCTTTATCGTTATATAGCGATGTATATTCCGCAGAACTATCATCTTCATCAAAATCGACAGGCACAAGGAAAACATTTTTTACTGTAGATTTTTCAAGTTCTATTGAAATTCTTTGGGTTTTATAACCTGGAGCTGCGTAGGTTATTTCCCTCAATCCCTTTTTTGATACAGTTTGATAATATCCCTGCTCTGTTGCTTCGCTGAAAAACGTTGTTTTTTCATCAACAATGATGGCACCAGGTATGGTTTCCAATGTTTCCTTATTGAAAATCCATCCTGTTAACCCAACATATTGGGCTTGGATGTTCCAAAAAAGGCAAATAAACAAAAGGAAAATCCCAGCTTTTTTCATGTTTCTTCAAATTTAAGGATTAGTTTTCAAGGTTCAAGGATTCGGATAATTCTTTTCGACCAAAATTGTGTGAAATTCTGCTGAAATTCCTTCATGTGCAATGTTTTTCTTTTTAAATTCAATGAAAACATTTCTAATCTCCACATGACGAAACAGGTTGTTTTCGATATTCTCAAGTAATGCTTGTGCGGCGAATTCTAATAATTTGAACTCCTTATTTTTCAAAGCAAGAATTTGTTCCGAAATTAATTGATAATCAACAGTATTCGACAAATCATCTTGGATTCGATCCAATTGATATTGAATGGTTACCGATATTTCAAGTTCGGTTTTTGTGATCAATTCTTCAGGATACCATCCTATGGGCAATAATATCCATTGATTTTCAACTTTTACTGTTATTAACATCCCGTTTACTAAAATTTCAAACACAAAGGTCGTAAGATTATTACATTTGTGTAAAGCTTAATCATGGAAAATTTAGATTTAAATCAAATTTTAGAATCAAATCGTGGAAAAGACAGGTATGTTGCTCCAGATTTTTATGGAATTGACGATTTATTGACCGATGAACAAAAACTCATCAGACAATCTGTTCGTGATTGGGTGAAAAAAGACCTTAGTCCTATCATTGAACATTATGCTCAAAGAAGTGAATTTCCGCAACACATAGTGAAACAATTGGGCGAAATTGGCGCTTTCGGACCTCAACTCCCATCGAAATATGGTTGCGGAGGGATGGATTACACCACTTACGGACTTATCATGCAGGAACTTGAACGTTGCGACAGTGGAATTCGTTCTACAGCCTCTGTTCAGGGCTCATTGGTGATGTATCCGATTTATAAATTTGGTTCTGAGGAGCAAAAAATGAAATACCTACCCAAATTGGCC
>CAZBMF010000051.1:0-1159 GCA_964492925.1 uncultured Rhizobium sp. | reverse complement strand
ATGACATTTTTCCGTCGTTAATTATTTCCATTAAAACAAGAATTATTATGTACGATAAAAGAATAAAAGCGCAGAATAAAAAAAACTGCAAAAGGGAATAACAACAACAGCAAAGTTGCTTTAACACAAATCGTTAAGAAAAAGAGAGGAGTAAAGAGAGGAGAAGATATTCAAGGAGTTTACCTGAAAAGGGATGTATTGGAAATGCTCCTTTTGGAGATGTTGCTGTTGTTTGGGCTAAGAATGAAGCAGGAAAAGTTAGAGGACTGATAGTTGAGCGAGGTTACGAAGGTTTCACGACCCCTGAAACCCATGGAAAATGGTCTTTGAGAGCAAGTGCTACCGGTGAATTGGTTTTCAACAATGTGAAAGTGCCTAAAGAGAATCTTCTTCCGGGTGTTGAGGGACTTAAGGGCCCGTTGACTTGTTTAAATTCAGCAAGATATGGTATTAGTTGGGGTGCTTTAGGCGCTGCAATGGATTGTTATGATACGGCGGTGCGATATTCTAAAGAGCGCATTCAATTCGGAAAACCAATTGGTGCATTTCAATTGCAACAAAAGAAATTGGCCGAAATGTTAACGGAAATTACCAAAGCACAACTTTTGGTATGGCGTTTAGGACAATTAATGGATGCAGGTAAAGCAACGCCGGCGCAAATTTCAATGGCCAAGAGAAACAATGTGGAAATTGCATTGAATGTAGCAAGAGAAAGTCGTCAAATGTTAGGTGGTATGGGTATTACTGGAGAGTTTCCAATGATGCGTCACATGATGAACCTAGAATCTGTGGTTACCTATGAGGGAACACATGACATACACTTACTCATATTAGGAATGGAAATAACTGGCGAAAACGCCTTTAATTAATAATTATGTATCAAATAAAATTTGGAACTGATGGTTGGAGAGAAATTATTGGAGATAATTTCACCACATCAAACGTGAGAAGAGTTGCAAATGCAACTGCTAAATGGTTAAACGAATCTGATTTAAATAAATCTTGTGTTGTTGGATATGATTGTCGATTCGGCGGAGAAATGTTTGCAAAATCAACCGCAGTTCAATTGGCATCAAACGGTGTCAAGGTATACTTATCTTCGGGGTTTGTTTCTACCCCTATGATTTCTTTGGCAGCGAATCGCATGAATACAGGTGCG
>CAZBMF010000050.1:11051-16079 GCA_964492925.1 uncultured Rhizobium sp. | reverse complement strand
GGTTTCAGCCACTCACCCATCTCACCAACGGGACTGCAAATATAAAATTTAAATTCATTGTTTCCGAAATTCTTTTAAAAAAAATCGAAAAAAGTTTCGCAAATTCCGCAACAACACGCTATTGCTTTCATTACTAAATGTTTAACTGTAGCATGAAGTTAATGTCCCTCAAAAAAAACTTACCATCCACCAGTTTCCCTTGGCGAATTCACAATTTCATTGAACAATGACTGGCTAATAAACTTCGGAACATATTGATTACCAATAGCAATCAATTTTTCATTGAAAGATCTTATGTGGTTACGACTACCCTTTTTAAGGTTTTGCAACACAAAAATCAAATCTTGATTGTCTGAAATCGCCTCCATTTTCATAATATCGGCAATGTCCAAATCTTCAATTTCAGCTCCAACCAACAGAGAATTTAGTTCCGAAATTGAACCAAAAGCCGTCAAAGAATCGTACAAATTTTGCAAAATAGAATCTTTAAACACGCCAGCCGAATTATTTCCCACTGGATCAATTAATCCATATTTATTGATTAAAACCAAAACAGCATTTGCATGAGTTAACTCACTGTCAGCAATATTGTTGAAAATATTATTATTCCACTTTGAATACAAATTTACATACACATCATGCGCCAATTTTTCTTCTTCCCTCAAAAACAAAATGGCATTCATTTCGTTATTGGACAAAGTTTCAATGGGAAATTTATTGATTTGAGTTACAATATCTTCTTGATTGCTTTTAGACTCTTTTTTACACGAAATAGCGAGTACCGCAATAAATAATACACCTACGAATAATTTTTTCATGGATGCAATTTCGATCCAAAAATCAAGAACTTTGGTGATAATTATCACTTACTTCTTTTCCCAAAATTTCAAATGTGTTTTAAATAGGGAATTAATTAATTTGTATGAATTGGGAATTTCAGGTCCACTGCTATGATAAGTAGCCACTCTGGTTCCAGAAGGCAATTGATCGAGTTGTTTTTGAACGTAATCTGAATATTCTAAAAACAATTCATCATCGAGATATACTTTTTGATCGATGGCGGATTCTGGGGATAAATTTTCAAAAAATGGATTAAACAAATAAAAGGCGTTAAAATCTTTAAATCTCACACGATTTATATTGGCATTTAGAAAACTAACATTGTCAATTTCATGTTTATTTGCAATTTCATTTGCGCAATCCGATAATGATTTACGCTGTTCTACGCCTGTAAAATGTCCATTCGTTGTGAGTGCACCAACAAAACAAAATTTTCCTGCTCCTGAACCCACATCCAGAATTCTAGTACCGGGTTCGGTTGCCAAAAACTGTGCAGCTGCTTTTGCTATTTTAATTGGAGTAAAATGGGTGGCAGATTTCCTTCTAATTTCTAGAGGAAAAACCATGTCGAAATCTTCATCGATGATTTCATCAAGTTTTTTCAATTTATCCGTTTTCACGCAAGCTTATTCTGATTCCAATTCCTTCAAAATCTGATTCACATCATCTTCAGTCTTGAACAATTTCTCTTTACAAATGGCAATCAATACTGTGGCTCTTTTGACCTTTTCAGACAATTCATCGACAGAAATTTCACCACTTTCAATTTCATTTACAATGAGTTGCAATTCTTCAAAAGCCTCGGAATAATTATTGGCTTGGGATTTACTCATGCTCAAATTTAAGGAATTTTTATTTTATAAATTATTCTACAATCAATTTCCTCACTTCTTTTTCGTATGAAGTTTCAACCTCAACAAAATAAATTCCACCCGATTTTAAATAATTTACTGATTTCGAAAACTGATTTTTACCTAAACCAATATCTTTTAATTCATTGAAATCAATTAATTTCCCGACTTCATCCATAATGGTAATTTTTACGGCTGATTTTTGCCATAACTCAAACTCAATCAACAAATCACCGTAATTGGGAATAGGATAAATCTGAACATTCAAAGAATTTGTGCTGGAGCGATTTAATTTCGCAGTACTTACTTTTACATTTGGATGCAGATAGACCTCATAAAAATTACTTGATGCGGCACTCTCAATGTCGTTACTAAAAAATATATTGTTTCTTTTGCTCTCAATTCCCCCAAAAATGTAACCTAATTTGATAGAATCAGACATTTCTAATTCATCAAATTTTAAAACCTCATTATTAAAATGTGGAAGCTCCCCATTTTGAATAAATTCAGATCCCGCTCCCAAAAAACCTGGCATTAAATTGGGCATTTTATATTCTTTCATTACACCATTTTGATCTCTTATAACTAAGCCAATAGTTTTCACAAAGGGTACATTATTATCTTGAACCAAAATACCAGCACTATCATAATACTGTGCAATACCACCAAAAAATAAATTGTACATGTTGTTGTAATTTTTATCAAACATTGCCATATGAGCGCAGTGGTAATGGTTGTAAAATTGAGAGAAATTGGTATTCTGAAAATATCCATTGCTGTCTACATTTACAGAGGATAAATAGGGCAAATCGGCATCTGTTCTGAACACTCCCGAAAACAAAGTTAATCCTTCCTTTCCATTTGGTAGTATTTGTGGTACAACATTATAATCTCTCCTGTGCAAATTCTGAGGATCATAATAACCAGAAATGTGATTTATCTCCAAAATTCCATTCTTCTCAATAATGTTAAATCGTCTAATTGCATTTGTATATGTCTGTGAAAATCCTGGTCCATGATTTGGCCCCATTGGGTTATACCTACCATTAAATTTATGTCCACCTGACAAGTAGTAAGTTTGATTAATTTTGTTTAGCGATCCACCAGTAACGGCAAACATCGTATCGTAAATTTGAGTAATACAAGAATTATACGAATGGTTTTGCTGGATTGAATCAATAATTCTTGAAACATTTATTCTTGAAATGTATGGAAAAGTAGTATGATCTCCCAATTTAGAACTGTATCCATATCCACCAGTTAAATAGAGAAAATCTCCTTCCTGGAAGAATTGAAAATTAGTGGCCGAAAATTGATCTTTGATTTCAATTGGAAGATTATTTAGTGACATTGACACAGATTTCTTTGAATTTACATCAATAACAATCAGGTTTTTATTTTGACCAGATACAGAAAATGACGCAAATGGTTGTCTTTGATGCAAGCCATCAACTCGACCTCCAACAATCAATACAAAATCATCTTTTGTTGCCCATGCAAATGATTGTACCCCACTAATTCCGTTTATATCAATTCTTTTTAATGAAACATTAAATTCTGGTTGACCAACAATGTGGAAGGGAATAATGAATAGATAATAAAAAACGATTCGAATAGCAATTCTCATAATTCAAATATCCGCTATTATATCAATAACATCTGTGACAAATATCACATTTCAAACCACTTGGCTATCAACACTACCATCAGAAAATTGTGTTTGAATGGTTTGTCCTTTTTTCAAATCCTTGTGAGATTTCACCAATTTTCCATCTGCGAAAGTGAGGCTGTAACCGCGTTTTAGTAAATTCAATGGATTAAGCAAATCCACCACTTTTTCACTGTTTTCCAACTCTTTTTTTACATTTTTGAGGGACATTTGAGTGGCACGTATTAAATTCGGCGTAATTACATCTTGTAAAACACTAAATTGATTTTCAATCAATTTCTTAGATAGCAGATTCAAGTTCCTTTCTTGATTGCTCAAAATATTGCGATTATTTTGAAGTTGCAATTTGAGATGGGCCTTCAGAAAGTTCACTTCATTGGTGAGATTTTTCCGCGAATTTTGCAAAACTTCTTTCGACAATTTAACGAGTGCTAGTTCATTTTTTTGTACTGGAACCCAAAAATTATGAAATTCTTGTATCAAGAAATCCGCTAATTCTGTAGGAGTAATGGCATTTCTATATGAAACCATTTCGGCTACAGTTTCATTTGTAGAATGTCCAATTCCTGAAAAAACAGGAATAGGAAACTCCGCAATATTTTTTGAAAGTTCGTAATTGTTGTAACACGATAAACCTACTTCTCCACCGCCACCTCTAATGATGGCTACTACATCAAAATGGCGAATTACTTTCTTAATTTTATTCAACTGATTGATAATGGTTGGCGCTGCATTGTCGCCTTGTAGTATTGCCGGAAAAAGGACAGTGAAAAATTGATAATTCCATTGATTTTTTTGAATAACCTTCATAAAATCGGAATAACCTTTACTTGTTTCAACAGAAATAATGGCAATTCGCTTTGGAACAAGCGGCAAATGTCTAGTTTTATTGAGGTTAAAAAGTCCCTCCTTTTTCAACCGTTGGATATTATCTAATTTTTCTTTTTCAAGTTCACCAAGAGTAAAGGAAGGATCAATGTCCGATATTTTCAAAGTTAAACCATAAGTTGGATGAAATTCAATATTTGCGAAAAGCAAAACTGTGATGCCATCTTTGAGAGGCTCATTTAGGGTATTTAAAAACTGCTGGTTAATTCTGGAAAAATCGGATTTCCAAATGGTAGATCTCATTTCAGCCACCACTTTGCCGTTGGTTTTCTCTACCAGTTCAGGAAAAGCATGTCCGGAGTGTGCATAAAAATTTAATTTATTCATTTCCGCCTTTACCCAAAATCCAGTTTTAAATACCTGATTCACTACAGATTGGATTTTCTGAGTTACTTGTAATAGGGTAAAAACTTGCTTGGTAGACATTACAACAAATATACTAAATACAACTTTGGTGGTTTTTTAAATCAACAAACTTACAAATACGCCAACTTCAATTCAAAGTAGGTGTATTTGTCGTTCAATTTCGATTTTATTTCAGATAATTTTTCTTCCAAACTCATTCTGGCTTCCAAAATTTCGTTTATCGAAGTTTGATCTATAAATTCAGTTCGCTCCAATAAACCCATTTCAACTGCTTTTATTAAGTGACTCTCAATCGTTGAGGCAACCATACCACGCTTTTCTGCGGTTTCTTTTATCGATTGACAGGTTTGAAATATTTCTAGTGTGAGTTTCACAGTTTCCGGGATATCGTAATTTGACTCAGTTGAAAGGTTA
>CAZBMF010000050.1:5003-11041 GCA_964492925.1 uncultured Rhizobium sp. | reverse complement strand
TATTCTTCGATTTTGATGATTTTTGAGGGACATTTTGCTGGTTCCCAACGCCTCCCTTATCCTCCAAAATTGGCAGAGGAATTTCTTCATTAAATAGTCGTATGCTGCGGTATGTAACGTAAATTAATTGATGTCGCTTTGCAAACAAAACATGCGACAAAGCCTCCACTTCTTTTCTCCATTTTTTTTGCTTCGATTTGAGCGTATAGGCGTTCAAAATTGACTTTAATTCAATTAAGCAACGTTCATCCAATTTTGAAACAAAATAACGTGTTGCTTTGCTGCATCTTTCTGTGAGCATTTCAAGCAAATCAACATTTAGCTTATGTTCATCGAAGGTTTGATTTAGCTGAAAATGAAATTTCTCAGCAACACCATTCAATTCATATAAAATTGAAATTGCCTTTTCAGACCAATCGTTTAGATCTTGAGGAAATTCCAATCCATGTTTTGCCAACAGCCTTTGTTTCCACGAATAAACGAACACTCTTAATTGATCAAAATCATAGATTTTCAACAACTTATCTTTCCCAAATTGCCTTTTTTCTTGTTCTAAAATTTCAGGCAGATCATGCGTTGCAACATGATATTGTGAGTATTCAACTATACGTGGATCGATGAAAATATTTCGACCATTGATGCCTGATTTCAGATAAAGGCCATCTAAACTAACGCAACGACTCAAGGCCACATAAACTTGTCCTGGAGCAAAAGATCGTTCCGCATCAATGATTACTTTTTCTAAGGTTAATCCTTGACTTTTATGAATGGTTATGGCCCATGCCAATTTCAATGGAAAATGGGTAAAACTACCAACCTCATTTTGATTCACTCTATCTTCAACTTCATCGTATTGGTATTTTAAATTCTGCCAAACATCTTTTTCAACTTCAATGATTTCGCGTGAGTTAGGAACCACAACTTCAATTTTATCTTGTGTGATATGTGAAACTACTGCAATTTTACCGTTGTAATATTTCTTTTCGCCTGAAATATCATTTTTTATGAACATAACCTGAGCACCTTCTTTCAATTCTAGTACTGGCTCAGCCGGATATTGACTTTCAAAGAAATCACCTTTTATTTCTGCATTAAACTTAAAGGATTCACCGGGCAACTTGGCCAACTTTTCTTTGTTGATTGCATCTGCCGTAGAATTGTGGCTACACAATGTCACAAAACCTTCTTCATCTGGTTCAAAATGAGGTTGATAACGATCTTGTAAAATTTCAAAATCTCCGTCATTGAGTTGTGCATTTCGAACATTGTTGAGCAGGGAAATAAACGTTCTGTTGCTTTGTCTATAAACCTTATTCAATTGCATTTGCATCACATTCAATGCAAAATAGGCCTTAGAAGAAAAGAAAAACTCTGATTCATAATAAGTTTCAAGCATGGGTTTTTCTTCGTTTTTAACTACAGGCGGTAACTGAAACAAATCACCTATCAACAGTACTTGAACTCCTCCAAAAGGCAATTGGCTTCTCCTAGCAAATCTCAGAGCATGATCAATGGCATCGAACAAATCGGCCCGCACCATACTAATCTCATCTATAATGAGTAAATCAAGATTTTTAAATAAATCTAACTTTGGTTTAGGATAATGAAAGTGAGATTGGAGCATAGGAATATTCTGCGAAACATTGGGGTCTACCACACTCATAGTTGGCAAAAACATTCTAGTTGGCAAACCAAACATAGAATGGATGGTGCTACCACCTGCATTGATAGCAGCAACACCAGTTGGAGCAACAACCACACATCGTTTGTCGGTATCCCTTAGAACCCTTTTTAAAAACGTAGTTTTACCAGTTCCCGCTTCACCGGTAAGAAATACATTTCGCCTCGTATTTTCAACGATATCAAAGGCCACGTCCGCTATGTCTAATTCAAAATCCACTCACCACAAAGATAACTTCAGTATAAAATATTAGGTAGAAAGTTTTGCAGAATTGCAAAAAATAAATGCACAAATTCAAAGAGGATTCATCGTTGCAATTTGTTAAATTTGTAATACTTGAGTTTTACCACAACCCAAAAGCTACCTCTTCCAAATGAATTTTACCAAACAAACAATCGTCTATAAGTTTATTCTCTTTCAATTTGTCTTACTTTTTTCGAAAGGCTTAATTGCTCAAACTTTAAACACAGATTCAATTACACCCTATAAATGGGTTGAATTGATGTTGAGTCCAAAACCCAATTATTTGGAGGTAAAAAAAGCCTTTGATGCTCAATACAAAAGAATTTATCCCCCAAAAGGTACTGGTTACAAATCTTTCAAAAGATGGGAAGCACGAGTGTTGAACCATTTAGATGATTCAGGTTTTGTTCAATGGAATCAAATGCAAATGAACGATTTCCTAATTGCGCATGGTAGCGTTATTCCAAACCAACATAACCAAGGATTCTCTCCCGGCAACACAACTACCCCAGCCACTTATTGTGCTGAATGGGGACGTTGGTTACCTGTTGGACCTACCGTTCACCCATACAATCAAACCTCGCAACCAACCGGAATTGGCAGAATCAATGGCATTGCTTTTCACCCTTCAGATTCTAATATTTTCTTCGCTTTAGCTCCACAAGGTGGCGTTTGGAAAACTAAAGACTATGGCAAAACTTGGTCACATCTATGGAGCGCTGGCACAAACAATGCCTTCGTTACGTTGGGGGCCAGCAGCATGGCTCTCAGCTATAACAATCCTGACACAATTTATATAGGTACCGGCGACAGAGATGCCGGTGATGCGCCAGGTTATGGTGTGGTTTTCTCTTCAAATGGAGGCAATACATTTTCTTTACGCAACAATGGAATGGGCAATGTTACCGTGGGCAAACTCCGTATTCATCCCAAAAATTCTTCCATTTTAATTGCTGCAACAAATTCAGGTATTTTTAAATCGACCAATAGTGGGTTGAACTGGACAAGAACCAGTACCAACGCAAACTATACAGACGTAGAATTTCATCCCTACAACCCCAATATTGTTTATGCTGCATCTAATGGATTTTTTTTTAAAAGCACCAATGCCGGTAGTTCATTCACACAAATTACTAGTGGACTTCCAACTTCTGGAGTACAAAGAAGTGAAATTGCGGTAACCAAAGCTGATAGAGGGACCGTTTTCTTACTTACCTGTGTAAGTTCAAGGTTTCAGGGACTATATGTTTCTCGCGATAGTGGAAGTAACTTTAGCAAATCCACAACAACTCCAAGCAATATTTTGGGCTATTCTGAGCTCGGTAATGATGCAAGTGGACAAGGTTGGTATGATTTAGATTTGGCCGCCGATCCTTTCAACAAAAATACCATTTATGCCTTTGGCGTTAACATCTGGAAATCAACAGATGCAGGAACTACTTTTTCGGTTTGTGGACATTGGGTTGGCGCCGGTGGAGCCGATGATATACACGCTGATCAACATGCTGGAGAATTTAGCAATTCTGGGAAAACCTTATTTTCAGGAAATGATGGTGGCATCTATTATTCAAAAAATGGAGGGAAAACTTGGGTAAATATTTCTTCAGGTATTCAAAATTCCCAAATATATAGAATTTCCGTAGCCAAGAATACGCCCAATATGAGTGCCCAGGGCTATCAAGACAATGGTTCTGCCATGCATCAAAATGATAATTTCTTCACCTATTGGGGTGGTGATGGAATGGATTGTGCAGTTGACCCCACCGATGAGAAATTTGTATTCGGTTCTTATGTAATGGGTGCCATTTACCGCCAGTACGACAGACGATTAGGGGTCGACATTGCGGCGAATGGTGTCAATGGCGTGAATGAAGGTGGAGGGTGGCTCACACCTTTTGTCCTTCAAGAAGGAAATCCGCATAGAATGTTTGCGGGTTACATCAATGTTTGGAGATCAGATAGTGTCAAGAAAAATGGGGTTATCAAATTTACCAAAATCTCTAATGGATTTACAGGAAATGTACGCAACATAAAAAACAGTTCTGCCAATCCCAATATTTTGTATGTTGTTAGAGGGGATGGAAAACTTTTACGATCAGACAATGCGGGTACAGCAACCGTTCCAACTTGGTCCGATATAAGTGGAAATATGCCCGCAGGAATTACATTAAGAGCCGTTGAAACGCATCCCAAAGACAGCAATATCGTATATATCGCTGGAAATTCAATTCTGTACAAAAGCACCAACAAAGGAAATAGTTGGACACAAATTGGAAATTTGGGGAATGCTAGTCCCGTTGCAGGTTTTAATTATGGAACCATTACAACGTTAAAATACGATTCCACGGGAAGTTATGAAGACATTTACGTTGGCACCGACAGAGGAGTATATGTTTATTTAAATTCTGGTGCCGGAACATTTGCTGGAATCACAGAATTCAACGCCGGATTTCCAATGTGGTCGGATGTTACAGATTTAGACATCTATTATTTCCCAAAAAATAGATTAAAAAGTACAATATATGCATCAACCTATGGGCGGGGCGTTTGGAGGAGTAATTTAACCGATTATGGAGCATTTAATTCTCCAAAATTAAAAGCCAATTTATATGCCTTCGATTCAGTGTTTGTGGTTGGTGGAAAAGCAACATTGTATGAACAAGTAGAAGGCTCAGTAACCAGCCTTAAGTGGCAAATTACCCCAAGAACATTCTCTTGGATTAACAACGATAGTACAAATAAAATTGTGCAAGCCCAATTCAATGCCCCGGGATTGTACACAGTTACACTTACTGCCAATAGCTGTGGAACGTCTAGTACATTTACCAAAAAACACTGGATTAAAGTTTTTCCAGCTTCCGTAAATCCAACTTGTGTATCTACCACTACCCCATCTTCTGTGAATTATGGAATGGGAATTGCCAAAGTGAAATTAAATGACAACTCCAACGAAACCGGATTGTTTTTTGATGATGGTGCCAATATCAATTTTACAAAACAAAAAGTATTCAAAATCAAACCTTCGATACAACAATCTTTAAAAATTACCGCCGGTTTGGGTTACCCTGAAAATTCAAGGGTTTTTATTGATTATAACAACAACGGCAAATTTGAAAATTGGCGCGGTGAAGTATTGTCATCTGTTGTGGCCAATTCGGCCAATGATGCAGTATTCAATTTTACACCTCCTGCGAACGTATTAAAAAACCAAGCCTTTTTAATGCGGGTCATGAGCGATTATAACTCTTTAGACACCAATGCCTGCAAGAATTTAGGTTATGGACAAAGTGAGGATTATTCTCTAGTTTACGAAAAAATAAGTCCTAACATTGCGGTGGACAAGAAAACAATCTGCACTGGTCAATTTGTGATTTTTAAAGATTCTTCTGAGGGACTTATCCAGGAATGGAATTGGAATTTTGGCGCTGGCGCAATTCCACAAACTGCCACTGGAAAAGGTCCGCACTCGGTTTATTATCATTCCGCAGGACTCAAATCTGTCAAATTAACTGTGAATGGTAATCCAACAGATTCTATCCTGAAAAAGGATATTATCCAAGTAATTCAAAAACCAACGGCTCAAATAAGAATAAAAAATGGTAATAAGGAAGTTTGTGAAGGAAGTTCCGTTGTTTTGGCATCCAAAGATTCTTTCAACTTGCCAATCTCTAATAAATGGTATCAAAAACCCACAACTTTTAAAGGGTCAGACACTCTTCATAACATTTCCATTGCCACATTATTGGACTCAGGTTTTTACTATTCGGTGGTTCAACACCAAGGATGTATGGATACATCCCTCCTTTTGCGAATTGATATTAACGCAAAACCGAAGGTTTCTTTTACAAGCAACAAAGCAAAACAATGTTTCAACCAACAAGATTTCAAATTCACCAATTCTAGTACCATCGATTTCAATGCCATTCAAAAGTACCAATGGAATGTTATAGGAACTGCATTGGCTGGAAATTTTAAAGATTTTGGAACCAAATTGCCCAATTATGGCATTTTCAAAACAAAATTGGTGGTGACTAGCGATAAAGGTTGTATCGACAGTGCAGTGCAGCCTGTTGAGGCTTGGCCAAATCCTAAGGTAAATTGGAAGTTCTTAGAC
>CAZBMF010000050.1:0-4993 GCA_964492925.1 uncultured Rhizobium sp. | reverse complement strand
AGTTTTATCATCCAAAATTCAACGAATATCCCAACAAATGAACCTTTATTTTACACTTGGCAATGGTCGGATGGAAGTACTGAAACAGGTGCAACTCCTAAAAATCATAGCTTTACTGGTTTTGGAGATTTTTCTAATCGTTTAATTGCCAAAACCATCAATAATTGCGCAGATACATTAACGAAACTGGCCATTGTTTATGAAACGTTTAAACCTTCTTTTCAAGTTTTCGATATCAATACAACATTCCTAAAAAATGAATTTTGTGAAAAAGAAGAAATGAACATTGTAAATAACTCAAAACCCACAGACAAAGGTAGTTTCAAGTATTTTATAAACAACAAAGAATTAACCGGTTCAAATACAAGGTTGAATTATCAAAATTTTGGACAAAAAACCATTTCAATGGTTGTCAACCATTTGCCTGAAGGCTGCAAAGATTCTTCTAGTCAAATAGTCATTATAAATGCCATTCCAAAGGCTCAATTTACGGCATTACCTAATCCTTTGTGTGTTGATCAACAAACTCTTAAAACTCAGAATTCTAGTTTCTCTCCGGATGGCCATTCAATTTCTAACAAATGGAATTTATTGGGTATTACATCCGATACCGCTAAAAACTTCACACATATTTTCAATCAGAAAGGTAGCTACAAGCTCATGTTAACGGTGAATAACAAAGGATGTTTGGATTCTATCATTTCAAGCAATATCCAAGTTTGGGATAAAGTATCAGCAGATTTTACCATCAATCAATTTGTTACAAAAACTTCACCCAAACAACTGCTCACAGAATTCATTGCATCAGACACCCTTAACCCGAATTATACATATTCTTGGAAAATTGGAAATGATAATTATCTAGGCAAAAAGATTTATAGGAAATCGAATGATAATGGGAATTTAGATGTTCAATTATGGGTAGCAAATTCCATTGGTTGTAAAGATTCTACTTCACAAACTTTCAAAACAAATGAAAGTTACTTGCAAAAACCAGACAATGCCCTGAATTTCAACCTTTTCCCTAACCCAACAAACCATGAATGTGTCATTTCATTCTCCGCAAAAGCAGGTCAAACTGTAACCGTGAAAATTACTACCATTGTAGGGCAACAGGAACTTTACAGTAAAAAATGGAATATCGCCGAAGACGGACAATATTTTGAAAAAATTAACCTAGATGATCTTCACATTTCAGCGGGCACGTACCCTATTGAAATCATGTGCGATGGCAAAATTATCAGTTCTAAAATTATCTATCTGCGCTAATTTATGAATTGGAAATCTATCATTTCTTGGAAATGGATTTTTATCTATTTTTTCTTTATTGAGGGACAAAATCTGAATGCTCAAATAAATCTTAATATACAAAATTCCACCCACAATTCAAAATGCTTATCTGCCAATAACTTTTTTGAATTTCCAAAAGCATTGCAAGAGTCATCGGCATTGGTTTATCACGATGGATACTTTTGGACAATCAACGATGGTGGGAATGCCCCAATTTTGTATGCATTGCATCATCCATTTTCAGATACGGCCATTTTCCGAAAAAAGAAAGATATCATTGCATTTCAAATGACCCTGCCATTTAACAATGAAGATTGGGAGGCACTCGCTTTTGATAGTTTGTATTGTTACATTGGTGATTTTGGAAATAATATGGGGACTAGGCAAAATCTAAGGATTTACCGAATACTACTAAATGATATATTCAATCAAAGAATCACTTTTGTGGATACACTGCAATTTGAATACGAAAACCAAACAAAGTTCAATGCCAGAAGACTCCATTCTTTTGATTGTGAATCAATGATAATTTTAAAAAATGAGATCATTTTATTCACGAAGAATTGGAACAATTTGAAAACAAATCTTTATCGGTTAGACAAACATAAATCCAACCAAAAAGCACATTTAGTTGAAACCTGGAATCCAGATTTTTTTGTAACCGATGCTTGTTGTTTTGAGAATCAGGTATACCTCTGTGGGTATAACCATTGGGGAAACCAATTTATATATAAATGCAACTGGAAAAAAGGACTTACTCAAAAGTTAAACATAAAACCAGCTCAAATTGAGGGGATTTCAGTGTTCAAAAACAAAAAAACCGGCGAATTGGAGATGTATTTAAGCACAGAAAAGCGCAAATCCCAACCCGCCGGCATTTTTAAAATGAATATTAAACCTTAAATCCTATTCCACCAGAAGCAATATTCGGACGAACCTCAGTTGAGAATTCTTCTACATCTTCATAGGTCAATGTTTTGATGGCTTTTTCGGTTCGTTTACTAGGTGCAAGTTCACTCAAACGCAAATGTTGATTTCTGATGGCCTCTTCTATCACCTTGCGAACGCTTCTTCCATTACCAAAGTACTTGTCGCGGGTTTTATACATAAATTCGATGTATTGCATCAAATGATTCGCAGCCTTCGGCTCTGGAGCAATATTATTATCCACCAATTGATTCAGCGCAATGGTATATAAATCTTCGGCATTGAAATCCTTAAAGTTAAACACTCTATCAAACCTTGATTTTAACCCTGGGTTAGATTCCATGAATTTTTCCATATTTTGGGTATAACCAGCTGCAATTACAATAAACTCTCCGCGTTTGTCTTCCATACGTTTCAATAATGTTTCAATGGCTTCTCTACCGAAGTCGTTAGAACCTCCATCAGAAAGGCTGTACGCTTCATCAATAAATAAAACGCCTCCCATTGCCTTGTTGATCAATTCAGAAGTTTTAATGGCAGTTTGTCCAACATATCCACCCACGAGACTTTGTCTATCGCATTCTACCAAATGTCCACGCTCCAAAATACCCAATGCTTTATATATCTGTGCCAAAATACGGGCAACGGTTGTTTTACCTGTACCTGGATTCCCGCTAAATACGCTATGTAAAGAGAAAGTTTTGCGAATATCTTTTCCCTGGCTTTTATAAAATCGAACCAATTTTACAAGTTCTTCAATTTCTTGCTTCACTTGTTCCAATCCAATCATATTTTTCAGCCTATTCATAGAATCCTTCAACAATTCTTCATCAATTGGAATTTCTGGCAGTATTCTATTTTTTTGGGCAAATATTTTGGTTAAATCAGCTTCATCAATTGAAGACAAAGCGTCTTTATCTAACAATTCAGGGTGCTCAGATTTCATAATTCTCAAACCGAGATTGATTTTGGCTTCATCCAACATAGAATTCACCAAACGGGCATTTCCAAAGAATTTGTCCCTGTCTCTGTATTTGTCAACCAAAAATTTGTGCAAAGTCTCTTGTGCTTTGTCAGTGAGCAATACTCCACGTTTTTTTGCAGCAAAATCCGCAATTTGCACCAATTCTTGAGGGGTGTAATCTGGGAAATCATATTGTACCACAAAACGGCTTTTTAGTCCCGGATTAGATTCCAAGAAAACTTCCATTTCATCGGGGTAACCGGCAACCACAATGGCAATATCTGTTGAATCACTCAATTCTTTCAACAAAACTTCAATGGCTTCTTTACCAAAATCTTTGTTGTCTTCATCTTTTCTTGCAAGCGAATAAGCTTCATCAATAAACAATACACCATCTTTGGCCTTTTTAATGGCTTCCTTGGTTTTAGGAGCAGTTTGTCCAATATATTCAGCTACCAAATCGGCTCTGTCCACTTCATGCACATGTCCTTTTTTCAGAAGTCCTAGTTCCTTGTAAATTTTACCCAGCAATCTGGCAACGGTTGTTTTACCGGTACCTGGATTTCCTTTAAAAACTGCATGTAAGTTTATTTTATCGGTTTCATCGAAACCTTTTTCTTTTCTTAAAGCAACAAACCTCAAATAATCAGAATATTCACGAATTTTAACTTTTATAGGATCAAGACCAATTAATTCATCGAGTTCTTTCATCACCCCTTCAAAGCCAATCGCCTCATCTTCATGATGTTCAATATTTGGTTCAGGTTGTTCAATTTCTTCACCTTCCTCATCATAGAATTCTATTTGTGTCATGGGCAAGAAATCACTTTCATTGGCCAAAACAAAATCGTCTCCTATTTCAAACGGAATATTGGCCAACAATTCTCCCATGAATACGATTTCAACGTAATAGTCCCCCCTAGCCCAAGTGCCAATGATGTCAGAACCCCATCCAATAGTAGCTGTAAATTCATCCTCCGTTGGTTTTACAAAATACAATTTTTGCACGCGCCCCTTTAAATAACCACTCAAGGTTCTGAAATTGAACATCAATTCAATAGGAAGGTCTGTAGACCTACGCGTCAAATTTTTCGCATTTACTTCAACCCAAACATATTTAGTGCTTAGAACGTTAAATACCGTGTAGTATTTACGCTGATCAATGGTGGTATTGTCATCTGGTCCCTCATAAAGCTTCACTGTATCAATTTTGAAATAAGGATTAAATCCGGGACGAATTTGCCCAACACTCTCAACATAAAATGTTTTGGTAGCCAACAATTCAGTACCTATCCAAGCTTCCCATTTGTAAACTCCCGGCTTCCAATACTTACCCGTATTTTTCACCCCCCATCCCTCACGAATATAGGCCACGTTATCCGACATAGAGATCAACCGATCGCAGTTCAAATCACAAACTTCATTGTTGGTTTCGTCGAAGCATTTCAATTGCATTCTCAACGTCCAATCTTCTTCGTCGAATTTCTTGTTGTAAATACTTACTTCACAATATACATACGACAATTCCGTTTGCTCAAACACGCAACGGTACTTTTTGGTATTATTGGCCAACCATTCGGTTGACGCATATGTTTTTATATCCTTAAACTTAAAAAAACTATTGTCCATAATGAATTTTTTTAGGAGAACCCTATTGAGACAAACTTAATAAAAATTAAATGGATAAGAACCGGTAGTTCTTATTTTTTTATAAAAATTCTACAAAGTGTAGTTTATACCGGTTGTAAACCCAATAGAATTGACACCAGCGCCCAAATTAGAAAACCAACCAAAGCCTTTGAGTTTAGACAT
>CAZBMF010000049.1:941-16122 GCA_964492925.1 uncultured Rhizobium sp. | reverse complement strand
ATAATATTGATAGAAATATCATGAGTTAAAATGGGTGAATTTAAGGTGTTTTTGATTTCTTGTTTCTCAATGAAAGACATACCGTGAAATAACTTCACCATTATTGCTATAATGTGAATGCCGCATCAATTCTGTATAAAGATCACAGCTTGTTACGTCTATAATTCTTATGTTTTTGTTAACAGTACGTTGCGTGAGTTTTATCAACTAAATAATCAAGAAAAATCTTATCTTTACCACCAAATAGATTGTATGAAAAAAATATTCTTTTTGGTCTTTAATTTGATATTAAGTTCAATTGCATTTGCTCAATCGGCAAGAGAAGTAGCTGTTGAATTGTACGCTGAAGTAAAATCAAGCGGCGTAGATATCAAATGGAAATCGGATGCAAACGCCCTCAAATATTACATATATAAGAGATCCAATCCTAAAGTAGATTGGTTGTTGATAGATTCGGTTTCGGGAACAACCAATTTGTACAATGATCCTTATTTTTCTGGAATAAAGCCAGTTGAATATAGGGTGGCAAAAAAATCAAGTTCATATTCTTTCTATGGGAATGGTTATATATCAGTGGGTAACAAGATTCCAGCAAAAGCAAAATTGGGCAAGGTTTTAATGATCATTGACTCTAATTATTCGGTTCCATTAAAATCAAATATTTCGGAATATAAAGATCAACTTACTAGAGAAGGTTGGGAAGTAGTATCAAAAGTTGTTTTGAGAAACGATTCTGTAACAAAGATTAAATCATGGATAAAATCTCAGTGGATATCGGATTCTGCTAATATCAAATCTATTTTCTTGTTAGGACATGTACCAGTTCCATATAGTGGAAATTACCGTCCTGATGGTCATATAGATCATACAGGTGCTTGGCCTGCGGACATGTATTATGGGAATTTTTATTCAAATTGGAGTGATAATGCAGTTAACAATACTCAAGCTTCTTACACCCGAAATCAGAATATACCCAATGATGGGAAATTTGATATTTCTAGGGTAAATCCTATTGGCACTGCATTTTCTGCCATTCAATATGCGCAAATCCCTGTAGGAAGGGTTGATTTATTCAACATGACATCTTTTGGCAATGATACTTTTTTAACCAAAAGGTATTTGAACAAGGCGTTGAAATTTAGAAGGGGGCAACACAAAGCTGTTTCAAGAGGTTTAATTGACGACAATTTTGGATATTTTAGTTCAGAGGCTTTCGCCTCAGGAGGATTTAGGAATTTTTCTCCGCAATTTAAAGACTCTATTGTTGAGGCAGATTATAGAACAACCATGAAAAATCAATCTTATTTGATGAGTTATGGTTGTGGTGCTGGAACATATACGGGTTGTTCAGGCGTGGCTTCTTCTTATGATTTTGTTTCCGATAGCTTATTAAACCCTTTCACGATGATGTTTGGTAGTTATTTTGGTGATTGGGACAATCAAGACAATATGTTAAGAGCTCCTTTGGCGAGTAAAGGTTGGGGGTTGGCCAATGTATGGAGTGGAAGACCTTATTGGATGTTACATGAATGTGCGCTAGGTTTACCGTTGGGAGCTGCTACACTAACATCCGTTAATTCTTATTACTTTTACAATGCTGCCGCCTTTCAAAGTGGTGTACATACTGCTTTAATGGGTGATCCAACCTTAACTTTATATCCGCTTGCCTCATTGAGTAACGCCCAAGCAATTGCAAAATGCACAGATGTTGTGCGGTTTAGATGGGATTTGCATTCAGACAATGTTGATTCTGTAATCATAGAAGAAAATATTGGGGGAGTATGGAAATTGGTAGGTCGTGCTGTTGGAAGTGATACCTCGTTCTCTAAGAAAACTACTGTGGGTGCGCATTTGTATTCCATCCGACCTCTGAAATTAATGAGTTCAGCTTCTGGAACTTGGTGGCAATTAGGAGCCAGGGTATATGCCAAAGTTAGTGTAAATGTTCAAGCAAAAGCTATAGCCATTACCTCTACAAAAAATGCTTGTGTTACAGATTCGGTGATTGTTGCTGAATTGAAATTTGGAAATACCCCGAAATATACGAGATCATGGTTTGTGAATGGAGTGCTAAATCAAGATACTTCAGTATCATTCAAAAGTGTATTTGAAGTGGGCCCTATTGTTGTGAAAATGCGATTGACCACAGATTCAGGTTGTGTGTATTTCGATTCTGTAAAATTTCAAATCCATGCTTTGCCAATTGCTAAACCAAAATTTGTATCAGGAAAGTCGGTTTGTTTGGGTGAGAACCTTATTATGAAATCTGAATCTAAAGGAAATCAGTTTTGGATCATTGGTTCAGATACCATTGGTAAAGCAGATGATGTAACCTTTAAATCAGTGGCTGCCGGATCATATGCTAGACTGCATTTTATTAAAGACTCAATGGGTTGCTCTAATATTTATTACGATACATTCGTGGTTTACGCTGCAGCAAATGCTGGAATTGTAAAATCACCTGATTCATTGATTTGTTTGGGTGGGACCTATGTAGTTTCAGCTTCTGATACGGCCAATTCATTGGTTTGGAAATTGAGATACTCTCTCAGAGATACAACAGTATTTGGTACTAAAAGTTTGTTGTTTAAGGAGCCTTGTTCTTTGAAATTAGTAGCTACAACTTCGTATGGTTGTATGGACTCTAGCTATTTGCCTGTTTACTTCCACCAACAGCCTAAAAAATTGAAAATTTCGGTGGTGAAACCGGCAGTATATCCTGGTGATACCATTATTTTGGCCGTTCATCCGAATGCCACATGGCCCAAAAATAATTTTGCTGTATGGACAAAACCTGTATCTTCAAACGATTCATTGTTGAAATATAAAGTTTCAGACACGGGCTTACTGGTATTTGAAGTAAAAAGCATGAATAATGCTGGTTGCCAATCTGATACCACCATCTATAGTCAGTATTTTGGACCTAGTTCTGTTGGACAATTTCAAACCGAGAAAATTGAGGTTTACCCAAATCCCAATGAAGGAGCTTTCATAATTAAAACTACCCAAGTTGTTAAATCGTTGAAAGTCTATGACGTTGCAGGACAAATCATTGATGTTGAGACTCATGATGTCCCTCAATCTAAAAATATCAAAATTCAGTTAACGGAAGTACAAAAAGGAGTTTACCTTGTTCAAGGTGTTTACGAAAACGGAATGAGATTTGTATCTAAGGTTGTAATTCGTTGATTATAAGTACATTGAATAATGAGATTTTCGACGATTATTCTATTGCTTGTTTTTTTGTTTTGCAAAAATGCAACTGCGCAAAGGTTAAAAAATGGCAGTGGTTCCACTATTGGGTATATTGAAAATGGCCGTGTGAAAAATAGCTCGGGCAGTACCATTGGATATATAGAAGACGGCAGGGTGAAAAATGGTTCTGGAAGCACCATTGGTTATTATGATTCTGAACGAATTAAAAACAGCAGCGGCTCTACCATCGGGTATTTCTCTAACGAAACTGTGAAAAATAGTTCTGGCAGTACAATTGGTTATGTGAACGATGGCCGTATTAAAAATAGCTCTGGTAGCACCATCGGTTATTTTGAATCGGTGAAAAGGATTGATGCGGTTCTCTATTTTTTCTTCTTTTTTTATTGATTTATATTGGATGTGACTTTGGTCACAAATCAAATTTGTGCATTTAATTAGCTTTGTGCGAATGCATAAAATTTTATTGGCTACTTTTTTATTATTTACGATTTCTGGTCATGCTCAGGAAAGACCATATTTTCATCACAATGAAAGGGTTAAGCTTGATAGTCAATCCAATACTTTGCAGAATTTCTTGAGGAAAGGATCTTTTTTTGGCCATGCAAGATTATACAGTATGGCAACAGACAATGCTCCAACTTTGTCGGATTACTATGCACACGCAATTGGATTCGGTATTGGCTATGAAACCGGGAAATGGAAGAATTTCACTTTGGGAATTAGTGGATATGCTATTTATAATTTGATGTCTTCGGATTTTTCAAAACTTGATTCTTTGTCAAATCAACCCAATCGTTATGAATTAGGTTTGTTTGATGTAACAGATCCCAAAAATCACCATGATTTGGATCGACTTGAAGATCTTTACATTAAATACAGCAATGATAAAATAGAGTTGAAATACGGGAAACAACATATTCGATCTCCATTTATTAATCCACAAGATGGGAGAATGCGTCCAACCTTGATTCAAGGTTTGCTTGCTGATTATCGTCCTTCAAAAAAAACTACTATACATTTTGGTTATGTTACTCATATTTCACCTCGTAGCACGATTGAATGGTACACAGTAGGTGGAAGTATGGGTGTGTATGGTCAAGGAATGAACGTGAATGGGACAAAATCTAATTATTTTGGCAATATGCCAAAATCGGAAATTGTATTTCTTGGAACAGAGTTTTTGGTTGGTGAGATGGGTAAGTTACAGATTTGGAATCAATCAGTTACGGATGTTTTTAACACCACCTTGATCCAATATGAAAATGGAATCAAATTAACGAAAGAGCATCAGGTTGTTTATGGGTTGCAATACATTAGACAATTTGCACTTGGAGATGGTGGGAATGTTGATCAGAACAAAACATACATGTCGAGAAACGCTCAATCAGAAGTGTATGGCTTGAGGGTTGGTTTGAATCAAAAAAAGAACTGGAAGGTTACATTGAATTATACTAGAATTTCCGATAAAGGTCGCTATTTGATGCCAAGAGAGTGGGGAAGAGATCCATTTTTTACGTTTATGCCGAGGGAGAGAAATGAAGGTTATGCAGATTTGAATGCCTTTACCATAGTTTTTAGTAGAAATTTGGGAGTGGAAGGACTTAGGACTGATTTCAGTTATGGACAATTTTATTTACCTGAAATATTTAATGTAGCATCGAATAAATATGCATTTCCTTCATATCAACAGTTAAACATTGATATAAGATATTCATTTAATAATTTCCTTAAAGGATTTGATCTTCAGTTCTTATACGTCTGGAAAAAATCTATAGAAAATAAAGAGTATCTTCCCAAGTTTGAAATTAATAAAGTAAATTTAAGCCATTATAATTTGATATTGAACTATCATTTTTAATAAATCAATTTCATTGAATTGCCTATGACAAAAAAATACCACGATTTTAATTGCAGCTGTGGTTGCAACAATAATCTAACAGAGACTGACAGAAGGTCTTTCCTTAAACAAGCTTCAAGTTTAGGACTTGGTCTTGCTATGGGGACAAAAGTAGCCTATGGACTCACTGACGATGAGAATGTTATGTCAGATATCCACAAATCTAATAGTGTTAAATCTGGTAAAGCCCAACATTTTACAATTCTTCATACCAGTGATATTCATGCTCAATTAGATATTCATGATGAATTTTTCTTGGAAAATGGCAATCCCGTTTATAAGAAAAGAGGTGGAATGGCTAGTTTGAAAACCATGATTCAAACTCTAAAATCTCAAAATCCATTGAACACCATTGTGATTGATGGTGGGGATTGTTTTCAAGGTGGAGGAGTTGCTGCAATGACAGAAGGCAAAGCAATTGTTCCACTTATGAACAACATTGGATACGATCTTATGCTTCCTGGTAATTGGGAAGTGGTTTATGGTAAAGAGATGATGATGAAGGATCTTGGAGCCTACAAAGGAGCTAAGATTTGTGCAAATATGTTCCATGATACCAAAGATGAGTTTGCTGGTGACATGATTTTTCCACCTTATTGGGTGAAACATGTTGCTGGCATCAAAATTGGTTTTATTGGTTACAACGATCCTCTAACTCCCAAACGTCAAAGTCCTGCATATTCTGAAGGAATAAAATTTACAGACCCTTCAGTGAACGTTGCCAAATATGTAAAGGTTTTAAGAGATTATGAACAGTGTAAAATGGTATTTCTAGTTACACACATGGGTCTGGCGCAGCAAGTTGATTTAGCCAACAAAGCCTATGTAGATGGTGTAGATTACATTCTCGGGGCCGATACACATGAACGGGTGAGAAAACCAATCAACGGTAAATATTCAAAAGTTACTGAACCTGGTGCTTTTGGTTCGTTTGTCTCAAAAATGGATATTGTGGTAGAAAATGGAATAGTAAAGGAACATCGATATGCTTTATTAGATGTAGATCCTGATAAATATAAACCCGATGCACAAATGCAACAGTTGGTGAATAAAGCAAAAGAACCTTTTGCCAAAGAGTTGAACACTGTAATTGGTACATCAAAAACTACTTTGGTTAGATATTATGTCATGGAAAATCCAATGGATAATATGATTACAGATGCTTTAATGTGGAAATTGCAGCCAGATATTGCCTTGAGTAATGGTTTTAGATTTTGTCCCCCCTTAGTTCCAAACCCAAAGACAGGATTGGCAGAAATTACCAATGATTACTTGTGGAGTATGTTGCCGGTAAATTCTGAGGCAAAATGGGCACAGGTTTCGGGTCTTCAATTGAAAAAATGGTTGGAAAAAGAATTGGAAAACGTTTTTGCAAAAGATCCAACTAAAAGATTTGGTGGATGGGTGGTGCGTTTTCAAGGGATGAAAATTAATATCACCGCAGATAAGCCGAAAGGACAAAGAGTAAATTCTATTTTAGTTAAAGGAAAGGAAGTTGAGGATGGAACTTTATATTCTGTTGTGGCATGCGAGCGAGATGGTGATCCAGATGACACTCTGTGCAGAATTGAAAATGTTTTAAATCCTAAAAAACTGAATATCACACTCCACGATATCATCCGTGATTATCTGAAAGTACATTCACCTGTTTCCCCGAAAATAGAAGGTAGGGTGGAATGTACTGATAAACCAATTACTTTACTTTCACAGTTAGAAGGTTATGATTACGATTTTATCTAAGTGATATTTGTCACAATATTATTATAACATTTAATACATCTTTGTAAGATATAAAATAAGCAAAATGGAAATTATAGGATACTTCGGTGCGATTTTAATGGGACTTTCACTTGGTTTGATTGGTGGAGGTGGGTCTATTTTAACCGTGCCAATACTCGTTTATTTGTTTCATGTGGACGCTGTTTTGGCTACAGCCTATTCACTATTCATCGTTGGCTTAACCAGTTTAGTTGGCTCTGTTAGTCATGTGAAATTGGGAAATGTACATTGGAAAACGGCTTTGGTTTTTGGTATTCCTAGTATCATTTCGGTGTTTTTAACCCGTTTGTATTTGGTTCCAGCTATCCCCAATCCGCTCATTCATACAGCTACAATGACCATTTCTAAGCCAATGGCGTTGTTGGTGTTGTTTGCAATCATCATGATCTTGGCCGCTTATTCAATGATTAAGCCTTCTAAGAAACCTCAAGATGATCAAAGTAAAGAAGTTAGCTTTAACTTTCCTTTGATTTTAGCTGAGGGACTTATTGTTGGAATGGTAACCGGTTTGGTAGGTGCTGGAGGAGGTTTCCTCATCATTCCGGCACTTGTGCTTTTAGCAAAACTGCCAATGAAGCAAGCCGTTGGAACGTCCCTCATGATCATCGCCGCTAAATCATTGATCGGTTTTGTTGGTGATTTGAACGGAAATGAAGTGATCGATTGGACATTTTTGGGGATATTCAGTTCCATTGCAATTTTTGGTATCTTGGTGGGATCAATGCTTTCGAAAAAGATATCTGGAGATAAACTCAAACCTGCATTTGGCTGGTTTGTGCTAGTTATGGGTATCTACATTATTGTGATGGAAGTTTTGAAAATGAAATAATTCATTATGGACGTTCAAGAAGTAGAAAAACTCTGGAAACAAGTTAAAACTCTCATGTATTTGATTGTTTTAATTGTGATTATTTCGGTTGTTTTGGTGGTGAAATCAAAATTTTCTTCAAAATCAACGCCGATAATCTCAGACTCCACTGGAATTGAAATTCCTTTTCCAAACTCATTGGATCCGTCGAATGATCTTTGGACAGCTCCAACAACTGAAGATTTTAAAAAATTACCGGCCGAAAAACAAGCGGCAATAGAATATGGTAAAGAACTAATTGCGCACACGGCCAAGTTTCTTGGTCCTCAGGGAAGTATTGCCCAGATTACCAATGGTATGAATTGCCAAAATTGTCATTTAGATGCGGGCACAAAACCCTATGGAAACAATTATGCGGCCGTATTCACTACCTATCCTAAGTACAGAGCAAGAAGTGGGGGTATAGAAGATATCTATAAAAGGGTAGAAGATTGTTTTGAAAGATCATTGAACGGAAAGGCTCCAGCCCGAGGTTCAAAAGAATTGGAAGCAATGGTGGCTTACATCAATTATACAGGGAGTAATGTTCAAAAAGGACAAAAACCGAAAGGTTCTGGAATTTATGAATTGAAGTTTTTAGATAGGGCTGCGGATCCTGCAAAGGGGAAAATTGCCTACACGGCGAAATGTCAGATTTGCCACCAAGCGAATGGTGAAGGATTGATGAATGCCGATAAGGTTGAATATCAATATCCACCGTTATGGGGTAAAAATGCCTATAATCAAGGTGCTGGCTTATACCGTATTTCAAGATTTGCAGGTTATATTAAGGCCAATATGCCATTTGGTGTAACTTACAAAGAACCACAACTATCTGATGAGGAAGCTTGGGATATTGCGGCTTATGTGAATTCAATGCCTCATCCTACAAAAGATATTTCAAAAGATTGGCCCAAAATTGAAGAGAAAACCTTTGATCATCCATTTGGTCCATTTGCCGATGGCTTTTCTGAGGAACAACACAAGTTTGGTCCTTTTGGTCCAATTAAAAAAGCAAAAGGAAAAAAATGATGCAACAAAATTTAACTTGCTGCGGTGATCCTAACGGAACTTTATTGGATGCTAACTATTGGAATGCCCAATATTTGTCGAATACCACTGGGTGGGATCTAGGCATGCCATCACCACCATTGGTTGATTTTATCAATTCTTTGGATGATAAAAAAATGAGTGTTTTAATACCAGGTTGTGGCAATGCTTATGAAGCCGAATATTTGTTGCAGCAAGGATTTACGAATGTTACTTTGGTAGATATTTCCGCAGATCTCGTAAAAAAATTACAAGAAAGATTTGCAAATAATGCAAATATTCGGGTAGTTAACAGTGATTTCTTTGAATTGAATGGGGCATTTGACGTAATTTTAGAACAAACCTTTTTTTGTGCACTTGAACCATTTATGAGAGAAAAATATGTGCAAAAAATGAACTCTTTGCTTTCAGATCAAGGGGTGTTGGCCGGTTTGCTTTTCAATAGAGAATTTGAAAAACAAGGTCCTCCTTTTGGTGGAAATGTAAATCAATACCAACAACTTTTTGTTCAGAATGGACTTGAGATATTGGAAATGGAGCCTTGTGAAAATTCTGTTGCACCGAGAGCCAATTCCGAAGTTTTCTTCATAGCAAAACGAAAAGAAGGAGTTTTTGAAGTGAAAAACCCATGTTGCTCAATATGAGCGAAATAAAGATTAAAAAAACGATTATTATATATGAAAATTGAACAAATTTACACAGGATGTTTGGCGCAAGGTGCGTATTACATTCAAAGTCAAGGAGAAGCGGTAATTATCGATCCCTTGCGTGAAGTTCAGCCTTATTTAGATAGGCTTTCAAAAGATGGCGTAAAATTGAAATACATTTTTGAAACTCATTTTCACGCTGATTTTGTGAGTGGACATATTGATTTGGCTTCCAAAACTGGGGCACAGATTGTATATGGTCCTACCGCTAAAACTGAGTTCGATGCCCTCATTGCAACGGACAATCAAGAGTTTAAAGTGGGAAATATCACCATACGCGTATTGCATACTCCTGGACATACTATGGAAAGTTCTTGTTTCTTGTTGCTAGATGAAAACAATCAACCTCATAGCTTATTCAGTGGTGATACCTTGTTCTTAGGGGATGTAGGACGTCCGGACTTGGCTCAAAAAGCAGCAGACATGACACAAGAGCAATTGGCTGCATTGTTGTATGATTCATTGATGAATAAAATCATGCCTTTGCCGAATGAAGTTATGGTGTATCCTGCTCATGGTGCTGGAAGTGCCTGTGGTAAAAATATGATGAAAGAAACCATGGATACTTTGGGACATCAAAAGGAAATGAATTATGCCTTAAATCAACCATCAAAAGAAGCTTTTATTGAAGCCGTTTTAGATGGATTGTTGCCTCCTCCAGCTTATTTCCCAATGAATGTAGCCATGAATAAAAAAGGGTATGATTCAATTGATACTGTGGTGAACAATGGAATGAGATCCCTAGATGCATCTGCTTTTGAAGTGGCTGCAGAAAGTACAGAAGCAGTAATTTTGGATACGAGAAACCCAGAAGTATTTGCCGTAGGATTCATTCCAAGAAGTATCAATATTGGTATCAATGGTCAATTTGCTCCTTGGGTTGGTGCCGTAATTGGCGATGTGAAAACCCCAATTTTATTGGTAACAGAAAATGGTAAAGAAGAGGAAACCGTGATCCGTTTGTCTCGTGTAGGGTTTGATAATATACTAGGACATTTGAAAGGAAGTTTCGACGCATGGAAAACTGCTGGTAAAGAAATTGATACGGTGAATAGAATATCATCAGAGCAATTTGAATCGGAAGTGAATTTGCAAGATGATGTGGTGATAGATGTGCGTAAAGAATCTGAATATCGTGCAGAACATGTAGCCGATGCCTATAACAAGCCATTGGATTTTATCAATGATTGGTTTCTGTCGGTTGCAAATGAAAAGCCGTTTTATTTGCATTGTGCAGGCGGTTACCGCAGTATGATTGCAGCTTCAATTTTGAAAGCCCGTGGAATTCATGATTTTAAAGAAGTTGAAGGCGGTTTTGCTGCTATTGCAAAAACCAATGTCCCTAAAACAGATTTTGTTTGTCAAAGTAAATTGCAGAAAAATTAATGGATACAATAATTGAATTTTTAAAACAACCTTGGCCTTGGTATGTGGGCGGTGTGTTTGTTGGATTAACAGTTCCAGCCTTGTTGCTTTTGGGTAACAAATCATTTGGTATTTCTAGTTCTTTAAGACATATCTGTGCGGCTTGTGTTCCTGCAAAAATTCCGTTCTTTAATTACGATTGGAAAAAGGAATCTTGGAACCTGTTTTTTGTTTTGGGAACTGTTATCGGTGGTGTTTTAGCAACCATGTTTTTGTCGTCAGATGAAACAATTGTGATAGCTGAAAATACAAAAAAGCAATTACTTGCCTTGGGTGTTACAGATTTTACCCATGCTATGCCCTATGATATTTTCAGTTGGGAGCACATTCTTTCTGTGAAAGGATTTGTATTCACTGTTTTGGGTGGGTTCTTCGTGGGCTTTGGTACACGTTGGGCTGGTGGTTGCACTAGCGGACATGCTATCATGGGCTTGAGTAATTTACAATGGCCGTCTTTGATTGCCACTTGTTGCTTTTTAATTGGTGGGTTTTTGATGACTTGGTTCGGATTGCCCTTTTTATTGTCATTATAATTTCGTATATTATGAGTAAACATTCAAAAGAAATGGTAGAAACGGGCACCGCTTGTGTGAACGAATCAGAAATAGCAAAACCTTGGTACAGCAATTTGAAATATACTTTCGTGGGAATTTTGTTCGGTATTGTTTTCGTGAAATCTGAAATCATCAGCTGGTTCAGGATTCAAGAAATGTTCAGATTGGATTCTTTTCACATGTATGGCGTAATCGGTACGGCAGTATTTGTTGGTTTAATTTCAGTGCAAATTATCAAAAGGAAAAAGTTGAAATCAATTGAAGGTGAACAAATTGTAATCCAAGACAAGACTTTTAATAAAGGTCAAATTTATGGGGGACTTATGTTCGGATTTGGATGGGCTATTACTGGTGCTTGTCCGGGTCCTTTGTACGTTCAATTAGGTACTGGAGTTACCGTGGTGGCAGTTACCATCCTGAGTGCTGTATTGGGCACATGGACATACGGTAAATTCAAGGATAAATTGCCTCACTAAGAATAACATAATCCGATTAAAATAGAAAGGGAAGACGATGGTTTTCCCTTTTTTTTTGTGATTTTTCTATTGCGTGACCAAAGTCACGGCAATCCTGTTTTATTCAATTTATCTTTGCAGTAAGAAATTAACAATAAGCAGAATATGACAACAATTAGATCTTTGGTAACAGAAAACAATGCAACAGTTTTAGATGTAAGAGGCCCTTGGGAATTTGAAGAAGGACATGTAGATGGAGCAATCAATATTCCTTTGGATGAAATTCCTATGCGTGTGGAAGAAATAAAGTCAATGAAAATGCCTTTGGTTGTTTATTGCAGAAGTGGAAATAGAAGTGGTATGGCCGAAATGATTCTAAAACAAGCAGGAGTAAATGAAGTTTACAACGGGGGTGGCCTTGCGGATATGAGAATTGCCTTGATGTAAAAAATATGTGGCATTCATTAACCCATAATTGGAATGTAGCACGCGTAATGCGTTTGCTATTGGGAATCATGATCACCTATCAAGGTTTCAATACTTATCAAAATGGTGTTGTTTTAATGGGTGTGTTTTTTACTGTATTTTCGTTGTTTACTTCTGGATGCTGTGGAACAACTTGTTCCCGGAATTCTAAGAACAACACTGAATCAAAAAATGAAAATATTATATATGAAGAAGTTAAATAATGTAATGCTTGTGGCTGCAACTTTATTGTTTGCTGGAATTGCAACGGCTTGTAATTCAACACAATCAGCGTCAGCTGAAACTACTGGAAACGCTCAAATGGCCGACACAACAAAACCTGGTGCTACTAAAGACCAAAAAAGCATCATTGTTGATGTGAGAACCGTTGAAGAATGGAACAATGATGGACACGCTGATTGTAGTGTGAATATTCCATTGTCGGATTTATCTACCAAAATTGAAGATTTAAAGAAGTATCAAAACATCACCTTGGTTTGTAGAAGTGGTAATCGAGCCAATACAGCAAAAAGTATGTTAGAAGAGGCTGGTCTTCAGAATATCACCAATTTGGGTGCTTGGCAAAACATACAGTGTAAGAAGTAAAATTAGAATTCAGTTTAAAATAAAAAAGGGGTCTTAGCCCCTTTTTTATTTTATGAGAAAAATTTATTTGATATTCTTTTTGCGAATATTATAGTTGAATAACCCCACTTTCAATCCCGCATATACACCAAATCCTTGTAGGGTTGATGCGTCAAAGTAAGATGCATCTCCATTATAAATTGCAAAACGGTAATTCGCTCCAATATAAGCTTTTGCATATTGCATCAAATTGGCTTCCACTTGAATTCCTGGTTGAACAACAAAAAAGCGGTTCATGTTATTGTTTCTTCCTATTCTAAATGAATCTTTCATAATTCCACTGCCCGCGAAAGAATCTAAGTTAGCCATCCCCATGCCCATGGTTAATGGAATGGAAATATGGAAAGTACTGTTGGGATTCAATGTGTATTCCATTTTCAATCCACCGTAATTGGCCTTTAAATATAACGGACTCATTTCTTTAGGAGAAAAGTCCATGAGCATGGTTCTGTTCATGGTTACACCAACTGAAAAGCGTTGATTGAAAATTGCCATGAATGAAGCGCCACTTAAATGCGTGAATTCATTTTGAATTTGTCCGAATTGATATTCAGGGGCAACATACAATCCAATGGTGTTGATTTTAGGTGTATGGAACAATGTTTTCATTGAATCTTGACCTTTTGCGAAGTTCGACATCAATGCCAAACCCAATACTGTGAATAAATGATTTTTTTTCATGTTGTTTTATTTAGGTTGGTAAAATTCAATCATCGTGTATAATGTGTTGCTTTAACTATAAGTACGATAGGTTTCAGGGATTGGTGGGGTTAAATAAAAATATTTTTCAAACCCACCATTTCGATCGTAAATTCGTATAGTATAGTGTATTTCTAATCAATCTATTTATTTTATCTCTATTTCATGTTGTCGAGCAACAATCCAAATAAAGCAACAGATAATCTTCTTGATGTCATTGCAAAATGTAAGCAAGGAAATTCCAAAGCTCAATATGAATTGATTGCCATGCATTATGGATACGCGAAAAAATTAGTTTCTCGGTTTTTACACATACAGGAAGAGCAAGAAGAGGTGATCAATGACGGTTTTTTGAAAGTGTTTACCCATTTAGATAAACACGATACAAGTAAATCTTTCAGGGGGTGGATTCGTGCGATTTTTGTGAATTCAGCCATTGATTATTACCATAAATACAATAAGTTTAACCATGAAACAGATGTGCAAGATGTGCAAGTGGTAGATTTGAATGTAGATGTAATTGGTAAAATGTCGGCGGATGAAATTATTAACTTGGTTCATCAATTGCCACCGATGTACAAACTTGTTTTTACCTTGTTCGTTATTGAGGGATATACCCACCGTGAAATTGCAGAAATGTTGAATATCAAAGAGGGGACTTCTAAGTCAAATCTTCAAGATGCCCGTCGCAAACTACAAAAAATGATTGGAGATAAATATCCCCACCTAAGTCACACCTATGAATTAAAAATTACCCGAGCAAAATGAAAGATGAAACATTCGACGAACTTCTGAAACGGAGAATTGAATCTCACGAAATGCCGTTTTCTTCGAACGATATAGATCGTGTGCATCAACATGTACAGAGAAATTTGCCTGTCGCTAATACTTTGAGTTCTTTCCGTAAAACAGCAGTTAACTATACAGTAGGAGGTTTGTTGGCCGTAGGTTCTGTAATCGGCGTGAATCAATATTTCCAGAATAAAGAACTAACTGACAAGGTTCAAAAAATAGAAAATCAGTTGAAAAAGTATGAGTCTCAATTGCAAAACCAACAAGCTTTAAATTCGGAATCAGAAAAAGTAACTAAAGCCAATTTAACGCAACCTGAACAAATTAAATTGAATGCTTCTAATTCCAATATCCAATCTGCAGTTGCCTCAATTATTGATTTGTCCAAGAAGCAAAAAGTTAAATCAAATGGAGCCCATAACGCGTTTTTGGCAAACGTAATACCCAATTCTCATGCAGGTAATGTCCCTCAAAATTTGCAAAAACTGCAAAACAATTCCACAGATTTATTTGCAGTAAATGCAACAAAAAATACAGAAACCCCAATCAATGAATCTAAAAGTGAGTTGCAAAATGGAAGTGTTTCTCAGGTAGATCAAAAAATAGAAAATCAGTTGAAAAAGTATGAGTCTCAATTGCAAAACCAACAA
>CAZBMF010000049.1:0-841 GCA_964492925.1 uncultured Rhizobium sp. | reverse complement strand
TTGGCAAACGTAATACCCAATTCTCATGCAGGTAATGTCCCTCAAAATTTGCAAACACTGCAAAACAATTCCAAAGATTTAATTGCAGTTAATGCAACAAAAAATGCAGAAACCGCTATCAATGAAGCTAAAAGTGAGCTGCAAAATGGAAGTGTTTCTTTGGTGAGTCAACCAAATGAAATTCAAGTAGATACTGTTGAGAGGTTAGTTGTTTTAGTGCCTGAAAAAATGGCCAATCTTGCCAAGCCAACCAAAGATACCGCGGCCATTTCCGATAGTATAAAGGAAGTAAAACTAATGCTGCCTAAATTAAATTATGGAATTGGAATTGCCGGGAATATTGGGATGGAAGAGCGTGGTTTGGGATTTGTGTTTTCTGTGGTGAAAAACAAAAGATGGCAATTTCAATCAGGACTGAGAATGAGTCAGTACCAAGGTAAGATGTACGAAGATGCTGAAGATTTTTGGAGGGCTGAGAAAGTGAGTTTTGCTTCAACCTACGGAGGATTTAAGTCAGGTGTGCATATCAAAGATATACAGAACATTCAATTTAAATATAGCGCATTGCACGTGCCTATTTCGGTGTCGTATTTGATGCCTATGAAAAATGACTTTTCATTTATTTTGGGATTAGGGACTGATTTTTCACTGCGTACGCAGGAAAATGTTACCTATAAAGCTAGGATAGAGCCTGGGAATATCATCATGAATCACGAAATGGATTTAATTCGTACTTCGACGTTTAAATTTGAAAATGCGGTTTTCTCTATGGGAGTTCAAAAGCTATGGAAAGGATTTGCGTTTCAAAGCATGATGTATTTGGACAAGAAATTCGGTGATG
>CAZBMF010000048.1:0-16803 GCA_964492925.1 uncultured Rhizobium sp. | reverse complement strand
ACGCGTTCGTCTGCGCGCATTTCTTCTTGCATGGCCTCACGAAGGGCTTCACGGAAAGCAATTTCTCTCATAGATTCAAATTAATTGAACTGCAAAATTAAGCAATTGAAACCAACAATGCGAGAAAATCGATGATTGGTTTAATTCAATCTTTTAGACAAAATAGTTTCAATGTGTTGAAACAACTGACGTGGTCCAAGTTTACGCCACAAAACATCATCCAAATCACCCCCAAAATTCAAGTAATAATCAATTTGGTTTCGGCGGAATTCTTCCAGTACGTGTTCCCTAAAATTGATCAGGGAAATCCATCCCTCCTCAATATCTTGGAACCATTCCTCGTAATAACTGTCGTCTGAGGCATGAAAATTCATCACATTTTCACCAATTAAAATAAATTTATTGATTCCCTCATCGCACAGAATTTCAATTACTTCTCGCTTAAATTGCATAATGTCATTATACAAAGCATCGTTCCATTCACCAATCATTTCAATGATTGCAAAACCATCTTCATAGTCGGCAAATAGAATTTTAATGTACAATGTTGTACTACCAAAATGGTCCCATTGCGGGTGAATCAAATAATTGTACACCGTTTTGTCATAATAGAATTCACTATACTCTCGGCCATAAAATGGAGAACTGCTGTCTTCGGCAGCACTATAAAAATTAATCCAAGCGAAATGTGGCTCTATATCATGCACATTTGCAAAGGTAAAAAAGTTTGTATTACACCACAAACACAAAGGCTATGCAGTTTAAAGTTTGTTTTCCAACTACTTTATTTCGTTTTATTTGCGTATTGCAAACTTTTTAGAATACACGCAACTGCAAACACAAACTGAGTGAAAAAACAACCCCAGGCCGCTCCCAATGCACCGTATTCTGGTACAAATGCGTAATTTAAAGCAACATTTAGCACCATACAGACAATTGCTACCATTGCAAGCCATTTCATCTCTCCTAATGCCGTAACAAATGTGCCATAAACATGAATGAGGGCCATAGGCAGAAATGACGACATTAAAACAGCGAAAATTTTACCCGCGAAATGCAATTCTTCCGTATTGGAATAACCTGATTTGTAAATAAAATTCAAGATCCATTCGCCCCCGAAAATGGCTGTTAGTGACGTGATTATCCCCACAAATAATACAATTAACGTCGACAATTTTAAGATGCTTCCTACCGACTCTTTATTGGCAATTTTCTTTGAAAAAATGGGCAGCAATTGAGTACTCAAAAGGGTACTAAAAATGAGGGCGGCATCTAAAAATCGATAAGATTGCGCATAAATTCCGGCTTGATAGAATCCCTCAGAAATTGGCTTCAAATAAGTGGTAAAACCTTCCAACGAAAATCTGCGAATCATTAGGGCATCAATCCGGGTAAAAACACTCATGGCGAAAGCCATGATCACAAACCAACCCACCTTTTGAATCCATTGTTTCAGGGTTTCATTTTCGAGGGATAAATTGCCAGAGTAATCGGTTGGAGGAGATGCATGTACTGTGGCACGCACGAAAAAGAATCCCACCAAAACTGCAACCAAATATCCGCAAAATTGGGAAAATAAAAACAAGGTAATTCCAAATTCCGCTGTGAAATCTTGGTTAAAATGCATCAGCAAATAACTGCATAAAATGAGGGCCACAAAACGATCCATCACGCTTAAAATACTGTCGTGAATGAATTTATGTCGGCCTTGTAATACCGCACGAAACATTAATGAAAACGAAGCTAAAATTTGATTGATGGCCACTATTCCCAAGAGTTTTAGATCTAGTTTTTGAGAATACCCAGCAGCAAAAACTAAAATTACATATAGAAGTCCCAATATCAACCGCAACATCAAGATGCGTTTTTTGTGAATCAGCCTACCTGCGGCAGAAATTTCTTTGGAAATGTAATTGTTTAATCCAGCATCCAACAACACTGAAAATAAAAGTCCTAAATTGAAAATAACAAAATACTTGCCATACCACTCATCGCCGAGTCGCAATTGCACAGTTCTTTCAATTGCAAAAATCCATAGTGGCTTTACCAGCCAATTTAAGGCTTGCAACCACAGTTGATTTTTGAAAAAAGAGCGATACATCGGGTACGAAGATAAGCAGAATTATTTCAAACGCTTAACGGGATTGCACCTCGCAAATAACGGGGAAGTGGTCTGAGAAAAATAAATTTTTGCCTCTACTTGATTGATCCACAATAAATTGATTTACCTTTAAATTGTGACTTATGAAAATATAATCAATGATTGGGCCAGTAGTTGTTTCTTTAAAACCATTAAAGGTAAATTTTGAATTTTCACCGTGAGAAATTGCAGTTTCCGAATTTCGTGCGTCTGCAAACTTTTGCTGGATTATCCATTGTATTGGTTCTTCCGAGGGCTGTAAGTTAAAGTCCCCCATTAAAATAACGGGAATTCCAATTTCAGAATAGGTTTTTAATTTTTCTGAAATGAGCCTCATGCTATTTTTTCTAGCCAATACACCAACATGATCAAAATGTGTGTTCATTACATAAACTTGCTCTTTGGTTTTGATATTTCTGAACAAAGTTCCAGTTGCAATTCTTGGCAGGGCCGCATCCCATGATTTTGAAGGGATATTGGGCGTTTCAGACAACCAAAATGTGTAATTTTTTGAAGTTTCCACGATTTCAAAGTTGTTTTTGTTGTAAAACAACGGACAATATTCACCCAAGGTATCTCCAAAATCTCTTCCAACTCCAATATAGTCAAATGTTTGCCCTAGTTCTTGTTTTACAAATCCAATTTGATGATGCAATGCTTCTTGAAGCCCAATAAAATCGGCCTTATATTGTTTTACTTGATATGTTAAACCATGTTTTCTGTTATTCCAATCATTGAGGCTGTCGCGGTTGTTGGCGTAACGGATGTTGTAGGTTACCAATTTTATCTGTGCATTGCATGGATTCAAAGCGGCAAATGCCAAAAACAAACAACCTAAGAAATTGAGATTCATAGTACAATGATAAACAAGAAACTGAAATTCTTGGGCAAAAAAGGTTTCGCTTAGTACAAAGGGTAGGCTTTCATCAATTGATGAACGTCTTTTTTCACTTCGTTCAAAATTTCGTCATTTTGGTGGTTCATCAAAGCCCTATCGATGAGCTCGGCAATGATTTCCATTTGTTCTTCTTGCAATCCGCGGGAAGTAATGGCAGGGGTTCCAAGTCGGATTCCGGAGGTAACGAAAGGACTTCTGGTTTCAAACGGAACGGTATTTTTATTGATGGTAATGTCGCATTTCACCAAGGTGTTTTCCGCCAATTTGCCGGTTAAATCATCCGATTTCGTTCTCAAATCAATGAGCATCATGTGGTTGTCTGTCCCTCCTGAAATTACCGAATAACCTCTTTTCACCATGCTGTTAGCCAAAGCTTTGGCATTGGCCATAACTTGTTTGCAATAGATTTCAAAATTTGGCGACAAAGCTTCTCCAAAAGCAACCGCTTTAGCAGCAATTACGTGTTCCAAAGGTCCACCTTGAGTACCTGGGAAAACCGCAGAATCAAGGATGCTGCTCATCATTTTAATTTCACCTTTTGGTGTTTTTTCACCCCAAGGGTTAGGAAAATCTTTCCCCATCATGATGACACCACCCCTTGGTCCACGAAGTGTTTTGTGGGTAGTAGAAGTGATGATATGGCAATGAGGTACAGGGTTGTTTAACAAACCTTTGGCAATTAAACCGGCTGGGTGAGAGATGTCAGCCAGTAAAAGAGCACCCACTTCGTCTGCAATATTTCTGAGTGCTTCATAATTCCAATCGCGAGAATAACTACTTGCTCCACAAATAATTAACTTGGGTTTTTCAGCATTTGCTATGTCCCTTACGTTATCGTAATTGATCAGTCCTGTTTCTTTTTCTACCCCATAAAAACTTGGAGTGTAAAGTTTACCTGAAAAATTCACCGGAGATCCATGGGTTAAATGTCCCCCATGACTCAAGTCAAATCCCAAAATTTTATCACCAGGTTTTAGCACCGCGAGCATTACGGCTGCATTGGCTTGAGCTCCGGAATGTGGTTGCACATTGGCCCATTCCAATCCGAAAAGTGCTTTCAAACGATCGATGGCCAATTGCTCAATTTGATCTACAATTTGACAGCCTCCGTAATAGCGTTTTCCAGGAAGTCCTTCAGCATATTTGTTTGTTAGAACACTCCCCATTGCGTCCATAACTTGTTGACTTACAAAATTTTCGCTTGCAATTAGTTCGATGCCTTCTTGTTGGCGTTCCAATTCATTTTGGATCAAATTAAAAACCACAGTATCACGTTGACTCATATCGACTGCAATTTTACGCAAAATATGAGGGTTTACAGTGAAAAAATGCATAAACGACATTAAAATTTTGCGATAAATGCAAATAGGTTTCGATAAATTGGAATCAATAATTGAGAATAATCAAAAAAATTGTTGAAATTCGCCCTTCATAACGTATGAATGTCAATAAAGTATTTTTAAAGAACGCTGGAATTTTCTTGTTATTCCTGTTAGGTTTTTGGGTAATTTCCATGTGGTATTTTAGTCCTGCTATGGATGGAAAAGTCCTCAAACAAGGTGATATGCAGCAAGTAAAATTGATGGTATCTGTAGCGGATACTATCAAGGCTAAAACCGGAACTATGCCAAATTGGAATGACAGGGTATTTTCAGGGATGCCAAGCAATTTGATTTCAGGAATTCCTCAGGGTAGTTTGCTTTTGAAATACCGTGTGTTAGAAGCATTTGGAATTGTAAAATCACCCTTTACCATTTTGTTTTTGAGCATGTTGAGCATGTTTGTATTGATGCAAGCAGTGCGCGTTGAAAAATGGTTGTCTGCTGCCGCTGCAGTAGGGTATGCCTTTATGACATTCAGCATTTCGAGTTATGAAGCCGGGCACGTTACAAAAGTTCTGGCAATGTCGGTGATGCCGGGTGTTGTTGCCGGACTCATCTTGCTTTCGAGGCGAAATTATTTGTGGGGTGGTATGACCTTAGGCTTATTCTTTGCCATGGTGGTGAACTACTTCCATTATCAAATTTTATATTATACGGCCATCATCATGGGCATTTACCTTGTGATTGAACTAATTTCAAGCATTCAAAAGAAAACTTTGGGCGATTATTTGAAAGTAGTGGGTATTACATTGGCTGTTTCTGTATTGGGAATTCTTAGTTGTATTGGTAAAATTCAAGATACCATGCAATATTCAAAGGCCACCATGCGTGGGGGTTCTGCTGTTGCAAGTGAAGTGCCAAAAAATGGACCGAAAGAGAATGTAAATGCCAAAGGTTTGGACATTGATTACGCCTTCAGCTGGAGCTACGGTATTGATGAATCTTTGACATTGTTGGTGCCTAGATACAAAGGCGGAAGCTCTGATGAGCCTGTTCCAGAAAATGAATTCGGACAAGAAAGGTTGCCAACTTATTTTGGTGATTTGCAATTTACCAGTGGTCCGGTTTACATGGGTGCTATCATGATGTTTTTCTTTGTTTTTTCTATCGTTTTTGCCTTCCAATGGAAAAAAGCGGATCCAACAAATGAAAATGCAGCGTTGACCTATAAGTTGATGTTATTCAGCTTAATAACCTTCATTGTTTCCTTGACAATGTCGTGGGGTAAAAATTTCTTCGTGAACGAATGGCTCTTTGAATATTTGCCATTTTACAACAAATTCAGAACACCAATGATGACATTGGTAATTGCGCAAGTGGTGGTACCATTCTTCGGCTTGTATGGATTATATCAGCTCATCACAGCAAATTTGCCTGCAGGGTTTGACAAAAAAGTAATCAAATCTGGTGCAATTGTAGCGGCATCCTTGTTGGGAGTAGTTATTTTAGGTACTTCCAATTCTGAAATGGTGGGATTGTCGGACAAAGAAATTTTAAAATCGTCTGGGCAAGGTGCTGTTGACGTAATCAAAGATTTGAGAGGCAAATTAGTATGGGGGGACATTTGGAGAACTTTAGGATTTGTTGCGTTGGCATTCGCCATGGTATATGGTGGGGTGAAAAAGCAATTGAAACCAGTGGTTATTTCAGGAATTTTATTGGTTGCAATAACCTTAGATATGGTAACTGTTTCTCAACGTTATTTGAATGAAAGTAACTGGCAAGAAAAAGAGGAGGAAGAAGCGATTATTCCTTCCAAATATGATGAAATGGTGATGAGTGATAACAAAGATGGTGCAAGGGTATTTGATTTAAGATACAATCCTTTCAACGATAACCACGCGGCTCCATTCCATAAAAATGTTGGTGGATATCACCCTGCGAAATTGAGTCGTTACCAAGACGTTATCTCATATTGCATTACGCCAAATGGTGGTCAGTTGAATGGTGATTTCATTACCCGCAACAACGCCTTAGATATGTTGAATTGTAAGTATGTACTTTCAAGAGATCAAAAAACTGGTTCAGAAGAGGTATTCCCTCGTTTAAATCCTTTGGGACATGCTTGGTTTGTAGATTCAATTAGAATTGCAGAGAAACCAAAAGACGCATTGAACATGATCAACACGGTGAATGTTCGTAAAAATGCTATTTTGGAGAAAACAGAAGAATCAAAAATTACCAATACTGTTTTCACTACAGATTCAAGCAGTGTTGTGAAGCAAGTGAAATACAGCACTGACAGTATTCAATACAACACAAACAATAAAAACAATGGTTTTGTTGTATTTAGTGAGGTATATTACCAAGAGGCAAATGGTGGATGGAGAGTGTTTATTGATGGCAAAGAAGCCAAAGGAATCAGAACCAATTATATTCTTAGAGGGGTGGAAGTTCCAGCTGGACAACATCAAGTACTTTGGGTATATGTGCCATCAGACCGAAGCATGTATTTCAACATTGAATTGGCCTCTTCTGGTTTGATTTTACTTCTTTTCATCGGATTGATGGTGAAACAGTTATTGTCGAAACCTGAAGAAGAAGAATCTTTGAATGCATAAAATCATTTCGGTTATTACCATCAACTTTAATCATTTAGAGGGATTAAAGAACACATTTCGTTCAATTGTGGGTCAAACAGGCCGATCTCAATTAGAATGGATTGTCATTGATGGTAACAGCACCGATGGAAGTGCAACCTTTTTGAGGGATAACGCCTCTGAATTTGATCTTCTGGTAATAGAATCTGATAAAGGCATTTACGATGCCATGAACAAAGGTTTGAGGGCTGCAAAATCAGAGTATGTGTGGTTCATGAATTCTGGTGATACCATGCATTCTCAGCAATCAGCGGCTGCTGCCATTGAGTTGATTCAAGCGGGTAATCCAGACATTGTATACAGTGATACCATGTTTGTTACCCCAGAGATGCAAGAAATTGGCAAAATTAGCGATTTGAAGCCACAGCCTTTTCCTAAAGCTTTAACATTTAACAGTTTTAGGTTTGGAATGAACATTTGTCATCAGAGTTTTATTGTGCGAAAATCAATCACACAAGATTACGATCTTCAATACCGGCAAGCCGCTGATGTGGATTGGATCATTCAAATTCTAACCCAAAATCCAACTTCGGTGGTTTCAAATACCTTGTTGGCCAATTTTGAGGTGGGAGGTAGCAGTTACCAGCATACAAAAAAAGCTTGGAAGGAGCGTTTTGATGTTTTAACGAAACATTATGGACTTTTACCAAATCTTTTGGCACATGTATGGATTATTATTCGCAGGGTTTTGTTTAATTTGAAACTTAAATTTAAAAATCATTCATGAGCAATACGAGCAGGGTAGATAAATCTTTGTTTGAAGAAAGTCACTATTTGGGCAAACCTGCCGATAGCAATGATCTTTTGGTGAAAAGACGCATCCGAATTCTGGAAAAATTTGATGGATTCTTCAATCAAGATTCAACCTTGGTTGAAATTGGCTGCGGAAATGGAAACACCATTTTGCAAATTTCCCATCAATTCAAATATTCTTATGGCTTAGAATATGCAGCTGTTCATGAATCTGAATATACGCAATTAAAAGCAGAATTACAAGTTGAGAATTCTGAATTTCAAGTTTGGGATATCATGTCAAAAGGTTTTTCTCCCAAATGCAACCGATTGCTGAGCTTTGAGGTCATTGAGCATTTGCCGGATGAATCTGGTGTGAAAAACTACGCCAATTCAATAGAATCTGGAGCTTTGGCTGCCATCTCTGTACCAAATAAATGGTGGATTTTTGAAACCCATGGTGCCAATTTGCCTTTGCTTCCTTGGAACAGGGTTCCTCTGTTTTCTTGGTTGCCCCGTTTTCTACATGAAAGATGGGCCTTGGCCAGAATTTATACCAAATCAAGAATCAAAACCCTGATGGAAGATGCTGGATTTGAAGTTTTAGATATGCACTACGTAATGGCACCAATGGACGTGGTGAAATGGCGTCCATTGCAACAATTTTTAAGAAACTATATTTTTAACTCAGATACTACCAAAATTCCATTCAAAGCCGTGAGCATCATGGTCTTTTGTAAAAAGAAATAATTTATGAAAAAGTATAATCTATTGTTCGTTTCTGCACTCGCTATTGGAACAGTGTGGGGACAAAAAAAACCAGCCGCGGACTGGTATTTCGAGAAGCCGTGTAAAAAGAACATGGGTATTTCTGTGAATGATGCCTATAATACCCCGGAAGGTAAACGTCCCTCAAAAACAATCGTAGTGGCGGTAATTGACGGAGGTACAGATGTAAACCACGAAGATTTAAAAGATGTTCTTTGGGTGAACACCAAAGAAATCGCTGGAAATGGTATCGATGATGACAAAAATGGATATATCGATGACATCAACGGTTGGAACTTCATTGGTGGAGCTGATGGTTCTATGGTGGGTGCCGACAACCTTGAAAAAGTAAGACTTTTCAAAAAACTTGACGACAAATACAAAAACGTAAAACCTGAAGATGTAAACGGCGACAATGCCGAATATAACCGCTACCAACAGTGGAAAATTGAAATTAACCAAGAACGCGAAGCTTATGGAAATGTTTTCAAACAATTGCAACCTGCTTATGAGGCTTTGGTGAAAATCAAAAAAGGAACTGGTAAAGATAATCCTTCAGCTGCCGACATAGAAGCCATGCAAACCAACGACATGATGTTGAAAATGATCAAAGGCAAAATTGTGGAAGTGATGGGTAAAAGCAAAATGTCCTTTGAAGCTTTATTCAACGAAATTTCTGATCAATACCAAGAAGTTGATGTAAGGGCGAATTTCCAAAACAATCCTGATTTTGATTCTCGTAAAATTGTTGGTGATAACTATGCTAATTCTAGCGAGAGATATTATGGTAACAACAATGTGGTTGGTCCTGATGCTTCTCACGGCACACACGTTGCAGGTATCATTGCTGCAAACAGAAACAACAACGTTGGTATGAAGGGTATTGCCGATAACGTAAAAATTATGGTAGTGAGGGTTGTTCCTAACGGTGATGAGCGCGACAAAGACGTTGCAAATGGTATTCGTTATGCGGTTGACAATGGCGCCAATATCATCAACATGAGTTTTGGTAAAGCGTATGCTTGGGACAAAAATATTGTAGATAGTGCAGTTGCTTATGCAGAATCAAAGAATGTATTGTTGGTTCACGCAGCAGGCAACGATGGCGAAAACAATGATGTTGACGGAAATTATCCAAATGATTCACTTTGGGGTGGTAAGAGATTTGCTACCAACTGGTTGGAAATTGGTGCAAGTCAGCCAAAAAGAAAGAAATTGGCTACTAGTTTTAGCAACTATGGTAAAAACAATGTAGACGTTTTCTCACCGGGACAAGACATTTACAGCTGTATTCCAGGCAACAAATATGCGTATTTTAACGGTACAAGTATGGCTGCGCCTGCGGCTTCTGGTGTTGCTGCTTTGGTATGGAGCCGATTCCCTAATTTGACAGCGGTTCAAATCAAACAAATTTTGATGGAGTCTTCTTTGAAGATCAACAAAAAGGTGATTCTTCCAGGAACCAAATCAAACAAAGTGAACTTTCAAGACATTTCAGTTAGCGGCGGTTTAATCAATGCAAAAAGCGCATTGGAAATGGCTGCTAAAATGAAATAAATTGTTGTAATTCTCTATAAAAACGGGCTGCTGGGAAACCCATTACGTTAAAGTAACATCCGTTGATGCCTTTAACGCCAAGATATCCCATCCAGTCTTGAATACCGTAGCTGCCAGCTTTATCAAAAGGCTGGCAGTTTTGTATATACAGCTTTATTTCTTCATCGGTGAGGGGGTAAAATTCAACTTCCGTTGCATCTGAAAATACGTGTTGTTTTTCGTCGTTTTTGATACAAACGCCGGTATATACCGTGTGTTTTTTGCCACTCAAAATACTGAGCATTTCAAAGGCATGTACCTCATTTTCAGGCTTGTTCAACACCAAGTTATCGATGCACACAATGGTATCTGCTGTCACCAAGATGTTATTTTCTATGGGTAATTGATAGTGTGCGGCTTTGTGCGATGCTAAATACTCGCATACTTTATTGTTTTTTAATTCTGAGGGATAATTTTCTTCGGCATCAATCGAAACCAATTCAAATTCAAATCCACTGTTTGTCAATATTTCTTGACGTCTTGGAGATTTTGAAGCCAATAGAATTTTTGGAAACTGCATCATTTAGCGCAAAGGTATTCTATTTTTGTAGCATTATGTTTCGGTTAGGATTTGGTAAAAAGGTATTGAGTTATTTTTGGCCAATCACCATAGATGTGGCAAAGGGAGAACTTGTTGATCAACTTGAGGTGATTGTTTACAATGGTAAATTGATGTTAGATACCAATGAGGTGAATTATTCATTCGGTAATTTGCATAAAGTGATGGAATTGGTGCTTTTACGATTATTTAAAAAGCCCTATTCATTTGAACAAACCCTCATTTTAGGGTATGGAGGAGGCAGTGCAGCCCAAATTATTCACGAGAAAATTGACCGCGAGGCGCAAATTATTGGCATCGAAAAAGATGCAAAAGTTATAGAATTTGCAAAGAAATATTTCTATACCTCAGAGGTGAAATTGCTCCACGAAGATGCATTTGATTACGTGAAAAAAGCCAAAAACAACGGATGGAAATACGATTTGGTGGTCATCGACTTGTTTAGGGATGCAATTGTCCCTCAATATGATACATCATTTTTTCAAGCAATTTATGAAATCTTAAACGAGCAAGGTGTGGCGGTATTGAACACCATGATGACCGAAAAAGAATTCTTGAAGTTGGGAGAAAAAATAGACGAGGCGGGCTTCAAAAAGGAGCCTTGGAATGAGGTGAAAGAAAACCGTGTTTGGGTGTTTAGACCTTACGAAAAGTTAGGCGCAACCACCAATTCTTTGGTTCCGTGACTGTAGTCGTAGAAACCTCTTCCGCTTTTCACGCCCAAATCACCAGAAGTTACCATGTTAATTAACAATGGAGAAGGAGCGTATTTAGGATTTCCAAATCCATCGTGCAACACATTTAATATGGCCAAACAAACGTCTAATCCGATAAAATCAGCCAATTGAAGAGGACCCATTGGATGTGCCATACCCAATTTCATGATTGTATCGATTTCAGAAACACCGGCAACCCCTTCATGCAGTGAGCAAATGGCTTCATTGATCATTGGCATCAACACACGGTTGGCAATGAATCCAGGGTAATCTTGTGTCAACGCAGGAACTTTACCTAAGTTTTTAGAAAGTTCGATGATGGTTGAAGTTACCGCTTTGTCGGTTTTAAACCCTTCAATCACTTCCACCAATTTCATTACTGGAACTGGGTTCATAAAATGCATGCCGATTACTTTGTCGGGGCGACCCGTTACAGATGCAATTTTGGTGATTGATATAGAAGAAGTGTTGCTTGCTAAAATGCAAGTTGCAGGAGTTAATGCGTCTAATTGTTTGAAAATGTTTAATTTAATGTCAACATTCTCAGTTGCGGCTTCAATTACAAGATCGGCGTTTGCAACACCTTCAGACAATTCTGTGAAACACTTGATGTTGTTCAAAGAGGCAGTTTTTTGCTCTTCGGTTAAAGAACCTTTGGCAATTTGACGGTCCATATTTTTCGTAATGGTTGCAATTGCTTTATCGAGCATAGCTTGCTGAACATCAATTAAATTTACGGCATACCCATTTTGAGCGAATACGTGAACAATGCCATTTCCCATTGTTCCACCACCAATAACTGCTATTTGTTTCATTGTTGCAAATTTAGAAAGAAATTGTTTGTTGACAAGCGTAAATAAATGAATTATCTTTGCATCCCCAATTTAGGGGAAATACGTTCGTATGAAATTATCTCAGTTTAAATTTGAGTTGCCTGAAGAGCTTATCGCACAGGAACCTTTAAAAACCCGCCACGATAGTCGTTTGTTGGTTGTTCACAGCAAAGAAAGAAGAATAGAACACAGAAAATTCCATGATATTTTGGATATTTTTGATGAGGGGGACGTTTTCGTGGTGAACAACACCAAGGTTTTTACAGCAAGGATGTATGGTCAAAAAGAGAAAACTGGCGCCCAAATTGAAGTGTTCTTACTTCGTGAATTGAACCATGAATTGAGATTGTGGGATGTTTTGGTTGATCCAGCCCGTAAAATTCGTGTAGGTAACAAATTATATTTCGGTGACGACGATTTGGTTGCTGAGGTTGTTGACAACACCACCAGCCGCGGTAGAACCATCCGTTTCCTGTTTGATGGCGATGATGAAGCCTTCGATAAAGTAATCAAGAAATTGGGAGAAACCCCAATTCCAAAGTATATCACGCGTTCTGTGAAAGAAGAAGACGAACAATGGTATCAATCATTGTTTGCAAAGCATGTGGGTGCTGTTGCAGCTCCAGCAGCTCAATTGCATTTAACAAGAGAATTGTTGATGCGTTTGGATATCAAAGGGGTGAATTTTGCAGAAATTACCTTGCATTTGGGCTTGGGTGCGTTTAGAGAAGTGGAAGTGGAAGATTTGACCAAGCACAAAATGGATAGTGAGTACTATAAAATCTCTCAAGAGACTTGCGACACAGTGAATCAAGCCATCACCAACAAAAACAGGGTTGTGGCTGTTGGGGGAAGTGTGATGCGTGCCATGGAAACCAGTGTGAGTTCTATGAGAACGTTGAACCCTAGTGAAGGCTGGACCGATAAATTCTTGTTCCCGCCTCACGATTTTAACATTGCAAATGCTTTTATCACCAACTTGCATCAGCCTGAGTCGCCATTGTATATGATGGCTTGTGCTTACACCGACCATGAGTTCATGGCAGAGGTTTACCAAGAAGCCATCAAAGAAAAATACCGTTTCTTGTGCTATGGTGATGCCATGTTGATTTTGTAAGAGAATTCTTAGTAGAAATTAACTAAAATCTTAGTAGAAATTAATCTTTTTTTATAAAAGAAAAGGAGGCCTTGGCCTCCTTTTTTCATATCTAAATCACTTTCATTAGAAAGCATTTAGTGACACACCTATGGACATACCATAGCGATTGAGGTTGTTGTAGCTTGTATTTAAACTTTTGGGTGATTGCACATTGTATACCTCTATGAAAAGATGGTGTTTTGTTTTGGGTAACAAGTAGGCAAGTCCTAGGTTTGCTGTTACCAAAGCTTCTTTGGACTCAACGGCGTAACCAATTTTTGATCCTCCGAATATGGTAAAATTGTTGATTTTTTTAGAGAGATAAATGGGTACTGTTAACACCTTTTCAGTAATCAGAATTTCGGTATTATCAGATTCATTTTCGTGAAACAAGTTTGGCACACGAACCAGGCCAACATTAAAACCTACGGCCATTTGATAGGGTTTGGTTTCATCTAATAGTCTGAATTTGCTTCCAAGTTCAACGTAAGAGGAGAGGTTTGATTTTGTTTGTAATTCAACGCCATCGGCAATTCCATATCTTACACCGAAATTTGGGAGATCATACACATTTGTCTCAGGATCTTTGCGGCTAGTTTCAAAAGACGCCGTTATGGCGGACTGCTTGGGGTTTAGGGTATTGGCAGATTGAACCAATGAATTAGAATAACATCCCACAAAAATGTTAGAAACAGCAACTGTGTAAACAAGATAAAATATTTTTTTCATACGCTTAAAATTTACACAAAGTTGTGCGTTGCGTATGGGAATGTCTTTGCGGAAACTGCAACTCAGAATACTATGATTTGCAAATTTCGCGGAGAGTAGATTTAGATTTTTTTCATCAGATATTCGATGAGTTTATTTTGTTTTTCAACGAGTTCGTTGAGGGATTTTATTTGTTCGGCGAAGAATTGTCGTTCTTCATTGCTGAGTGCATAATTGTTTACGGTGCCGTTTGGGGCGGAGTTCGACATGGTATTGATATTGAAGATGATATTTTCATCGAACTGCATCACATCTAGGGCGTTAACACCTAAAATTTGGGCAATTTCTTCTAGTCGTTTGATATTGAGGGATGTTTCACCGCGTTCGATTTTGCCGTATCCGTTGGTGGTAATACCGAGTTGTTTTGCAATGGATTCCTGTTTAATACCTTTAATTTCTCTAATCTTTCTAAGATTATCTCCAATTTTCTGGTATTTGTGGGCCGCGTCCATGGTATTGCTCTTTAAAGTGTAAATATACAAACTAATAGGAATAATTTCCAAACTGTGGATTTTTTATTATTAGGTAGTTTTGATGGATGAGAAAAAGAGCGTTCATTTTGTTGAATATTTTAATAAGTTTTAATTTATTCAGTCAAACAGCTGGCATCCAATTCAACTCAGGCTTTGGAAAGCCAATTGTTAGTTTCGACGCCCCCGGTTCAACGGTAGATTATCAATCCGCTATGTACAATGATTCTCGTTTGGGTATTTGGGTTGGTGATTTTGATAAATTTTCTGGAGGACTGTTATTTGGGACCTTCAATGTAAATGCAAATTATGTAAATCCAGATGGATTAGCATCAGAGTTTCAATATTCAAGTCTTTTAATTGACATCCCCTTCAAGTATGCTATTAAACAATCATTTATAAAATCAGTTTCACTGGGGCCAAGCTTGAATATTTTGATGAATTCCAATCAAACAATCAATGGGAAACCTGTTTATAACGACCAAATATTTAAACCTATTAGTTGGAGTTTGGTAATAGAATTAACTTTCACAGGATACGAAAGTGATGGATTTTCATTAAGTCCATATATTAATTACAGACACATGTTAACCTCTTTGGATGTGCTAAACAATGATGAAACCCTAAATCTACATTCTCTGTCATTAGGCTTAAGATGCGACATCCCACTTCCATGAAAAAACTTATATTTATTGGGATAATTTTCACTTTAATGATTGTTCCACTTGCTGCCCAAAAAAGCATCCATTCTAATATTGGTTGTTTTGGGAAATCACAACGGACATATGGATATTATGTACAATCCTTTAGTTCAATTCTTGGTTCAAATTTGGAAACAACAGTAAATGGAAAATCTATTTTGTTCAGACCATTTAACTTTATAAATCCAGTTCAAAATAGCAAGGATTTGAATGTTTCATTGTATCCAAATCCAACCTCAAATAAAGTTATTATTCAAACAAAATTAGAATCGTTGACATTCAGCGTAATTAATAGCTCTGGTTCAATTTGCAAGACAGGTAATACCCATGAGATTGATTTAAATGATCAATCCAACGGAGTTTATTTGGTCAATATTTATCAAAAACAAGGCGTCATCATATCACAAAAAATAATTCTTCAAAAATGAAAAAACTATTTATAACAATTTTAATCTTTTTAATTTCAATGTCCTTTGTTCAAGGGCAAAATGTACCTCCAGGCATAGCATATCAAGCGGTTGCAATAAAGGATGGTCCACATGCTTTAGGGGGACAAAATGCATCCTCTTTCAACTGGTCAAATAAAGATATTCAAGTGCGATTTACCATATTTGAAAAGTATCCCGGTGGATCTAATCAATATACAGAAGTTCATAAAACAAAGACCGATGAATATGGAGTTTTTAATTTAATAATTGGCCAAGGTCAGTCAATAAGTGGTGTTTTTGAAAACATCCAATGGGATTTGGGTACGGCTCATTTACAAGTAGAAATTGACTTCCAAAATAACAATACATTTAAATTAACTTCTCTTGAGAGATTCTGGTCAGTGCCTTATGCCTTTAATACTAGAAATTCAAAAGGTGGTGGAATGAATAATGACAGCGCGTTGAATTCTCTTAATAATAAATTCAATTATTTAAAAAACAGAGATAAAGACACGGTTGTTGGAAATGAGGGAGGAGTATCATACAAGAGCCTAGATAGTCTAAATCAGATATTAACTTCCCAACTGGCTATGTTGAAGTCAACTATTAAGGATACTTTAGTAGGAAATGAATGGCAAAATTTATCACTTAAAAAAGATTCAGTATTGATTTCTAATGGCACCGGAATTAAACTAATGGATAATGATAGTTTGAATGAATTACAAAAATTATCATTAAAGGGTGATACAATTTTTATTTCAAAAGGCAATAGTTTCATTAATTTAGGTCCAACAATAAAATCTCATTTAGACAACTCATATATTAATGGAAAATCAATAAAAACTATAAATAGTTATAATGATTGTTTTTCTGGTATTGCCATAGATTTAACTGAATTTTGCAATCAAAATGGATACATTAAAACAGTTTTTTTGGGCAAAGCACACGATTCTAATTGCGTATTTTCAGCGATTGACTTCTCGTCAAAAACGGATGTATATTTAATGAATTATATTACTAAGAGTCTTTTTCTAATTTCAAGTAATTTGGATTTAAATGCGTCAAATACAATTA
>CAZBMF010000047.1:15782-17363 GCA_964492925.1 uncultured Rhizobium sp. | reverse complement strand
GATTGAGCTTTTGCTTTTTCTGCAAATAATATTTTCGTTTTTTTCCAGGTTTCTGCGAATAATTCGCTGTTTCTATAGTTTTCTAAACTAGATGCATTGTCCCAAATACTCGATGTACATAATACGTTTGGGGTTTCAATATTTCGAATCAATTGCAACGATAAACAACCTGGAAAAGCCCTGATTTTGGCTTTTGAATCATTGAAAACTTGAATAAATTGTTCAACCTCATTCGGTTGAAATGTCATTTTTACGTATCGGTGAATTCTCATGGAAATACTTGTAATAAAATCATTGAATCTTCATTTAATCCGAGTTTTGCCGAAGCATTGCTCGCATTTCCCGCAATTTGAAGCAAATTGCCATAGCTGAATAATGCCAGAATCTCTCCCTCAGGAACATCATCATAATCTTCCATGATTCGATCAATTTTAAAAGAATAAGAAGTAAGCTGAAACCGCTTTCCATTTGTAAATTCATCGAAAGTTGATTTGTTTAAGTTGAAATAAACATTCCCATAACTATCTACATACAAAGCGGTTAGTCTCATTGAATTGTTTGAAATGGTAGGTTGTAATGTTCTCATTTTCATCGTCAATTCTTTGGTTTCGTATAAATCATCCATCTTAAAGTCGTTTTCAAACATTGCTTGAATCGCTGGAATATACACTTCCCTCAGGGCATTAAATTTGAAATGAGTTACGGGTAATTTATAATAAATTTGAGGTTCCTCTTCGTCAAAGGCCATAGAGAAAATGCCATTGTCTGGTCCTAAGAAATATTGGTTTCTATATTTTGTTAACACAAACCGTTTTGGCTGTGTGCTGATAAATGAAACGTGGCAAATATGTATGGTGTTTTCCGGGAATTCATCTTTGAATAATTTCAAATGAACCGCCTGCGGTTGAATATGTCCTTTTTTTAATTTTGAGGGACTTACAATCGTTTTTAAATGGGGGAAGGCGGCGTTAATTTGAGCTTGGCAAATGGAATAGTCTATAGATTCTGTTCCAAAATCTATCCAATAGTGTAAAATATGATGATTATTCGCTGAATTGGATTCCATATATTTGTAAAAATATCAAATATACGATTGGCAGAGCGCATTTACACATTAGAAATTATCAACCCTCAGGTGTTTTATGGTCCAAATAATGTCCATATACAACTCTTGAAAACAAAATATCCCAAATTGCAAATCATAGCAAGAGGTGATGAAATTAAAGTACTTGGGGACGAAGACAGCATCAAAGATTTTGAGTCTGGCATGCAAGTGTTGGAAAAATTATACATTAAAAAAGGAGAGTTGAATGAACATCTAATTCATGAAGCACTTCATATTGGTATCTCAGAAATAGATCAAACCACTACTGCTGCCGAAGATGTATTACTCATCGGTACTAGAGGGCAAAAAATCAAAGCTCGTACGATGAACCAACGCAAAATGTTGGAAGCGTCAAAGCAAAACGACATTTTGTTTGCCATTGGTCCTGCCGGTACCGGAAAAACCTACACGGCTGTCGCGTTGGCTGTTTTGGCCCTTAAAGAACGAGAAATTCGCAGAATTATCCTTACAAGACC
>CAZBMF010000047.1:0-15772 GCA_964492925.1 uncultured Rhizobium sp. | reverse complement strand
TATTAACGCGTCCATATGTGGAAGCGGGCGAAAATTTGGGATTCTTGCCGGGTGACTTAAAAGAGAAAATTGATCCTTATTTAAGGCCATTGTATGATGCTCTTGAAGACATGATTCCATCGGATAAACTAAAAAGCATGATTGAAAGTAGAACTGTTGAAATTGCGCCATTGGCATTTATGAGAGGGAGAACCCTTGATAATTGTTATGTGATTCTCGATGAAGCTCAAAATAGCACCGATTTACAATTGAAAATGTTTTTAACAAGGATGGGGCCAAATGCAAAATTGATCATTACAGGTGATTTAACTCAGGTGGACTTGCCTAAAAAACAAATGAGCGGATTGTTCCGTGCCATGAAAATTTTGCGTAATATTGATGGCATTTCAATTGTTGAATTGGATACACAAGACGTTGTACGTCATAAATTAGTAAAAGAAATTATCAAGGCTTATGATAAAGCCGATGAACAAATATAAATTATGGAATTACAAGCATTAACATCTACAAATTATTATTTTAAGAATCAAACTGCTTTTTACAGAGGCAAAGTTAGAGACGTTTATACCATCAACAACGACATCTTGGTGGTTGTTGCCTGCGACCGAATTTCGGCCTTTGATCATGTCCTTCCAAGAAGTATTCCGTTCAAAGGTCAAGTTTTAAATGCTGTTGCAAGCATGTTTTTGGATCATACTCAAAACGTGATGCCCAATTGGAAACTGTCTACACCAGATGAGCAAGTTACAATTGGTAAACGTTGTGACGCAATTCCTATTGAGTTCGTGGTGAGAAATTACCTTACAGGACATGCTTGGCGTGTTTATAAAAATGGGGGACGTGAAATCTGTGGTAATATTTTGCCTGAGGGATTAAAAGAGAACGACAAACTTGAAAAACCGATTATCACTCCTGCCACTAAGGCAACAAGCGGACATGATGAAGATATCAGCTACAATGAAATTTTAGAAAATGGATTGTTGAGCAAAGAACGCTTAGACGAACTTTGTGATAAGGCGTTGTCATTGTTTCACTTGGGTACAGATTATGCAAGTTCTAAAAATCTAATTTTGGTGGATACCAAATATGAGTTTGGAATTTTTCAAAATGAGGCAACTTTAATTGATGAAATTCACACACCAGACAGTTCTAGATTTTTTTATGCCGATACTTACGAACAACTTCAATCCGAAGGAAAACAACAACGTCAATTGAGCAAGGAATTTGTGAGAGAGTGGTTGATGGAAAACAATTTCCAAGGTTTGGAAGGACAATTGGTGCCAGATATGCCAGATTCATTCGTAGAGAGCATTTCTAATCGCTATCAAGAATTGTATTCGGCAATGACAGGCAATGAGTTAAAACATAGAGATTATAACAATATTTTAGACACCATTGAAAATCGTGTGAATAACGCTTTAGATTTAATCTAGATATTTGTAATTATGTTAAAAATTAAATTGATTTTATTGTTTGTAATCAGTGCGTTAACGCTTACAAGTTTCGCACAGGTTAAAACCAGTACCTATGCCGGAATTCAATATATTGATTCAGGAAAATTCAATGGTACGGCTACAAATCCTATTTCCAGTGAATTATATAGCAGACCACAAGCGGTTTTTTGCGATACAAACAACAGAATGTATGTAACCGATGAACACAATGTGATGTTGATAGATGGTACGTTGTCCAGAAATAGGGGTGGTTTTCGTGGAGATCCAACTTCAACTTTGTCTTTAGGAAGTACAAACGGAACAGGCTTGGTTTCTCGTTTTTCTACACCTACGGGCGTGGCTGTCCATCCAAAATCAAATGACGTTTATGTTTGCGATAGAAACAATAATTTGATTCGCAAAGGATCAAAATTTGTGAATTCTTCGAATGAGTCAGCTTGGAGTACTTTAACCGGTCAGGATAACTTTACCGGTGGTTATGTGAATGGTCCTGTTGCTGTTGCGGAATTTAACACTCCAGAAGATATTGAAATTTCCGACAATGGAATTTTTTATATCTGCGACAATGCCAACAATTGTATCCGACAAATTAACAGCGGTATGGTGACAACTCTTGCTGGAAATGGACACTTCGATGCTGGTTACAAAGATGGAAATGATACTTTTGCTAGATTTGACAGACCTACTGGAATTTGTATTGAAAATAGCAATTCATTGCTCGTTGCCGATAGAAATAATGGAATGATTCGCAGAATCAATCTAACCACTAAGGCCGTTACAACCGTTGTGAAAGATTTGAATTTCCCATTGGATGTTTGTGTTGTTGGTTCAAAAATAGTGATTGCTGAAGCCACTTGTTTGAAAGTATATGATGGAACTACTGTCTCTGTTTTTTGTGGCAATCCTAATGAAGCAGGTTACCTAGACGATGAAGTGTCAAAAGCTAAATTTAGAAATATCACACATATCTACTATCGTAAGGCTGATAAATCTGTTTATGTCGTAGACAATGGCAACAATGTTATCAGAAAAGTCCCATTAACAGACAACGTTGTGGCTGATTTTGTTGCTAATAATACTACACCAATTGTGAATCAAACCATCAAATTAACTTCCAATTCATTGAACAGCACCTCACAAACTTGGTCAATTTCGCCTTCAAGTTATACTTTGCAAGCAGGTTCTACTCTAACTTCTAAAGAAGTGTATGTGTCGTTCAATAGTGTTGGTTCTTACACTGTTTCATTGACTGCTAAAAATATTTCTACCACAGATGTGATGACTAAAAACAACTACATCAGTGTGTCTACTAACTCTGCAGCACTGCCACAAGTTGATTTTACAGCGAACAATTTAACCCCAGTGATTAATCAAGAGATTACATTGATTGATTTGACTGCAAATAATCCAACTTCATATAAATGGACAATCACGCCATCTGATTATCAATTTACAGGGTCTGCAACTTCTACAGATCGAAATCCTACCGTTTCTTTTCAGAAACTTGGACTTTACACTGTAAAATTGGATGCAACAAACGCCAATGGAAATGGTAGCAGTACCAAAACCAATTTTATTCAAGTGGTTTCTAGTGGTAATGCTGATTATAATGTACGAAAAATTACAATCTATCCGAATCCAGCTCAACAGTATTTGATTGTTGAGGGACTTGAACCGCAAGCTGAAATTTCAATGATGAATGTATCAGGTCAAGTTTTCAATCTATTTGTGAATGATCAAAATCAGGTAGATATTTCCCGTTTACCTAGAGGGATTTACTTTTTGAGTACAAAAGTGAATGGTACATTCAATAGATTGGGTAAATTTATCTTAGAAAATTGATTTCAAATTATCCAATATCAAACGAAAAAAAACCGTTCTTGAACGGTTTTTTTTCATTTATGATTACCTTATTTTTTGGTTTTTTAAGTATTCAATGGATTTCTCGACTGAGCATATTATTCTTTTATAAAATAGAACCATTAACAGTTTCCGATATCATTCAAATGTTTGGATATGGGTTGAAACAAGATGTCTCAATTACCGGCTATTTGTGTCTGATTTCACTATTGTTTTATCTCATTTCTTATTATTTCCAGTCCAAAATTGGCTTCATTTTATTTAAGACAATTTTGTATTTATTGGTCCTTTTGAACATTGTAATTACCATAGCCGATATTCAATTACTCTCACTATGGAGTCATAAAATTGATTTACAGGCATTGTTTTATCTTCAATATCCCCATGAAGTATTCAATAACTTTAATTTGCCTCAATGGCTCATTTTTGTTTTGGTAATTCTTGTGCTTACATGGTTGATTGGCGCTCTGTTTTTGCGCATATTGCGAAAAAAAGAAACTTCGTTTTCTGCAATAAATGCAAAATATTTGGGGGGTGTTTTTTTAACCTTATTTTTAATGATTCGGGGTGGACTGGGACTTATGCCCGTTTTGATTTCCGATGCTTCATACAGCGAAAGTCAACCAAAAAATAGTGTGGCCACCAATTCATTGTGGAACTTCTTTTATCAAATTACCGAAGCCGGTAATTTATCTGAAATTCAACATTTGTTGGATTATCCAGAAAATAAAGGAATTTTGAATCGATATTTCGCCGATACTGAGCCCGACTTTCCTCCATATTATTGGGATAAACGTACAAATGTTGTTTTAATTATTTTGGAGGGATTTTCTGCTGAAATGTCGGGTTATTTTGGCGGACATGATGGCAATGAAATGCCATTTATTGACAGTTTAGCAAAAGAAGGTTATGCATTCACGAGGGTCTATGCAAATGGAGATAGAACGGATAAGGGATTGTTAAGCATATTGAGTGGATGGCCAGGACAAACTTGGCAAAACATGATCAATCATCCCTCGAAAATAAACAAACTACCGGCATTGGCTAGAGCGTTTAAAGAAAAGAGAGGATATAAAACCAAATTTTACTATGGGGGAGATTTAGGATTTTCAAATATGGATTTTTATTTAAAACAAAATGGTTTTGAGTCTATTTTTGGAGAGAAGAATATTGTTGCCGAAAAATCTGTCCATCAAGGAAAATGGGGCGTTCATGACGATGCATTGTTTGATTTTGTATCAGAAAATTTAAAATCAGAAAAGGAAGAATTTTTTGCCACCATTCTTACTTTAAGCACCCATGAGCCTTATGATTTGGCACCTAAAAATGCTGTTACGAATAAAGAGAAAATGGCTTATTGCATGAGGTTTACAGATAGGTCAGTGAGGAATTTTATTTCAAAAATGCAGAAGCATCCTGACTTTGATAACACTTTATTTGTGATTACCGCTGATCATGGTAAAGAGTTAAATACAGAAAATACCTCCAAATGGCATCAAAATTTTTTCCATATTCCATTGTTGTTTTATGGAAAGATTTTACCTCCTAAATGGAAGGGGAAAGTAAACAACAGGGTAGTGTCGCAATCAGATATTTATCAATCCCTGCATCATTTAATCATCCAACGTAAAGATAAAAAGGCCGTTTATTCAAGGTCGTTTTTTGAATCCAATCATCCAGGTAATGCTATATCTAACTTAACAGGTACGACGGTATATATAGACTCTCTGTCATGTCAGTTTTTACAGACTGACAAAATGGCAATTCGTCAAAAAAAGTCATGGAATTCAATTGATAGCTTGTTGATTGGAGTGCAATCAAAAATAATTCAATATTTTTTACGATAATCTGTAACATTCTAACAGGAATGTACGTCTATGTATAAAATTGGCATTCTTTTTGATTAAACAACATGGAAATGAATAACAAGGCAAAAAAGAAACTGATCATCATCATTGCGTTAATAGCGATAAATGTTGTTGGATTTACTTCAGCTCGTTATTATTTTTCGTTGCATACCACTACTGAGGAAATCCCGACTGGTTTATTAAAGAAGTTCACCCAATCTAGTCCTGAAATTATCAGTCCTACCAAATTTTTAGAGTTAGGACTTGATATGATTCGGAATATAGGTAAATAGAATTCTGCTATTGCAAAGAATTGTTACCATATATATTTCGAAGCTCGAAAGGTTTGCTCTAAATTTCAAATTAGATCATTTAATTTTTTGGATAGTTTATTCATTTGTTTATTCAATTACTTTTCAATGGTCTGAGAGTTGGTGGGATGGTATAATAGATTCTGCCATCCTTCTATCAATGCATGCTTTGGTTTCTTATTTTAATCTATATTATTTGGTGCCAAGGTATTTGTTTACCAAAAGTTATTTGTTGTATTTGGTTGCCATTGTATTGTCGATCTTCTCGATATGTTTTCCATTGGCTATTCTAGCGCATTTGGTTATTAATAACAAAGATTTGCAGAGCTTGGTGTGGTCTAGTGCCTTTTTGTTTTTTTTGTCGTTGAGTGTGCTTTTTTCCGTGGTTATGACCATGGTTTTGAAATTCATCAAACAGTGGTACAAAGACCAAAAATCTCAGAAAGAATTGCAGCAAATACAATTGCAAACTGAGTTGAAATTTTTAAAAGCTCAAATCAATCCTCATTTTTTGTTCAACTCATTGAATAATTTATACGCCCTCACATTGAAAAAGTCAGATTTGGCGCCTACAGTGGTGTTGAGGTTGTCTGATATTTTGAGGTATGTATTATATGAAAGTTCGCAAGGGGAGGTTTCAATTTTAAAAGAAATACAGCATATATTGGATTATGTTGAAATTGAAAAGTTACGACTTGGGAATTTGGTAAAAATAGAGGTAGAGGTAGATGAGAACATCAAGGACCAAAATATTGAGCCAATGTTGTTGCTAACCTTGGTTGAAAATGCATTTAAGCACTCAGAAACTGTATTGTCGGAGGAAAGGTTTGTGAGAATACAAATCAATGCAATTGAAAATGGTTTCAGATTCCTTATCGAAAATTCATTCAATCCGTCGAAGAAAAGCAAAGAAATGGGTGGGATAGGGTTGCAAAATATTAAAAAAAGACTAACTTTAACATATCCCGGTAAGCATGAATTGATTTCAAGTATTTCAGATTGTGTTTATCAGGTTGATTTAAAAATAAATAATTCATGATGAATAAAATTAAAGCAGTAATCATTGATGATGAGCCGTTGGCTTTAGATGTATTAGAAGGTTTATTGTCTAACTTCAAACAAATTGAAATAGTTGGCAAATTTAGCAATCCTATAGATGCAAGTCAGAAATTAGCAGAATTAAAACCGACTGTTGTTTTTACGGATATTCAAATGCCAGGGCAAACGGGCTTAGATTTCATTCAATCTCAATATCCTGCACCTTTCGCTGTTATTTTCACAACAGCACATCCAAATTTTGCCGCTGATGCATATGAATATGAAGCCCTAGATTATTTGTTGAAGCCTATTTCTCCAGATAGATTAACCAAAGCCATTAAAAGACTTGAGGAGTATTTAGAATACCGTTCAAACAATACAGAAATTGCAGATACAATCGACGATTATGTATATGTTAAAGTAGATGGAGAACATCAAAAGATTTTATTCAAAGACATTTACTTTATTGAGGCATTTGCTGATTATGTAAAAATTTGGATATCGCCTACAAAGCGAGTGGTAACATTGCAAACAATGAGAAATATGGAGACAGGCCTACCAAGTTCAAATTTTATTCGAGTACATCGCAGTTATATCATTGCCATTGACAAAATTAAATCTATTCAAAGTAACGCGATTGTGTTAGATGGAGAAATTGAAATTCCAATTGGCAAAAATTACAAAGAAACCATTACGGGATTGCTTACCAAGAAAAGATTTTAAGTAGAATTACAGTTTTTTCACCTACTAGTCTTTGTTTTTTTGAATGTGAATGGGTTTTGTTATTGAAATCTGTAATTTACTATTAAATATTTTAGCTTTGGTCGTTAAATTGTCACATTTGTGCTTAAGTATAAAGTTGTATTTTGTTGATTATCAATGACTTGTATGGGTTTTGACATTTGTTTTGACAATTATATTTGAAACTTTCTCAAGTTGCATAAAATAAATGCAATCAAACATAGTTTATAGTATTGAGTTTTTCCGTTTAAACGAAAAAACCCAAACTAAAACTAAACAGAAAAAGACGTGAGTAGGTTAGATTACAACAAGATCAAAAATCTTGCTGCCTCTAAGAGAATTCCAATTAAAGAATTGGCGAGGTTGTGTGATTTGAGTGAACAAGGGTTTCACTACATGTTAAAAAAGCAAACAATGCGTGTAGACACTCTTGAAAAAATTTGTGTGACATTGGGTGTAAGTCCAATTGAACTTTTTGAAAATGAAAATGGTGATGTCAATCCAAATTCAATCATTATTCCAGCGAGATCTGCAGAAAATAATGATGCATTGTTACAGAAACTCGACATCATTATTGAATTATTGAGGTTACAGAAGATTATGTAAATAAAAATACTCAAATTAATCTTCAGTAAATGATTGTATTTCGATGCGCGAAGGTGCATCATTTTGAAATACGCCCCAGTTGTGAAAGTTATTTTTAGTGAGCTAAAAATAACTTTCACGAAATAAAAAAGAAACTTAACTTTACAGAATCAAAGTTTCTATTTCCCTTTTGACCAATTTATAAATGATAAAAATGAGTAAAGGTGTGCTGTTAATGCTCACCGCTTCATTAGCATTTGGACTAATGAATATTTCTGTAAAAATGGTTTCGCACCTGCATGTTTCTGAGGTAGTTTTTTACAGAGCAATTGTTCAAATAATTTTAAGTTTATCTGTTTTACTTTATTTAAAGCAGAGTCCATTTGGTAAGAATACCAAAATGCTTTTTTTAAGAGGTTTGTTCGGTTCTTTAGGATTGGTTGGTTACTTTTATTCTTTGCAAGTAATGCCGCTGGGTAATGCAATTGTTATCTATTATTTATCTCCCATTTTAACAACCTTGTTGGCTTTTATTTTGGGGGATGAAAAAGTTGGCAAATTTCAATGGCTCTTTTTTGCTATTTCCTTTTTAGGGGTTGTAGTGGTAAATGGATTTTCAAATAACATTACGTTAATTGGAATTTTAGCAGGTTTCGGCGGGGCATTTTTTTCTGCTTTTGCATATAACACAATTAGGCGATTGAAAGGAAAGGAAAATCCCAATGTTGTGGTCTTTTATTTTCCATTGGTAACCTTGCCATTGTCGTTAATTTATCCAATCACCAATCCTACAGTATGGCGAATTCCCGTAGGTAATGAATGGATGTGGTTGTTGCTAACAGGTATTTCTACTCAAATTGGACAGTTTTTCATGACAAGGGCCTATCAAGAGGATGCCACTAGTAAAGTTTCTGCTGTAAGTTATGTTGGCGTAATATGGGCCACTGCTGCTAGTGTATTTTTATTTTCTGAATCATACTCTTTGTTTCAATATTTGGGAATTATATTGGTATTATTGGGCATGATTCTAAACATTAGAACAATAAAATCATAAATAGAATGGAAGAGTTTTTTGAATTACAAGATTTATATTTAGATCAGCTACAATCAGATAGAATAAGAACTCGGTTCTTAAATCGGGTAGATATCCAAATTTGGGAACCGTTTTTTGAAGATGATAAAAGTATTGAATTTCTATTAAATAGAAATGGTTTGAGTAATTTAGAACTTTCTCAAAATTGGATAAACCGACAATTGAACAGATACCAAGATGGTACCTTTGGGTTGCAGGCGATAATTGATAAAAAGACAAAATTGGTGGTTGCGCATTGCGGATTATTAATCCAAAAATTGAACAATAAAGTAGAGGTAGAAATTGGTTATCATGTATTGCCAAAATTCAGGAAACAAAATTATGCTACTGAATCTGTGCAACTCTTCATAGATTTTGCATTTGAAAGTGGTATTACAAGTTCGCTTATTTGCATGATAAATCCTAGGAATGAAGCCTCAATAAAAGTCGCTGAAAAATGCGGATTTAAATTTGAACAATTCGTTGAGAGTTCAAATTACGAAATGGGTGAAAAAATGAACATTTATCGATTAAACCGATAAATCAAGAATTGGTTGGTGTATAATGCTCGAAAATCCAATGCAAAATTGATTTTTCAACTTCATTGAAATCCTTCTGTCTGCGCACCATAACCAGTTTCGCAGTTTTTTCAACTGCTGGCATTTGGTGTGGTACAAAACCCGATGCGCCACCCCATGAAAAATCAGGTACAAATTGCCTTGGAAAGCCAGCACCAAAGATGTTACAGGCAACTCCAACAACTGTTCCAGTGTTAAACATGGTATTGATGCCACATTTACTATGATCCCCCATGATTAATCCACAAAATTGTTGTCCAGATTTTTCAAATCTATTAGACGCATAGTTCCAAACTTTCACTTCTTCATAAGTGTTTTTTAAGTTGCTACAATTTGAATCTGCACCAATATTGCACCATTCTCCAAGAACCGCATTTCCTAAAAATCCATCATGACCTTTGTTTGAATAACCGTGCATCACAATATTGTTCACTTCACCACCAACATTGCAATATGGCCCTAATGTAGTAGCACCATACACTTTTGTGCCGAGTTTTAATTTAGATCCCTCGCACATCGCAAATGGTCCTCGTATTAAACTTCCCTCCATAACTTCGGTATTTTTACCCAAGTAAATTGGACCATCTGATGTGTTGAATGTGCAACATTCAGCTTTAGCACCTTCTTCTATGAAAATAGGGTATTGGCCAAATTGTTGATTCGTTGAAGACAAGGATAAAGATTTTCTGTTAGCCGTTAATAAATCAAAATCAGCAACAATTTCCTGGTGATTAAGTTTGAATATTTCAAATGGACGTTGAATCAGTTGAATATCTCCTTCAAATTCAATTTTTTCCAGAATTTCGGTGTTGTATGCAATTATAACTTCTTGCTTTGTAAGCGCTTGTCCTTTTTTGAGGGACAAAATGCTCGTTTTTAATGCTTCAGTGGGCAGTAAATGTCCATGAATACATAAGTTGGCATTTTCAGTGGCAGAAAACTTTACACTTAAATGTTCTTGCGTTAGAAATCCATAATCGTTTGCTGAAAGATGAAGTTTCCATTTTTCAGCTATAGTTAAGATACCAATTCTAAGATCCGCAGCGGGACGCGTTAATGTAAGCGGATACAGTCCTGCAATATTTTCAGAATCGAAAAGATTGATGCTTAACATAGTCATTATTTAGCTTTAAGAGCGGCTTGAACAAACCCCACAAAAAGAGGGTGAGGGTTTTCAACTGTGCTTTTTAATTCTGGATGGAATTGAACGCCAACAAACCAAGGGTGATTTTCAACTTCAACAATCTCTGCAAGGCCTGTATGAGGGTTTACACCCGTAATTTGCATACCTGCTTTTTGAATTTGTTCCTTGTAAACATCATTGAATTCATAACGGTGTCTATGACGTTCATTGATATGGATTTTACCGTAAGCTTTAGCGGCATGACTTCCTTTAGTGAGGTCACATTGATAAGAACCTAATCGCATTGTACCACCATAATTGCTTATTTTCTTTTGTTCCTCCATTAAATCAATTACAGGGAACTGAGTTTCAGGGTTCATTTCAGAACTATGAGCATTTTCTAGTCCAACAACATTGCGGGCAAATTCAATTACTGAACATTGCATACCCAAACAAATTCCAAAGAAAGGAATTTTGTTTTCGCGGGCATATTTTACAGCAACCAATTTCCCTTCGATGCCCCTATTTCCAAAACCGGGTGCTACCAATATACCCGTATACCCTGAAAGTTTTTGTGAAACATTTTCCTCTGTTAGCAATTCAGAATGAATATATGTAACATTTACTTCACATTCATTTGATGCACCAGCATGTATAAATGCTTCATTAATGGACTTATAGGCATCAGGCAACTCCACGTATTTTCCAACCAATGCAATTGAAACCTCCGATTTAGGATGTTCCAATTTGAATAAGAAGTTGGCCCAATTTTCTAAATTTGGTTCTGTAGAGGTTTTTAATTTCAATTTTGTCAATACTACTTTGTCCAACTTTTCCTTTAACATGGCCATTGGAACCTCGTAAATTGTTGACATATCTCTGGCTTCAATTACAGCATTGTTTTGAACATTGCAGAAAAGGGCCAGTTTTCTTTTAATTTCCGAATTTAATGGTTTTTCAGTCCTACAAACCAACACATCAGGTTGCACACCTAATTCCAATAAACTTTTTACAGAGTGTTGCGTTGGTTTTGTTTTCAATTCACCGGCAGCCGATAAATAAGGAATTAATGTTAAGTGAATAACCATTGAATTGCTTTCACCTTCTTCCCAAATCAATTGACGCATAGATTCTATGTAAGGCAACGATTCAATATCACCAACAGTTCCACCTATTTCCGTAATTACAATGTCAAAATCACCAGATTCACCAAGCACTTTCATTCTGCGTTTGATTTCATCAGTGATATGAGGGATAACTTGTACAGTTTTACCTAAATATACGCCTTTGCGCTCATTTTCTATAACTGTTTGATAAACTCTACCAGTGGTTACGTTGTTGGCTTGAGATGTTGGTACATTTAAAAATCTTTCGTAATGCCCCAAATCGAGATCCGTCTCTGCACCGTCTTCAGTAACGTAACATTCACCATGTTCATAAGGATTAAGTGTGCCTGGATCGACGTTAATATAAGGATCGAATTTTTGAATGGTGACTTTGTATCCTCTGGCTTGTAATAATTTAGCAAGAGAAGCGGCGATAATACCTTTACCCAATGAAGATGTTACGCCCCCCGTAACAAAGATGTATTTTGATTTATTCATGAAATGGATGTTACGGGAAACAAAATTACTGCGTAAATCTGTCCCTCAAAAGAAAGTAATTCGATAGTTTTCAACAAAATTAAATTTTCACAATCCAACCCTGTGTATCTGGTTGAGATTCAGTTTTAATTTCGTCGAGATAGTTTTTAACTTTGGTTGATACAATTTGATTTCCTTGAGAAATTACAGAGAAATATTCTCCATGATGTCCAAATCCATCCAAATTAATCAAGGTAGCCGCAGTTCCTGTGATGAATAATTCCGACAATTCACCAGCAATTAAGCGGTTTTTAATTTCTTGAACGCTTAATTTTCTTTCTTCAACTTGGTATCCTAAAGTTCTAAGAGAAAGAATTACACTTTCACGGGTAGTTCCAGCCAACAAGGTATCAGTTAGTTCAGGCGTTACAATTGTGTTGCCGAAAACTGCAAAGAAATTTGTTGTACCTGTTTCTTCAACTAAAGTATGTGTTACTGGGTCTGTCCACAGTACTTGATCGTAACCTTCAGATTGAGCAATAGCGGTTGGATACATTGACGCCGCATAATTTCCAGCACATTTTGTAAATCCAACACCACCAGGAGCCGCTCTGCTATATTCTTCCTCAACTTTAACCCTTAGAGGCTTGTTGTAATAGGGTCCTACAGGACAACAAAAAACAGCATAAGTATATGTTGTAGAAGGTTTTACACCAATAAAATCATCGGTTGCAAACATGAATGGACGAATGTACAATGAACCGCCCTCAGATCTAGGCACCCAATTTCTATCTATATCTAGAAGTGTTGTTAAACTTTTAATAAATAATTCTTGAGGAATCTCTGGCATTGCCATGCGTTTTGCCGATCGATTGAATCTTTTAGCATTTTCCTCAGGTCTGAACATCAAAATGTCATGATCGTTTTTTGAACTGGCAAAAGCTTTCATCCCTTCGAAAATAGATTGACCATAATGAATTGCACTGGTGGCAGGACTAAGTTGAAAAGGTCCATAAGGAACAATTCTGTGGTTCGTCCATTCTTGACCATTCCAATCAGAAACAAACATGTGATCGGTGAAAATTTTCCCAAATCCAATATTTTCGGTATCAAATTCAGCAATTCTGCTGTTTTTTACTTTTTCAATACTAATTTCGAAGTTCATTGTATTTCAAAAATACCATAAAACTTTAAGCAATGGCCGAAAAAAAACAAATTGTGGATAATCCTTTATTGTTAACATCCTTGTATTCTCGGGGTGTTTTTTACATCCCTCAACAAAAAAAACAGGATGAATCAGCTGTCGAAAATTTAGATATTCAAGAAGTTAAAACTGTAGAACCTTCTAAAATTGTATTGCCTGAATCCACTATCATACACTTGATTTATGATAAAGAACCGGCACATTGGCCAACTTATTTAAATGAACCCTTAACAAAAATCATGTCGGCCGTTACCATCAATGGTGTCCCTGTGCCAATTTCAGACTATGCGGTTTACAATCTCACACTGATGCCTGAAGTAAAAGATATCACAAAATTTATCTCTGAACTAAATACTAAACTCATCATGATTTGGTCTACCAATCTGAAAATAGAAGGATGGAAAGGAGTCAATTCTGAGTATTTGGTAGCCGATAAAAAAGTACTTTGGTTGAAAGATATTCAAATTGTAATGTCTTCAAAAGAAGAAAAAATCGGAGCCTGGACATCTATGAAGAAATTTTTCAATATATAGGCAGGACGCGTTTTGCTTGTTTATGTTGTCTAATTATCGTATATTACAATGTTTTTCTTCATGCACAATCTATTTAATATCATAAAATTGAGACTTGCAACCCAGTTGGGTATCCTTTTTATTCTTTTTGGGGGACAGGCGAACTTGCTCAAAGCCGATCACGTAATGGGTGCTGATATGTCGTACCGCTGTCTCGGTAACGACAAGTATAAGATTACTGTAAAGTTTTATAGAGATTGCCGAGGTGCAGGAGCTCCAGCTAGTTGGAGTTCACTATATTGGTATGCTGGTAACAATGGTGGGATGTCTACTTCTCAATATTCTTTGTCTTTGACTTTCGTGGGTATTAGGGATATTACACCGAGATGTTCAACTGCTTCTAAACCTTGTAATCCCAAAAATACAAGTTACACCGGTGAAGGTGTAGAAGAGCATGAGTATGAAACAACCATCGATTTAACAAAATCGCCGTTTAACAATTCATCAATTGGTTTGGGAACTTCCAATTGTGAATTGACATTTGCGTACAATCAATGTTGCAGAAATGCGGCAATTACAACCGGTGCAACATGGGCTGATTTTTGGACAACTGCAACGATTAACATTTGTAACCTTCGGAAGATGGCAAATAAATGCAACAATTCTCCTTCGCTAACCAACGTTCCAATTGCTTATGCCTGTTGTAATGAACCATATTATTTTAACAACGGAGCTTTAGATACTTTAGATTTTGATTCCTTATCCTATAAAATGGCACCGGCCTTAAAAGGTGTTCCGAATAGTTCAGTTCCTTATTCAAGCCCTTTTACTTATAATTATCCGCTAACTCCATTTTGTATTCCACCAACTACCATTAAATGTACTCCTAATCCAAACACCAATCCTCCACGTGGTTTCTTTTTAGATACAACAAATGGTGATTTGATTTTCACGCCAACAAAATGTGATGAAGTGGCAGTGCTGGTTGAAAGAATGACAGATTGGCGAAAAGATACTGCCGGCGTCTGGCGGTGGGTTGGTCGAACAAGTAGGGATTTGCAGATTGTTGTAAAAGACAATTGTGGCTACAATCATCCCCCGAAAATACAGGGTCCTTCGAGCAATAAAGTTTGTGAAGGTGATGAGATATGTTTCGATATTGATGGAAAAGATGAAACATTTGCACCCAATCAAACTGTTCCTGATACCGTTCAAATGACATGGAATGGGGGTATTACTGGTGCAACTTTTACGATAAAAGATAAAACCAAACGAGAAAAAACAGCGCAATTCTGCTGGAAAACTAAAATTGGACAAGCGTCGGATGTAGCCTATACATTTACGGTTACTGCTACAGACGATCATTGCACAGTGCCTTCTATTTCTATTAAAGGTTTCAAAATTAAAGTGAATCCAAAAGCCTCCGACGAAAGGATTTATACGGCTGTTGACAATACTACATTGAAAGGATATAAGGGAGCTTCCTTGGCAACTGGCAAATTAAAATGTGGTCGATTTGCATTTAATGCAAAACTTCCCGTTTCATTTAAAGGTACAGCTTCTTATCAATGGAGTATCAGGGATTCTTCTGCGAAAAAAGAATATTTCTTTAGTGCTAAAAAAACAGATACAATTACCTTTACAAAAGGTGGAACTTATGTAATTGTTCACACCGTTAACAACTCTTTTAATTGTCCTACCATTTATAGAGACACAGTTACTATTCCTGAACCGCCGAAGGTGGTTATGGCAACCAAAGATACGTTCGCTTGTCTTGGTTCCACAATGAAAGTGATGCCTAAGGTTTTAAATGGTAAACCAAACTATTCTTACTATTGGACAAGAATAGTTGTAGACACAGCAA
>CAZBMF010000046.1:292-17635 GCA_964492925.1 uncultured Rhizobium sp. | reverse complement strand
AAGTTATTCGTAAAATATTAGAATTGGGAGATTGAATTATCAACAAACAAAAAAATGCCCTCGTGGGCATTTTTTTATTGTCTTTTACACTTTATATTTCCTATAGAAGATCCAGGTTCTCCTCCACTGATTGGGGTTAATTGAAAATTCAATGAATAATTATTTTCATCTGATAATTTTGAAAATGTGAGACTTCCAGTAAAAGTTTCTGCACCAAAATCACCAACGAAATTCACAACAGAACCGCTCCTATTGGTTACTTTAAATCTTGCAGAAATAATCTCCTTTGATTGATGCTCATATGGTCCGCCACATTTTGATGGCCTATTGGTTGATGATTCTTTTACTTGTGTTTCGTCGTACCAAATTAAACTATCATTGGACAAATTAAAATTCCTCTTGACCAAAATTAAATCAAAAATTAAATTATATTTCAAATTGGTATCGCAAAGTTCGTCTTGAGAGTTCTTCTCATAAAAATCTGTCAAATTCTGACACACCCATAGTCCATTTAAAGAGTTGGGAATATATTTTGCATCAAATGTTTTTGAATTATTTGGGGGATTAAAATTGTATTTACTCTTGTATTCAAGTGTAAATTGAAAATCGACAGTATCTGTTAATTCACTCTCTGTTAGAATTTTTACTCCACCGTTTACATCTTCCTGAAGTGTTAATTTTATTTTAGGATTCGAAACATTTTTGATTGCTATGTTGCCATAGTATAACGGAAGTGTTTTTTTGTACTCCGTTGGACTTAAATACCCTGTGTTTAGCCATTCTATTTGTTCCACTCCTGGCAAATAACTCAAAAATTTATTAATTACGGAGTTTAATTGATTAATAGAATTTGAAATAGTTTTTAATCCTCCAAATAACCACTGAGCATCAGATCGATTTCCATCATTTTGTGAAATATTTGAACAATTCGCATTAAGTGTAACTTTAGTAGCGCTTACATTTTTCAAAATCAAACTTCCTCGATTCATGATGACATTTAAATTGTCAATTTGGATTGCTGAAATCGACCATTCGCTTATTAGATTGATTATTGTGTTTTTATATTTATAAACTAAGATACAACCTGCTCCAATTGCAATCAATCCTAAGCCTGTTTTCGCCGATAAAACACCAACACCAATTGCGGCAATACCCGTCACTAGAAGTGCTTTTGATTTCAAAAATGAGATATAAAATTTATTTTGAGCTTCATCTATATTCAAATTTTGATTTCTCCCATTAATAGAATCTAGAAATGACAAATCCCCAAAATCAAGCGCATCGTTTTCCAAAAAATGATTCAACGTTAGAAATTGACTCATTTGCTTTTTTTCAGACTCTGAGAGTTTAGACCATTCATTTTTTACTACGTTTTGCCAATAATCAACTTGTTTAGATATTTTGGGATCCTTTTTATTGGATTCTGATATCAATATCAAACTATCGTATACTTTGATGGGATCAATTTCCGCATTTTTTATCACATCAATTTCATATTTAAATTTGTCATTGATTTTAACACTGTATTTACCTGGCAGTAATTCCGGACAAACACCCACTAAAAATGAATCTTGATTGAAAACTTTCATGTAGATACCTCCAAATAAAATGCTATCGGGGGCAGTACTCCATGGCTTATCCATTTTAAAGAAAATTGCTTCAAATGGTTGATAAATATTCTTTTGGATTTCTATCAATGATGGTTCATTGGAATTGTACTCTTGTGCTTTTTCATCTTTTGCACAATTTGACAGAAAAACCACCAAAACCAAACATAGAACTAAAAATATTTTTAATTTTAAGAATTTCATAAGGGTTCAAATTTCTAAGAAATTAAATCATTCTACATACCAATATTTAGGTATTTCAACAAACAAAAAAATGCCCTCGTGGGCATTTTTTTATTGTCTTTTACACTTTATATTTCCTATAGAAGATCCAGGTTCTCCTCCACTGATTGGGGTTAATTGAAAATTCAATGAATAATTATTTTCATCTGATAATTTTGAAAATGTGAGACTTCCAGTAAAAGTTTCTGCACCAAAATCACCAACGAAATTCACAACAGAACCGCTCCTATTGGTTACTTTAAATCTTGCAGAAATAATCTCCTTTGATTGATGCTCATATGGTCCGCCACATTTTGATGGCCTATTGGTTGATGATTCTTTTACTTGTGTTTCGTCGTACCAAATTAAACTATCATTGGACAAATTAAAATTCCTCTTGACCAAAATTAAATCAAAAATTAAATTATATTTCAAATTGGTATCGCAAAGTTCGTCTTGAGAGTTCTTCTCATAAAAATCTGTCAAATTCTGACACACCCATAGTCCATTTAAAGAGTTGGGAATATATTTTGCATCAAATGTTTTTGAATTATTTGGGGGATTAAAATTGTATTTACTCTTGTATTCAAGTGTAAATTGAAAATCGACAGTATCTGTTAATTCACTCTCTGTTAGAATTTTTACTCCACCGTTTACATCTTCCTGAAGTGTTAATTTTATTTTAGGATTCGAAACATTTTTGATTGCTATGTTGCCATAGTATAACGGAAGTGTTTTTTTGTACTCCGTTGGACTTAAATACCCTGTGTTTAGCCATTCTATTTGTTCCACTCCTGGCAAATAACTCAAAAATTTATTAATTACGGAGTTTAATTGATTAATAGAATTTGAAATAGTTTTTAATCCTCCAAATAACCACTGAGCATCAGATCGATTTCCATCATTTTGTGAAATATTTGAACAATTCGCATTAAGTGTAACTTTAGTAGCGCTTACATTTTTCAAAATCAAACTTCCTCGATTCATGATGACATTTAAATTGTCAATTTGGATTGCTGAAATCGACCATTCGCTTATTAGATTGATTATTGTGTTTTTATATTTATAAACTAAGATACAACCTGCTCCAATTGCAATCAATCCTAAGCCTGTTTTCGCCGATAAAACACCAACACCAATTGCGGCAATACCCGTCACTAGAAGTGCTTTTGATTTCAAAAATGAGATATAAAATTTATTTTGAGCTTCATCTATATTCAAATTTTGATTTCTCCCATTAATAGAATCTAGAAATGACAAATCCCCAAAATCAAGCGCATCGTTTTCCAAAAAATGATTCAACGTTAGAAATTGACTCATTTGCTTTTTTTCAGACTCTGAGAGTTTAGACCATTCATTTTTTACTACGTTTTGCCAATAATCAACTTGTTTAGATATTTTGGGATCCTTTTTATTGGATTCTGATATCAATATCAAACTATCGTATACTTTGATGGGATCAATTTCCGCATTTTTTATCACATCAATTTCATATTTAAATTTGTCATTGATTTTAACACTGTATTTACCTGGCAGTAATTCCGGACAAACACCCACTAAAAATGAATCTTGATTGAAAACTTTCATGTAGATACCTCCAAATAAAATGCTATCGGGGGCAGTACTCCATGGCTTATCCATTTTAAAGAAAATTGCTTCAAATGGTTGATAAATATTCTTTTGGATTTCTATCAATGATGGTTCATTGGAATTGTACTCTTGTGCTTTTTCATCTTTTGCACAATTTGACAGAAAAACCACCAAAACCAAACATAGAACTAAAAATATTTTTAATTTTAAGAATTTCATAAGGGTTCAAATTTCTAAGAAATTAAATCATTCTATATACCAATATTTAGGTATTTCAACAAACAAAAAAAATGCCCTTGCGGGCATTTTTTTAAATATTTAAATGAAAAGTATTAGAATGTGTATCTCGCACCAATTTGCATACCCCAAACGTTGGTGGTATTCAAAATATTGGTGAATGATGTAGTTGGTAATTTACCATTTACTGCATTGAAATTGTATGTATTTGTGGTGTTGTTGTATTTCAATACAGCACCGTTATTTACTGTTAATTGTTGTCTAACACCCCATTCAGAATTGATCAAATTACCAACATTGATGATGTTTACACTTAACTGTAATTTGTGGTTGTTTTTACCAATATTCTTCATGATATCTTGATTGATCGCCAAATCAAATTGATTCAACCAAGGCATTTTTGCTGCATATCGTTGGGTGAATTTCCCTACATTCTCACTCAAATATGGATCTTGTGCAACAAAAGCATCCCAAGCTTTCGCTTGTTCGTCGGCAGTTGCAATTACAGTAGTTCCAGATTTCAAGTCAGAAAATTTGATATCCGATGATTTATGTACGAAAATAAGGTCGTTACCAGACAATCCGTCGTTGTTGATATCTGTGCTGTATACATAATTGTACCTACCTTGATTGTATCCCTCATAAACTAGAGAAATTGTGGTTGCAAAGTTTTTGAAATATTCAAATTTGTATGCCACTGATCCCACCAACCTATTTGGAGTTGAATACTGAGAATAAGAAAGTGCAGGAGTATTCTGATTTTGTCCGATTGCTGTTGGTGCAGTAGCGTTGCCTGACCAAGCAGAATTCGCCTGAGAACCTGGATTTGCTGTGATATCCATGGTATTGTTAAATGCATAACTTAATGCCGCTGAAAAGCCATTTTTAAAGTTTTTAGACAAGGTCACTGCTACGCTAACACCATATCCTTCATTTGTATTCGATAAAACCATGGCATTGTTCACTGTAGAAACGTATTTCCTAGCAGCTGATTTTGTGAATGCCGCTCTTTCAAACGGAGTTCCCGCAAAATAAACAGTATCGGAAGGACGCATATTGGCATCGTATTGGTAAATGTCGTTCAATGATTTAGAGAAAATCACATCGGTAGTCATTTCTACACCCAAAGGCAATTTTGCATCTACTCCCAAACTAGTTCTCCAAACTTGAGGGAAAGTGAATGTTTTATCTACCAAAGCAAAAGAAGCACCAGAAGGCAATTTACCTGGCTGTTGAGGTAAATTATTTACATAAGCATTTACATCTGGGTTAAATTGAGTAATTTGATATTTATTCAAATCCGCCGCTGCAGTATATTCAACAGTTGCTTGTAATCCATAAGCATTGGTAGGCTGGTTGGTGTACCAAACAAATGGCAACCTTCCTGTGAAAATACCTGTCCCTCCACGAATAACCCAAGATTTATCGCCTTTAACATCGTAATTAAATCCAATTCTTGGAGAAAACAGCGTACTAGCACTTGGCCAAGTAGATGGATCATAATCAACTACGCCGCCTTCTGGATTGGATAATTTATCAAGAACACGCGATGTATCAAAACCAATATTCGCCAAAGGAGTGGTTAAATAAAGAGGTTGATCGATACGCAAACCTGCAACAAACTTCAACTTTTTATTAGCTCTGTATTCATCTTGAACATAGGCTGCCAATTGTCCAAATCCTAATTCAGCAATTGGGTTTTTATTTCCATTGTAACCATAAGTAACTGCATAAGCGCTAGGGGCTTGATTGTTTAAAAATTGGCTCAATGAGTCATAACGGTAATAACTTGTACCATATCTCAAGAAACTATTTCCAACATACATTTGATCGTATGCAATTCCGGCTGTGATGGTGTTTTTATTGTTTAAATTATACGTAAAATTATCAATGATTGTATACGTGTTGTTTTTTACATTGTTGTTGTAAGAAAATAATTCATAGCCAAAGCTAATGTATTGATCACCACCTTTTTTGATATCAACAAAAGGGAAAGGAGAACTACCAGTTTTACGGGTATCTTCAACCATGGTAGCCGTAACCAACAATTGGTTGCTCATACGAGAATTTAAGTTCGATTTCAATTCCAAAGCCAATGAACTAACTGTATTCAAAAATGAATAGTTTGAATTTGCAAAGCTCATTGCATTCGCACTCCAACGGTTCGATGTTGAACGTGGATTCGGAGCAGATGTACCATTTAATATTTGATCGTTTGTATTTTCAACATAGTTGTAACGTGCCATCAACTTATGTTTTGCGTTGATATTCCAATCCAATCTTGCTAAAAATTTCACATTCTGGGTGGCAAAATTGCCCAAATTAGTATAGTCACCTGTTTCGTAATTGTACTTTTCTTTCAAATATTTTTGAACGGCAATCAAATCACTTTCAAGAACTCTAGATTGATTTGGATCTCCTGTATTGGGGGCAACTCCATCTTTCGTTGGGTAATAACTTAATCCTGGGTATGATTTATTTTCAGATTCAAAGCTAGCAAAATAGAAAACCTTGTCTTTTTTCAGAGCACCTCCTACCCTAAATCCCAAAATTTGAGAAGAAGTTTGAGGGATATTGGCCAAAGTAGCTGAACCCACCTTATTTCCATTCATTTTTTCATTTCTGTAAAAACTATAGACTGAAGCCGACAATTTATTTGAACCGCTTTTTGTGATAGCATTCACACCCGCGCCGGTAAAATTACTCTGACGCACATCAAACGGAGAAACGTTTACTTGAACAGCTTCTAATGCGTCTAATGATATTGGTTGGGCATCACCTCCAGGCATATTGTTGGTGCTTAACCCAAAATTGTTGTTAAAATTGGCTCCATCAATGGTGATGTTATTCATACGTCCATCACGACCATTAAATGAACTATTTCCACCTGCTTGAGGTGTTAAACGGGTAAAATCATTGATGGAACGATTGATTGTGGGAAGATTATTCAAAGTTTGAGATGAAATATTGGTTGCACTTCCTGTTTTTGTGCCATTGTTTAAATTGCTTTTTGAAATGTACACTGCATCAATTTTCTGCACAGCCGAAGACATATCTACATCCAATTTGTAGTTTTCCCCCAAGGTTAAATACACATTTTCAACGGTTATTGATGACAACCCAGACGCTGAAATTACAACGGTATAAGGTCCACCAGCATTCATGTTGAAGATATCAAATGAACCATCGCTTCTAGAAACACTCTGATATTGAGCGTTTGTGGTGTTTAATACAACATTTAATGTAGCATTTTCAACAGGTTTTCCTGCATTTACTACAGTTCCTCCCATTGAGGATGTGGTAACTTGGGCGTTAAGCATCCAAGTACCAAGTAGCATGACTAAGAATAAAATACGGTTTTTCATGTAAGTTTAATTTGCAACGGCAAATCAAACTCCCAACTGTTATGCGAAAATTATTGCAATATCATGAAATGATTAGATTCACGAACTGAATTTAATCATTTTATAAAATTTACTTACATTGTCTAAAATTTAAATTATAGCTCCAATCAATGCAGTAATCAATCCGCCAATGATACCAAAACCGGAAATTAACAAAAACATTACAAAAATACAACCTGTTGAACTTTCACTCCCGCCATTAGATGTAGAATTAGCCAATAAAATAATAAGGAGAAAAATCCCCGCTGAAATCCCCGCTATCGTTAATCCAACATTTACCACGTCTTCATTGTAATTGGCTTTGCTTTTTTCTTTTTTCGAATTGTTATTTTGTCCCTTTAAAATCGCATTTATTTTATTTTTAGTTTGGGGGATATTTTCACGAATCCAATTTCCGTATTTTTTAACAAAAACAGGTTGCAACAATTTAAATTCCTTGTATTTACGGGGATTTGAAAGCAACGCCGTAACTTCAACATTGCGCTGAACAAGCTTTATTTCAGACAAAAAAGTACCTTCTCTTAGCGTATCTCCATTTAATAATTCCTTAAATTGCTTGTGCGCCGATTCTGCCACACCTGTATTTTTAGCAATAACCTTCTGATTATCAATTGATGAACTTCCTCCAAAACCAGACTGATTGTAAACAACTTTCGTGCACGAAATGGCCATAACCACTACAATCAACGATGCAATAACCCTGAATTTTATACTTTTTAACATACTATGAAAATCAAATATAGGATATTGACTTGAAAAATTTGAATACAGTTGTAAATTGATCATTATAATATTATTACATTTCAAGTTTATATTCGCATGGAATTTTACTTGTATCTATAAATTTATTTTAAGTGCTTTTTAATAGTTTTGAATTTTTATTGTTTCTGCCAATTGTATTTGTGCTTTACTGGTTCGTTTTTAACAAAAAACTGAATTGGCAAAATATATTGGTTTTACTGGCCAGTTTTTTCTTTTATGGATGGTGGAGTTGGAAATTCATGCAGTTGCTGTTACTCAGCACAGCCTTAGATTATGCTTACGGATTCTGGGTAGCGTCCCCCAATAGAAAAAAAGCCAAATTATTTCTCTACCTCAGCATTATCAACAACCTCGGAATACTCGCCATTTTTAAATACTACAATTTTTTCGCGCTACAGTTTAAACAAGGATTTGAATTGATGGGTTTTCACACAAATCCTGTCTTGTTAGATATTGGACTTCCTATCGGTATTTCGTTTTATACCTTCCATGGAATGTCGTATGTATTTGATATTTATAGAGGGCATCAAAAACCCGTTCGAAACTTTGTTGATTACGCCGTTTTTGTGAGTTTCTTCCCTCTTTTGGTGGCAGGTCCTATAGAACGCGCGAACCACCTTTTACCACAAGTTCAAAAGCCCCGAATTTTCAATTATCATCAAGCAGTAGAAGGATGTCGATTGATCCTATGGGGGATGTTTAAAAAAGTGGTGATTGCCGATTCTTTGGCTAGAATTGTAGATGATATTTATCTCAACTACCAAGACCATAATGCCGCAACCCTCATTGTTGGTGCAGTTGCATTTAGCTTTCAGATTTATGGTGATTTCTCGGGATATTCCGACATTGCATTAGGAACAGCCAAATTGTTTGGATTTGAACTTCTCAGCAATTTTAAATTCCCTTATTTTTCGAGAGATGTTGCTGAATTCTGGCGTCGTTGGCATATATCCTTGTCGTCATGGTTTAAGGATTACTTGTATATCCCTCTAGGTGGATCTAAAAACGGCAAATACAAAGCCATTCGAAATACATTTATCATCTTTTTAGTGAGCGGATTTTGGCATGGTGCAAGTTGGAATTTCATCACTTGGGGATTCATTCACGCATGCGGATTTCTACCTCTGTTAATTCTGAATAGAAACCGAAAACACCTCACCAACGTGGTTGCTCAGAATGGTTTATTCCCTACCTTAAAAGAACTTTGGCAAATGCTCACCACGTTTGCATTTGTAACCTTAGCTTGGATATTTTTCAGGGCAGATTCCATCGAAATCGCTCTAAATTATATCCGACACATGGGTAGTTCTCTCATGAGTCCGCATCATATTTTTCAACTAAAACCTGGTGTTGAATGGACGTTTGCATACATTGTTCCACTTGTTTTGGGCGATTGGTATTTGAGGAGAGATGAGCGCAAACTTAATTTGAATGTTGGCAAAATTCAAAGAATGGCCATTTACATTTTATTGATGCTCTTGGTGTTTGTAAAATTTGGGTCTAAAGCAACTTTTATTTATTTTCAATTCTAATGAAGACATTTGCGAAAAAAATCTTCTTAATTGCAATTATTTTCTCGGTATCAGCAATTGCCCTAATGCTGATTTCTTTGCAAATCCCATCCCGCGTAAATGTAGAGGTGATAGGACAAAAATCCATTGACTCAACCGATATTCTCATTCTTGGAGATTCTCGTGCAGAATGCCAAGTCGATCCTAAAATATTGCACGAAGAAACCCATGTCAATTGCTTAAATATTGCAGAAACCGCGATGGATTTATTTTCTCTTTCGTTGAGATTGAAGGCGTTAAACGTAAAAAATAAAACTTTGGTTATATCTGCCTCCGCATGGCAAATCAATGATGGTTCAAATGAATTTGGCTATTTCCGGAAGGAAGCATTCAACCATCTATCCCCCACTCAAAAACTACGAATTTATATGAACAGCCCGTCAGAATTAAAACGGGTTTTTAGCGAAAATTGGCAATCTTTGTTTGACTTGAATTTAAAGATTGGTAAAGACACATTTTATGTAAACAATGGTTATCCCTCAATAAAATCAAAGGATTTTGATACTACAAACATGTTTGAAAACCATCCGTGGTATAAAAACATCTATACAAATGGAGGAAAACGCGATTTGTTAATTCAAGCATTAAGGTGTTTAAATACAATAAATTGCAACAGGATCATTCTGTACAATGCCCCCGTTTACGAAGGCTTTATCCGTGAATCGAAAAAGAATTCTGTGTGGGACATGGAAAATGAATATTGCAATACAGTAAAAGATTTTATTCATTCTGAGGGACAAAAACATTTGGAATTTTATGATCTCAGGAATCTGGAGGGTTTTACTAAAGGGGACTATTATGAGCCTCAACATTTTTGCAAAAATGGAGCTGAAAAATTCACGCGAAAAATTGCAGGAATATTCAATTTGAAACTACAATAAATTCTTTAATGATATATTTTTAGGGTTTGTTAAGGTTTATTTGAAACCATTATTTCAATATCTATTGTTTACAATCTAAAAGAACTTTTGAATGCAAAAGTAAACCCTTCGGCCTTGAAATTATAGTCGGAAGTCGGTTGTGAATACCCTTCCAAATTTCGAATATCATTCAAACCTTTATAATAGCTAAATGCATTTCCAAGAGAAAATTTCCCTTTGTTAAACCAATAATATTCAAGCCCAACAGTCAAACCTTTGTCAATTTTGTTTTTCACAGCAACTGGCATTATAGAAATTTTTTCATCGGTTGAGTTATTGTATATAGAGGCAGAATTGTGATAATTAAATCCGAAATACACGCCAAAGTCGACAAATAATTTTTGAGAGAGAATTGGTTTAACTTTAACACTCAAAGGCGTTTGAATTGTCCAACTATACCAAGCGGCATCTGCGGAAGTCCCATCCGTTGTGGGGATTGTACGTAAAAATCCATAACTGAGGTTTCTAAGTCCCAAAGAAACAGAAACCCTAGGATTGATGTCTTTGGATAAAGAAACCGCTTCATAGTGCGATGCAACTGGGTAAAAATTGGAAAATGGAAAATTTGAATAATTGTATTCAAATCGGTTAACACCCAATTCCACATTCAAACTCCAATCAGAAGTTTTCGCATCCAGATTAGCATTCACCGTTTGTCCTTCTAATTTTAAAATAGTCAAAATATAGCAACTGAATAATATTAAATGTCCTTTTAATTTCATCATATTTAAAGTAACTACAATTAGCTCATTATATTGTGATTAACCAAATTTATAACCAAACTATGACAAACTATTCAGAATAAATTCAACGTAAAATCAGAGCAAACTGTATTTACATCCCTAAAAAAAATAAAAAAGAATGAGTAGACTGAATTTCTAAATATTCTAGGTAAAGGGAGATGAACGAATTGAAAAACTTCTGTAAATTCGCTGTATGAAAACTCCAAAAGTTGTATTGTTGGCCCTTACATTTTTCTGTTTATCGAGCACATTTGCTCAAACCAAGTATGAATTAACGCATTCATTTTTACAAATTGGCAGCACGCCACAAGCATATAAAGGCAGCATTGAAATCACAGATGAATATTTGACATTTACCAGTTTGCCAAATACCATTCAAAATCCTTCCGATACAACCACAAAAGTGAGCAAAGAGAAAATCCTTAAAAACAAGAAGGGATATTTTGTCAAAACTTTAGCGCCACATTCCAATCAGGTTGCACATAATTACACATTTGAACTTAGTAACGAAAAAGAGGAAAAAAAACAAGGTATTTACTATATTACCCTACTGGTTGCCTCTAATTCCGGCGACAGAGCTACGATTTTCTTTAAAGGAAAGTTGGTGAAATAGATTTAGGGATGTATACTGACTTGAATAGCTATATCGCTATTTAAAACAGATGACAACATTGCCACTCCTTGTTCTGTGAAAACAAATGGATTTTTCCTTCTTCCTCCATGTTCAACATAACTTAATTGAAACATAAAATTGTTTGGAAATCGTTTTAAATTTCGTTTAAAACGTCAATCCTTATAAATTGATTTTCGATAAACAATATTTCCAGAATTATTGGAAATGCTAATTGTATACAAACCACTCGCAAGGAATTCTAAATTCACCAATGATTTTGACTGAAAAATCTTTGATTCCATTACCCTCCTGCCAATGTTGTCGTGAATTATGTATGAGAAATCACTGGAAAATGAATCTTTAAAATCAATGTAAATATTGCCTTTACTTGGATTTGGATATATATCAACCAACAGTACTGATTTTTCAAAATATGCTTTGATAATGGACTTTGCCAACTCAGGTCTTAAAGTGGTTAAACAATAACGCATCATTGCAACTTGTTGTTTTGTAAAGGAATTCCGACAATTACCCGTATAATCCATGTAATTTTCTAGCATATCAGGAAAGTCATTTAACGGTTCTTTACAAGAATTAATATTGGTGTCGCAAGTGTAATTTTGACGTTCAATCATTGGAGTATCATAAATAGAATCATCGTACTTACAATTTTCTGAAGTATCAAATACAATGGGTGGATCCCCCGAAACATGTCTTAATCCAAAATAATGTCCTAATTCATGTGTTAATGTACTCGAACGACCCCAATTTGAATAGACCGTTTTTCCAATCACTATTCCATCAATTAAGCTATCGGCATAATATTTTGGTGACCAATGAGGCGCATTTTTCGGTGGGGTTGCAAATCCAGCCAAATAAGTTCTAAAGGATATGGGGGACGTTAAATTGCAAACCCAGATATTCAAAAATTTCTTAGTGTTCCATGGCGGTGTACCCTCAAATTCACTAAATTTCATTTTATGCATATCTTTATATGGTTGATTCGATTCAACACCAAAGTAATTTAAACTATATTTAATGGTATATCCTTTGCTTGGCTGACCTTTATCATTGGTATCTGCCAAAACAAATCGAATTTTAGGATTGCCAGCTCTATTTTTAAATCTTGATCTTAAATTAATGGTATCTGAGTTTAACCGCATAAAATCAGCGTTAATTTCATTCATAATCTTAGGAATGAAAGCAACATCTAAAGGGGCATTAAACGGATAAATTAAGTGAAATACAACAGGAATAACATATTCAGTATCTTTAAAAACCCTACCTCTTTTGTCTTGATTCCGTTCCCTGGTTTCTAAAACTGCTTTTTGATACCAGTTGGTATAATCGGGACTAAAGAAATCGCGATTAAATCCACAAGTTAGCGTATCTTGGGCCATTAATTTGTTCGACAAAACCAAAAGCAATAGTGCCAATATGTATAAAAACTTCTTCAAAATCCTGATTAACAAATATAATCGCATTTAGGGAAATAGTAATGAATTTTAGGGAAATACCTTAATAATATAGATCCCTTTTTTATTGTTTTTCACTTAGCAATACATTACATTTGATTTACCAAAAAAATTCAACATCAATTACTTGGATAACTTTCAAGAAAAATTGAATGGATGAATCAAAATCTTCTGGCAACTTGAAAAAAGCAATTTACACTTTTATAATTGGAGTTCTGTTGTACTCTTCTACGGCAATGGTTTCATGCCGAAGGCTCTGTCATGATTATAAAAATCCGGAATGTGAAAATTACGACCCATGCAGGGCCAATCCACTGAGCAATGCAGATTTTGATATCGTAATGGATTACATCGACCCCAAAACTCACATACGCATTTACTACAGGGTACCAGAAGACGATACAATAGGAACAGGCTATAAAACCTTTAAATGCTGGCAGAGTGGAAATGACAGTGTATTATGGAAAATAGGTACCGAAAAAAAATACCGCAGAGGAGATTCTGTCACAGTTTTTTTTGATGAAGACGAACCAGGAACAGAAGGGCCAATAAACATAATGTGCATTACTTGCCGAAAACCCAATCCGAAATGCAAAGCTGGAGATGATGGCAGGGATACAGTGGTTAAGCATTATATTATACGTGCATACCGAAAAGGTATTTACGATTCATATAACGGCGTATTTAGAGGGTGTTTAACGGCCAAACCAAATGATACATTTAATGTAACTTTCATTAATAGTAGACCAGACGGATATTCAGGAGAGTATTACAACCTGCCAAATGGTTATCATTCAAACTATTATGGCCCTCAAGCATTTACACTAAATAAATTTACGAATCGTTTTGCAACTTCAAATGAAGGAATGACTTTTCTATTAAACAAAAATTTAGATAGCATCCATGCAGTAATACCTTCATCCAATTATTTGGGAATGTACCTAGGACCCGATCCGGATCCAATTTATAAAAACCTGAATACTTTTAATGGTTATAGAATAAAATAATAAATTTATGAGACATAATTTATCATTGATAGTGATTCATTTCCCAATAAAATCGTCGCTTAAATGTTTAATTCACTACCAAATATAAACTTCAAAAAACACCATTAATTATCTCTCTTCAAACTAATGGCTGAAAACACATACAGCCAATCGTAGTTTTCCTTCAAATTCAATTTGTATTTCCTTTTAAAATTCAAATCAGAACCCACTAGATAAACTGAGTAAACTCCGGATAAGAAATTATTGGAAGACAAAAACTGATTCATCTGATTATCTAAAACCCCTGTTCTACCATTTTTACTCATTTTTTTGGAGTTTTGCAATTCAACAGATTTCGCATCTGTCCCCATGAGTTGATATTTCAAATGAAAGGACAAGTGCAAAGACTTTCCCAAATTTTTCAATCGATATGGATTGTTTTTAGCAAGGTGACCACAATGCCCCAAAAGCACAATTTTCGATTGCCCGGAGGTATCAAAATTACCAATTAGAAATTGGTACATAAGAGAATCCCTATCTTGATCGCCATTGATCGCACGATGCTTTAAATAAGACAAATCATATTCCAATTGACGTACATATTTCCGCTGATATAATTTGGGTTGTAACTGTTTTAATTTGCGAAGATCATAGATGAGTTGATCGTATTCCGGTTGTTTCAACTGATACCAATAATAGGCTTCATTGGTATCTAATTGTGGCAAAATTTGATTTATTTTTGCCAATAAATCAGGATCTGATTTGGCACAGTTTTTTTGAATCCATTTGTAACTGGCATACAAGTAACCAGGATTGTATCCCACAATATCAATTGAGGAATCTCTAGATTTTACAAATTTATACAATTCACTTTGCGAAGCATAAATATCATTCTGTTCTATAAAGACTTGCCTTATTCCATGGTGTTTCATCAATGAATCAATGAACTCTTTTTGAGCCGTTTCTATGGTTTTTGAACCATGAATGCATTCACAAAATCCGATAATTTTAGCATGTTGAAAATCCGATTGAAAGTTTAGATTTTGAGCTATTGCTGAAAATTCAATACTCAAAACTAGTATAAATAGCAATGCACTTCTCATTCAATCATAACGAAAATTGGCCAATGTATATTCTATAGTAGGATTATAATTATTTAGGTAATAATAAAGTACTTTGAATACAAGTTTTAAAAAAGCAAATACCAAGAAAACAGCCATCACAAATATTTTATATAAGGATCATTTAATAAATTATTTAAAGAAACAAAACTTTGTAGGCAATAGTTACTATAACTAAAACGAGACACTTTTGAATTGCTTAATTTATTTTAGAATAACTTTGAATCAAGTTGATGCGTCCAGGCATCTTTAAAGAAATACAAATTAACACTTGATTTTTTTATTTGCCCTACTGCATTTTTCTTTATCCATTTTATAATTTCGTTATAAATCCTCTCAAATTTTTCTATATCGTACTTTGGATTTCCAGAAAAATTTTTACTCCAATAGATCCTTCCACTATCGCCAGTTTCCCAGTTAGTTTTGTTAATTTCTATTATTGGTGCTGTTGATTTATTGGTAATATAAAATAACCGATCTTTCGTAGATGTTTGGCTGAATTCTGGATTCCAATCAAACTCTTTAAAATAAACATATATGGGTGAGTCAGCTCTAAAAGTATCGTTAAATGAGTTAATCGATAATTCTTCTATTGAGGAGGCAAAACTTTGATAGAATATGCAGTCAAAATTCCTTTGCAAATAGTCACATAATATATCATTGTCTAATGCAGTCGTAAAAAGCTGTATTTGTCGTCCCATATTTTTTTGTGTGTTTGATTGGGTTGTGTATTCAATTGGCGTTATCAACGAAGATTTATATAATGAAGGCTTGGGACAATGGTATTTTAAGTTTTTGAAGATTCAATCTTACCCAATTAGTTCATTAACCGAATTTACTTGGCATCCAGTTTATTAAAACTTGTTTTAATAATTATCTTCAAAGAATTCTAGTCCTACCCTTTTATCCATAGACTCAATCGAATTAATCCAATCAGGAATAAATTTAAAATGAAAATCAAACTTAATTCCATAATAATCTTATTATTCGCTAAGCTATTTCTCTCTTTTATTTCAGCTTGAGCCCGAGTTAAATTTGAACTCAGTGAAAATGGATCCATGCTCTCAGAATACATGTATAAACCTTCATAGGTTGTTATATATGAAGAAGGAAAATATTGAGACCTGAACGGATTTATCTCAGGTTCAAGTGGTTTTTTATTTTTATTTATTGTTTGCTCAAAAATTCGTTCAATTTTATTTAGCCGATCTGTTTCATGTATTCCTAATTGATTTTTTATACTCTCAATTGTTTTAACTAGACTAGTTTTATCAAAATATTTTTTTTGAATATTCAATAACGATTGATTTATCATATCCAATGAATTTACCGCATCAACTAACTGTTCAACCATTTGATTATTTTGCTTCGCATTTGATAAAATTTGAGCATTTTGAAAGCTATTTGTTTTTTTATTCGGGGGCGCTTGATAATCATCCTGTAACTCTCTCCATCGTTCTTCCAAAGCTTCTTCATAACTCTCATAAACTTTAACAGCGGGTTTCATTTTTTCTTTTGCCAAATTTTGAACGTTTACATTATTGTCCGCTATTTCCTTAACCTCCTGTTGAATTTTATCATTCAGAATTTTGGAGTGAAATAATATCATAAACTCACTCAATTTCTGAAAATTCATGGGAACTATTGATTGATAAAATTCGTCAACCCAATTTCTTGAATTTTCAAAAGTTCCATTTGGATTAAATATTTTGGCAAAAACACATAGTTTTTGAATATCCCCATGTAAGGTAGACAATTGTTCCTCATCTCCAATACTGTTTCGAATATTTATTAATGCAACAATTAATACATTTTTGTCGATATTGTTTTTTGAATACTCCTTCCCAAATTTTGAATCAAATATTATTTGATCGAATATACATGTCTCAAGTAGGATTGAATCATATCCTAAAAGTTCTGAATTTATTTCGGTATAGAATTTATTCAATGCAAAATCAGTTTCAAATTTTTCAATGTCTACTGTTTTAGTATTGAGAAATTTCTTTTCAGTGTAATACTTCCAAATTGAATAACCTCCAAATGCAAAAGAAAAAACAACTATTAAAAAATAAATTACAGTTAGAATTCTTCC
>CAZBMF010000046.1:0-282 GCA_964492925.1 uncultured Rhizobium sp. | reverse complement strand
CCAAACCTATTTTCAATGCTAAATGACCTAAGTCCACAAATTTTTTGCCAATAAAATGTAGCTAATCTAACTAAAAACATAAATCAAATATATACCGAATGGATGAAAAGATAAAGTCTAATTACAGAAACAAGTGTAATAATTTTATATATCTCAGGATTAATTGAATCAAGCAAATGCTTCAAGTCCATCAAAAATTATTTCCACAATTTGTTATTTTGAGGGACATTTTAAAAATTGATATATAACAAAAAAGCCTCACATTGTGAGGCTTTCCTTGTG
>CAZBMF010000045.1:0-19414 GCA_964492925.1 uncultured Rhizobium sp. | reverse complement strand
AGTCAAGAAGCCATTGAAATTGCAAAATTGGAGACACTTAAATCCGATATCAATAAAAAACAAACAGGTATGAGTCAACAAGTTGTGGCAACTGACGTGGCAACAAAAGATTTAGACTCACAAATTGACAACATAAAGCATCCATTGGAAAAATCACGACTCAAAATGTTAATTTTGGGATTGGTGGTTGTAGTTGGTGGTATTTTATACGCCTTTTTCTCGAGCAAAAAATCGACAACTGGTTGGGGAGCCATGCAATATCCACAGTTAAGTTTGGGGATGTTGGCAATTTTCATTTACGTAGGAATTGAAGTTGCAATTGGAAGTAACCTAGCTGAATTGCTCAAAAAGGATACATTTGGTGGATTCACCTCTAGTGAAATTGCACCATTTGTTGCCATGTATTGGGGCAGTTTGATGATTGGACGTTGGGCAGGAGCCGTTAGCGCTTTAAATCTGACTGAAATTACAAAAAAATGGCTTAGAACTTTTATGCCATTGATTGCTTTTGGCGTTGTAATGTTCTTTACTTGGGTTTCGGGTTACAATATTTTACCTTTAAAATGGTATTTCTTGTGCATTTTGGTTCAAATGTTAGGATTCTATGTTGCCAACAACAAACCCGCATTCACTTTATTGTTATTTGGTATACTAGGAACTATTTCAACAATCATTGGATTGTTAACTGATGGAAATGTTGGAATATACGCGTTTTTATCGGCTGGATTGTTCTTATCAATTATGTGGCCTTGTATTTTCTCATTGTCGTTGGCTGGACTTGGCAAATACCAATCTCAAGGTGCAGGTTTCTTGATCATGATGATTTTAGGGGGTGCTATTTTGCCTCCTATTCAAGGAAAATTGGCCGACATAATTGGCATCCATGAATCATTCATTATTGGCACCATTGGCTTCATTTATCTTGCGTATTTTGCGTATTTTGTAAAAAATACACTTAAAAAACAAGGCATTGAGTTTGATGAGCAAATGTCTGGAGGACATTAAATTGAAATTTATTAAATTAGCAGTTTAATGTGTGAATTAGTAAGGTATAGGAAATTTGATTCAAAAAATTGAATCATTTGTTAACCACTAAACACTATATTTAATTCTTAAATTGATTCTAGAAATTTAATCAGTTTATCTCGTTCAGATTTACTGAGATTAATCACGTTTTGTTTTGCAATTTCAGCCTCCCCGCTGTGCCATAAAATTGCTTCTAGCAAGGTTCTGGCTCTACCGTCGTGAAGAAAATATTGATTTCCATTGACTTTCTTTGATAATGAAATCCCCCACAATGGTGGAGTTCTCCATTCAGAACCCGTGGCCTTATATTCTGTAATATCATCGGCCAATCCAGGTCCCATGTTGTGCAACAGCATATCGGTAAAGGGCTGAATGATTAAGTTAGAAATTTGAGGAAAAGTTACATCCACTTTTGTGGTTTGGTATTGAACATGGCATTTATTGCAACCAACATTTTGGAATATTTGCTTACCTTGAATCACATCTATTTGAGATACATTTCTTCTTGCAGGAACTGTTAAACTTCTCATATAAAATGTAATTGCCTCAATCACAGTATCATGAACATCTACAGCATATTTAGCAGGGAAATTTTTCATTTGCAATTGACCATGAGCATTTTTCAATGGAAATAAATTTGATGTCACACCAATATCTTCATTGAAGGCTTTAGCTACCTGGGTTTTAATATTTGCAACACCAGCTTTCCAACCAATTTTACCCAACGTTTTAGATTTTGATACAGGATTGTACACAAAATTTGCAACCCCTGAAATTCCATCTGAATTTACATCAAATTCATCTTGGTGCTTCAAAATTGAACTTTCTTCAATGGCCTCAATCAATCCCATTCCATAATTTGGACGTGCCATTCTGAGAGACATTTGAACATTTGCGGGGAAAATAATGTAAGATGAAGCGATGGAAACTTGGGGTTTTCTTAACTGAATAACAGTGCCGTCAGCTAAAGTAACATCTGTGTAATTCCATTTCACATTTAAAGTTGCTTCTGGCTGTACCCCTGCAATGGCTTGGTCTTGAATTTGAATGCCAAAACCCGGCACAGGCAATGTCCCTCCATGTTCATCTACCCCATCTAAAGCAACTTTGAGGAATGTTGACTGGAAACCTGATTTTTCACCGAATGGAAATCCACGTCCTTCATTGACATGACATCTATCGCAACTTACATTGTTAAAAATGGGTCCCAAACCTCCAAATTTGATTGCAGGTGCGGTAACAAAGGTTTGTCCGAAGAATTTATCACCTAAATTGTGCATATATAGCTGAGACGGAGTTAAACCTGGAATTGTATTTCCATAAGCCCCCATCGACTCATCAAAAACTGTTGCTATATCGGCTGTTAATCTCTCATCAAGCAATTTTTCGCTAAATTCTACTGTTTTCTTACATCCCCAAACAGCAAGGGTGATTGACAGAAAAACGGTAATTTTTTTCATTTTTGAAAATGTTGCAAAATAACGGGTTGAGCTTGGTTTGACAATATATCTGACAATTCCGAAAACCGCTTAATGGTAGATTCTAATTGAGCAGGATTTGTAAAAATGGCTTGTGAAAAAGGCACTTTATATGATTTTAAATTAGCAATAATATCATCAAAACGCTGAATAATATTAAAATGCAATGATTTATTATACTTATGGATAAATTGTCCTAATGACATGCCTGTTTGTCCATTTAATTGACACAAATAGGCATTTTTTGCTCCAATAATATTATTTGTAAAATCGGTAAATGAATTTCCACTGTAATTCGATTCATCCAAGGTAGAATCTGCGGCTAAAAAGGGTTCGCTCAATTTTCCAGCTCCAACCTCATCTACGATTCCCGCAATGGCAGTTAACAATTCAAGAGCCGCCAATTGTTGAGTTTGATAAATGGTTGAACCTTTACCTGCAGTGGTCCATGTTTGATAGTAAGTATTTCCTTGCGGAGACCAAGCATCTAACAATTGCTGAGTGGATTTGGACAAAACATCAGTTAACGAAAGTAAATACTCTAATTCTCGTGGTTTAAATTCACTCACTGTTTTATGACTATTCCTACCAAACAAAAGATATTCAATTGCATGAAACCCTTTTAATGAAGTTGGCAAATCAGAAACAAAACTTGTTGATAAAACCACCGATTGATTCATTAATGAGTCCAAATCTATATAATTTAAAGGCCAATCATCCAATGAAGGATCAATTTCTAATGTTGAAACTGGTCCGAATAAAAACGCCTCTGTAAGTTCCCATTTTTCTCTTGTTGAAAACCAATTTAGTTTTAAAACTTGAAGCAATGAGTCAGAAGGATTATTGCAAAAAACTATGGTATTTGCATACATTAATTGTGCATTCGAATTGAGGTTTTGATAGCATGGAAGTACCATTTTATCTGCAAAATTTTGTATAAACAAGTCTGAATTAAATTCTGCTAATTCTTCTTCTTTTTCGCAGGAATTCAATCCAAAAAGGATAAATATCCCTAAAAATAATAAACTATATTTTTTCATATTAAACTAATAATCAATTGATTGTTGTCTTTAAAGTAATTTAATCTTTTCAATGATTTGGTTGCAGGACCTTGAACCACTTTTCCATTTATATCGAAGGCACTTCCGTGTAGTGAACAATTAAAACCTTTGGGATTTGCAGCAAGATTCCAATCTTGGTGGGTACATTTTAAGATCAAAGCGAGGTATTCGCCATTTTCTAGTTCATGTACAAATACATCGTAATCTAAATCAGAAGGACGAATGATGTTCATCTTATTTTGATTTAAACTGATTAAATCAACAAATAGTTTTTGATTTTTAGAAGCCAATTTCACAACAGGAAATGAAACACAAGATGTTAAACTATTGATGGCAACTCCTGCCGTAAAAACACCCATGCATGCTAGGCAGCTCGATTTGATAAATTCTTTTCGTTTCATATTTAAAAGCTATATGCTAATCCTAAATTAACTACATCCATATTTTTATACCATATTGGTAAATAAGGCGCTGGATTAACAACGAAAGCCTGATTAAAATCGCCAGTTAAGGTTTTGTGATAATCTAATTTTATAGCCACACCTCTCACAGGCAAAAATGTAATTCCGGCAATCATATGATTTTGTGTATACGCCAAATTTGCCAATCCATTTGTTGGAATCGCATTGTTCATATCAACCCTTTCATATCTGCAAAATCCGATGAGTTGTTTTTCTTGAGCATATTTATTGTAAAGAAAATCGAAGCCAAACTCTAGATAAGATCCGAATATTCTTTCCGGACAATTATTTGCAAAAGTAGCATTGATATTGGCGGCATCTGGTATTTGCACTATGCAAACAAGCCCTTTTACTACAAAACCGCGGCTACGATACTGAAAATTCGCTTCATTCAAAAACACTGGAGTTCCAAAAGTACCCGATTGTATATCTAATCGGGCAGCAGTGGTATCATCTAAACCAACTGTACCACCAAAATAAGAACTTGCTTGTAGCCTTAAACCGCCATAATAATATAAAATGGCACCTGTTAAGGCTAAATTCCTTGCTGAGGCTAAGTACCCTTCAGAGCGTCCTCCACGAATTCCTTCGCTAAGTGAGAAATTTTGGGCATTCAACCCATTCATAATTCCGAAACTATAATTCAATCCCGGCATCGATCTGGATCTTCCATACAATGCCACTCCTATTTCGCGCCAAGTTGCAGGAATGACAACCTGTTCAACAATAGGTCGGTAAACACCATTGAATGTATTGGGCAAATGATTTTCATTGATCTGACCAATTCTAGGTGTAAAAAATCCAGCATTTATATAAATCATTCTATTTAAATCAAATTTGATGAAACACTGTTCAAGACTAAACTCACCGCCAGTAGATCCACTTTTTACAGTTCCATTTTCCAATTCCATTTCACTAAAAAATGAAATATTCTTGCTGAATCTATGTCCTATAAATAAAACCGCCCGCTGCAATTGCGCCACAGCCGTGTTATTATAAATATTGTTCTTATAAGCAATTTCTCCGTATCCACTAATTGCTGTTGCTGATGTGCCTTTTATTTCTAAACCAGCCGACAATGAGTCTTCATGAGTTAAAATTTGTGCTTTTGACGCTCCAGTTAAAAGAATGATGGCTATGTACAACCATTTAGTTCGATTCTTTAAGCATTGTTTGATAGCGAATTTCATTTTAATGTTTATTGATATAAATGCAAATTAACACCTTATTTATAATTAGTCCAAATAAAAATAAGTATTTTAAATAATTGTCTATTTAACACTTGTATATTTTCAACAAACCAAAACACAATCAATCAACAAAATAGAATCGACATTATTATCAAATAAATTTCCCTAAAAAAATACTAAGTTTGTGAAAAATGAATCGAGATCGACTTTCAGTGGTTATTATTGCCTTCAATGAAGAAATTCATATAGGAAATTGCATTAAGTCTGTAACGCAAATAGCCGATGAAATCATTGTATTAGACTCTTTTTCAACTGATAGAACCGTTGAAATTTGTGAAAATATGGGTGCAACGGTTATCCAGCATGCTTTTGAGGGACATATACAGCAAAAGAATTATGCAAAAGACTGTGCCAATTTTCAATGGGTGTTGAGTTTAGACGCCGATGAAGTATTGTCGGAACAATTGATTACCGAGATTCAAAATTTCAAAACGGATATTTTATCGGGAATTGTCCCTCAAAATCATAAAATTGGAGGTTGCACAATGAACCGTTTGAATCATTTAAATAACAGACCCATAAAAGGTTGTGGATGGTATCCCGATACTAAATTGAGGTTGTGGAATCGAAACTGGGGTAAATGGACGGGGGTTAATCCGCATGACCGTTTTGAGTTGGAAACAAACAATAACACCATCCACCTTGACGGAGATATTTTACATTTCACCTATCAAGATAAAAAAGCGGTTTGGAAGCAAGCAATAAAGTTTGGAAAAATTGGCGCAAAAGCTTGCGAAGATTCGTTTTTCCTAAAGACCTTCTTTAAGTTTTCAACAAGTCCGGCCTTAAAATTCTTGAAAAATTATTTGATTAAGCGAGGTTTTTTATACGGATTTGATGGGTTTTATATTTGCTTTTGTCAATTTGTTGAATCTTTCATCAAATACGGATACGGAATGATTTTAACTTTTTATAAAATCTTCTAATTAAAACTCCAACGTTGTTTGAGCTGGTAGCAACTGAAATGTTCGCCGATGGTGCGGTGTAATTCCATGTTTCCGAATGGCATCTCTATGCGCGATGGTGGGATATCCCATGTTTGAATTCCATGCATATTCAGGAAATTGCTCATGCAAATTTTCCATGAGTTCATCTCTATGAGTTTTTGCCAAAATACTGGCTGCTGCAATATTGAGAAATTGTGCATCGCCTTTTACTTTTGTTTCATGAGGGACATTTTTAAAGGGCTTAAATCGATTTCCGTCTACAGCGATAAATTCGGGCAAAATTGAGAGTTGATCGAGGGCTTTATGCATTGCTAAAATGCTGGCATTCAATATATTAATTTTATCAATTTCTTCAGGAGAACATATTCCAACTGAATATGCAAGGGCATTTTCCATGATAATATGTTTCAATAATTCACGGTTGGATTTTTTTACTTGCTTGCTATCATTCAACAACGGATGATAAAATCCTACAGGTAAAATTACGGCTGCTGCAACAACTGGTCCGGCCAGACATCCTCTCCCAGCCTCATCACAACCAGCTTCGAGTGTAAATTCAGAACATTTGGGCAACAAAGACATGTTGCAAAAATAAGCAGATTAATCTTGTTCTTTGATTTCTATTGTCCACGAACCCGTTAAACAAGTAACTTTAAGAAAATAAAACCCTACAGGCAGTTGGCTTATATTTTGTATGGATACATGTTTACCAAAGGGTATTCTTTTGCCGGCAGCATCAAACAATTCAATTTTACCATTTCTGGGAATATCAATTGCAGGAAAATTAATCAAAACCTTTTTATGAAGAGATTGATTTAAAAAATTCGAGGCCAATTCTGTTTGAATTGCTGAGATTTTAGAGACATGATAATTGGCCTGAGCCTGCGCCTTTGCTGAAATGAAAAGCATTACAATTAAGGTGAATTTTGTTAAAAATTTCATGTTTTAGAGTTGTTATTTGGGTGATAAAAATGCCTTTTCTCCAATCTCACTGTTACAAATATATTTAAATAATTTGCAATTGCAAGAAACTAACAACATATATAGCAATGAATTATGTCACAAAACTGCCATAAAATATTAATTTTTATTTTTTCTGCATTTATCGCTACAATATTTCACTTCTTCCCAATTTTTCTCCCATTTCTTTCTCCAAGCAAATGGAAGTTTACAGGTTAAACATATTTTTTCAGGTAAATTAACCTTTTTAATATTTTTTCCATTCATTTTCATGACTTCACATTTTGAGGCCAACTATTGGGTTTTGCGTATGTCAATCTCTGCAACTTTTGAGTTTCATGGTAACTATCTAAACCTGAACAAGTAATCGTTCCTGCCCTTTCCAAATCAATAAATCCATCTTGCTGAATCACATTTTCGGGCAAAATAATTTCTTTAATTAAACCAATTACCATGATGGTTCCATTGATTTCAATATCAATTTTTTGTTGAAATTCACATAGAAACTTCACATTAGATTCTTTCACATACGTTACATTTTGATTTTCAATAATTTGGTGTGTAAAATTACAAGCTTCAAATTCAGAGACAGATTCGTCATATCGTGCCGAAGTTTGGTGCGCATTTACATATATATCTTTATTGATATGATTGATGGTGAAATATTTCGTTTCCAAAATATTTTTCAATGTATGTCGTGGAGAAACATCTGGACGCACAATAAAACCACACAAAGCCGGATTTGCACCCAAATGAAACAGGGAGTTAAAGATTGCGAGGTTCGACTTTTGATCTTTGGAAATGGTAGAAATTAACACCACACTTTTAAATCCGCTTAAAGCGTTAACCAAACTCGCTCTGTAACGGGTTTCCATTTCTAAGATTTCATTTTGCGTAATTTTCATGCGTGTAGTTTGTTAATATGTTTTGATTTATGCTTGGTGGCTGCCTGCCAGAATTTGAAAAATGATGAGAAGTTTCCATTTACCTCAGGAAACATCCATTCTCGCTCTTCCTTTTGTCCCTCGTAATGCTGAAACAAAGGATGTTCTTTGAAAATGAAATTTGTTTTTTGTGCCAAAAGATTATTGAGTTCTGAAAACTCTCCAACAAAAATTTGTAGTTGGGGAATATTCTTTGAAAGTTCCAGAAAAAACTGTAAGTTTTTTTCAGAGATGGGAAATCTCTCAAAATGCGAAGGTTCTAATAACAAAATTCGATTCACATTTTCAGTTGAATGCCACATTGGATCAATATTGTAGTAATTATACAACAAAGTGGGTATATTAGAATCAATATCAATGTCTTGAAACTTTGGAAAAATTGTTTTTAGATTAATTCCAACCCTATTTATAAGTTCTGAAGGAATCAGGATATTGGATAAAGACTCATAATCACGATCTAAAAAAGTTGCTCGATCATTTGTATCTGAATATTTGTTGATATTCTCTTGATTGGCGAAATAAAGTTTCGAGCTAAATGCCCCGCAAACCCATTGCCAACTCAAAAAGTTCGATGCATAATCGGCATCTAATAAATGATAATACATCCATTTAGCAGGAATCTGCCAATTGGTTTTTGCAACATTACACACAATGGAGGCCACATACATTCTCGCATGATTGTGCATCTGTCCATCGGAATATAACTTTGAAATGGCGTAATCTATGGCCGTAATACCAGTTGCATGATTGAATACCGATTCTGGCATTTCAGAAAATTCGGCTCCCACTTGATTGCTTTTAACCCCTATTAAATCTATGGATGGGTTATGTTGCGCCACCCTTTGAAAGTAATCCCGCCAAGCCAATTGTTGAAAAAACCGTTCACATTGATTGAAAGAGAACTTTTCTAACAAAGTGTTCATGATTTGCTTTGTGGAAATCAGCCCACGAGATACAAATGGAGAGAGATTTGTTACGGCACCATTGATATAATTTCGGGTTTTCCCATATCTCAAAGGATCAATGGTTTGGATTTGTGCCAGAATTTTCGTATATTCAGTTTCCAAAGTTTTATCGTTTACTGATTTTATTCAGGGTAATTTGACGTTGAAGTTTGCATTTGAATCTTTGAATTTCAGGATTTCTTTTAAATTGATGTTTTTGACTTACCCCTGAATTCACACGCTTCCTCCAAAGGTTAAAACTGCTTCGCTTCAATGTATTTCGCATCAACTGAATCACCATTTGCTCTGTATATCCAAATTGAAATTCAATGGCTTCAAATGGCGTTCTGTCTTCCCAGGCCATTTCAATAATGCGGTCTATATCTTCATCCGGTAGCTTCATATTCTTACCAATTTTTTGTCCCTCAAAACATCTAACGTTAACAAAGGCAAATTGTTGAGATTTTTATAAGTAACCACATCACATAAAAACATATCGTGATCTCCAGCCTCAATTACTTGCAGCGGTTTTAATAACAACAGCGCCACTGCATTTTTTAGAACCGTAAAATCTTGCCAGATAAACGTAGCGTAAGGATTCTCGTTTTCTATCAATTTCAATCGGTTTTTCCTCTCTAGAAACTGCTGTTTGTTGAAGGAAAATCCCGATTTTTGTCCAAAATTTTTCACCAAACCATATTGCATTTCAGACAACAATTGCAACACAAAAGTTTGCTTTAACGAAATATTCAAATGAGTTTGTGTATTGTGGTAAACTGCAACCATATAGCGTTTGGGATTCATGCTCACAGAGGTTACATAGGTACAGATATTCATATTCACCTGTCCTTCATTCTTGGAGCTGATGCTATAAATTGGGACATTGATAATATTCCAAGGTTTTTTCATCAGATTTTCAAGGTAGACATTCCACCATCAACATGTAGAATTTGTCCTGTAATCCAGGCAGCATCGTCAGAAAGTAAGAATTCCGCCATTTTTGCAACATCATTGGGCTGACCAATTTTTTTAAGCGGATGTCGTTGTGCATTGGCAGCAATCTTTTCATCGGTATTTAGCAATCCAGCAGCCAATGGCGTATTTGTAATGGAAGGGGCAATGCAATTTACCCTAATTTTAGGAGCCAACTCAGCGGCCAATGCCTTTGTAAATCCTTCAATAGCTCCTTTTGAACTAGCCACCATTGAGTGAAATGGGAAACCAAGTTGAACAGCCACTGTAGAAAATAAGACAATACTCGGATTTTCGGAAAGTTTGAGATTAGGCAAACAATGTTGGATAATTTTTATTGCTCCCAACACTTGTTTTTGGTAATCTTTGGTAAAATCATCGGTTGTAATCCTGTGAAATGGTTTCAGTTGAATGGCGCCAACACAATAGACCAAACCATCTATTTTTTCAGGGATTTCAAGTGAATTAACATCAGAACCAATTACGTCAAAATGTTGATAATGAATATTTTCAGATGATTCAATTGATGTATTACAATAAGTTGAAATAACTTGATGATTCAACGATAAATTCTGCACCAATTGTTGTCCAATGCCTGTTGACCCACCAATAACCAAAATTGTTTTCATGATTAGAAAACAATTTGAGACTTAAAAAGTTCACAAAGAAACAAACTTGAAAGTTTGAATAGTTCCCTGATTTCTTTGATTTTCTGCTTTTGCAAATTCAATACTTTCTGAAGGAAATCTCAATTTTCCATACCCTAGATCAGTCAATTCAGTAATTGATGGCAAATCATATTGATTTACAAACGGTTGATTTGGGTTATTTTCACCTTTTATTTTACTCAATTTAGCGCTTTGCTTGATCATTTTGACATAGACTTTCACTTGACTTTTAACAGGGGTTACCGTTTTCAACGGCTGAGACTGAATTTGATCTGCCAAGGTATGATTTTCAGGCACTGTTGGATTTATTGATTTGTTTTGCTTCACCAAAACAGGTTTACTTGCAGAATTGTGAGGATTTCTGAGCCACCAACCGGTTAATGTCCCTCCTAAAAACAAAACCAACATTACCGCAATGCGTTGCAAGAATTGAAAAGACCGTTGAGGAACTTGTTGATTTTTGTTTGAATCGCGGAATTTCTGAAAGATTTTATTTTCTATATTTTGGGGGACAATGGTCTGAAAATTGTCTATATCTGATAGGCTTTGTTTCAAAAACGAATCAATTTTTTGTTTGGTTTCCATGGTAGTTCACATTAAATTTTTCTGATAATTTCTTGGTTAGGTAGTGTAATTTAGATTTCACGGTACCCAAGGGCAGATTCATTATAACGGCAATTTCCGATAATTGAAATTCCTCATTATATTTTAAATATAACAACGTTGCACCTTCGGGATCAATATTTTCTGCATACTGGTAAATGGTATTGGCTAAATGCTTTTGTTCAAATTGAAGATGTTGATTGGTTTCAATTGATGGATTGGTGCTTATTTCCATCAATATTTTGTTTCTATTGGCTTCTTTCCTATTTGAATTTTTCACCAAGTTGTTTGCAATGGCATAAATAAATGTAGAAAGTTGATAATCAGGGTTGTATTTAGACGCTTGAGCATGAATTTGGATGAACAGTTCCTGGAGTAAATCTTCACTTTGAAATTGGTTTTGCTGGGTCATTTTCAGGAAATAATGGAACAATTTACTCCCAAATCTTTGATATACAATCCGAAATGCCAATTCTGAACCATTGGCAATTTCGGACATAATCACTTTATCGGAGATGAAATCAGACATTTGGAATGTTAATTTTCACTTCCCAAATAGGCTTCAACAATTTTAACTTGATTGCATTTCTTTGCAATTGAAAAAGCCAATTTCTTAATTTTCAATGCTTTTGATACGTCTATTTTATCAAAATGTTCATATAATTGAAACAATATTGGTAAATAATTCCCATTCACTTGATCCACAATTGACTGTGATAAATCATGGCTAAACGTTTGCGTTAAATCATCTAGTCTAAATCGTTGGTCATAATTTTGTATGAGGTTATTGAGAGCTTTCACCCCAGAAGGATAAAGACTAAATTCAGAGGCCAATCCCACCAAATTCAATTTAAAATAATCGTTTGCTTCCATTGAATCGAGTTGACAGGTGGTTGCCAAATATATCCCTCCCATTTTGAATTTTGATTTGTCGTAAAGTTCTGGATTCTGCGGGATTTTGATGCTATTGGATTTAAAATCGATGCTAAATCCATTGTGCTGAGAATTCATACCGGCAATTTTAATTTTTTTCAAATTTTCAAATAGATGAAATTGAAAAGTTTTGAAATTCATGTTGTTGAGATTGATAAAATCCATGCCTATTTCTTGGGCATACCTATCCAATACATTTTGTTTAAAAGCCAGGTGTATATTGATCACTTTCACATCTTTGCGAATCCCGAAGGCTTCTTGAATGAGCCAAGGGTAATATGTGTCATTGTCGCCGCCTGTTAAAATGATGGAGTTAGAATCTAGTCCAATGAGCATATTGTATGCATAATTCAGTAACCCTGGTGAAACCACTTTAGATTGTGCCCATTTCTTAAGGAAATAATTCTTTTGGGGGTAATTCCCCATTATTTCATGATAAATCACAAAATCTGGGAAGTAATCGGTTCGATTAGAATCCAAATCAAAAGCTTTCTGTAGTTCTTGAAAATATGCGGGATTGGAATTTGAATTTTTCCAATTGAGGTAATGTGCTTCAAACGAATTTGGACAATTTTTATTGACTTGCGATACGATATTGTTGAGTTCTTGGAATCTATTTTCGGCATGAACATTATCTGTAGCTTTTAGGGTTTGTATGTTTCGCTTGGCTTTATAATAATTAAACCAAGCATTGGCATTTTTGGGATTTACATCCGCCATTTTCTTCCAAATTTTGGCTTGTTCTTGATAATATTCATTGGATTTAACAACCGTTACACGGCTATAAATCTCTTCGGCTGTTTGAGCATAAACATTGAATGCTGTAAAAACCATTAAAAAAAGGACATTATTTCTTTTAAACATATCTTATTATTTGCGTTGATTGGCAAAAAAGTTCAATTAAAGGTATTTTTTTTGATTTGTTTGAATCATTACAACTTCAGTTATTGAAATACTATGTATTGTTTATGAACATTCGGGGTTTATTTATTTTTTGAGGGACAAATTTTCGGTTGATGCCATCATGTTTCCGCTTGCTTTCATCAATTAAATTGACTAATTTACGATCAAAATTTTGTCAATATTTTTAACAAATGGAAAAGAAATTTATCACACACATGGATTTAGACTCATTTTTTGTGAGCGTAGAGCGGTTGCAAAATTCTTCATTTGTAGGGAAGCCATTGATTATAGGAGGACAAAGCGACCGAGGTGTTGTAGCGAGTTGCAGCTACGAAGCAAGAAAATACGGTGTTCATAGCGCAATGCCTATGAAACAAGCCAGGATTCTTTGTCCCGACGCCATTGTAATTCGCGGTGATTCTCAATTGTACAGCGACTATTCGCACATGGTTACAGAAGTAATTGCCGACAGTGTTCCGTTGTACGAAAAGAGCAGCATTGATGAATTTTACATTGATTTAACGGGGATGGATAAATTCTTTGGTTGTTTAAGTTTGTCTAAGGAATTGAAAAAGAAGATTCTCAAAGAAACGGGTTTACCCATCAGTTTTGGGTTATCGGCAAATAAAACGGTGAGTAAAATTGCTACAGGAACGGCAAAACCTGAAGGTCAAGCCTTTGTAGAACATGGCACTGAAGTGCCTTTTTTGGCCCCATTGTCGGTCAAAAAAATTCCAGGGGTTGGAAATGAGACTTACAAAACTTTAAGAAATTTAGGGATTCAGTACATCAAAACCTTGCAAGAAATTCCAAGAGAGCTCATGTACAAAACGCTACAAAAAACGGGGGTAGAACTCTGGCAAAAAGCGAGAGGCATAGACGAAAGGCCTATCATTCCTTTCCACGAAAGGAAAAGCATCAGCACTGAGAGGACATTTGAGAAAGACACCATTGATGTGATTATGTTAAAAAATTTGATGAGTGCAATGGCTGAAAATTTGGCGTATCAACTTCGAAAAGGCAACAAATTGTGTGCGTGTGTAACCGTTAAAGTGCGTTACAGCGACTTCAACACTCACAGTATGCAAGCAAAAATACCCTATACCAGTGCCGACCATATTCTCATTAAGAAAACTTTGGATTTATTTGACAAATTGTATCAACGAAGGATGTTAATTCGGCTTGTAGGGGTACGATTTAGTGATTTGGTGAGTGGAGGATTCCAAATCAATCTATTTGAAGAAACAGAAGAGTTGGTCAATTTATACCAAGCCATGGATGAAATTCGGAATCGTTTCGGGGAACACGCCGTAAAACGCGCCAACGGCATGGGGGCAAAAAGCATTGGTAGGGGTAGCAATCCTTTCGATGGCTCCGCTCCTATATTATTGGCTAACAGACGACAATAAAAAAAACAATCAAAGAAATACAAAAAAAAAGGATTAGATTCGAAAATTAACACCATGAAAAACAAAAATCTCTTCATTGTCATTGCAATAACATCCATCATTTTCGAATGGTTAAGAGTGTATTTTATCATGCCCATGCCAGGGAGTCAAAAAATTAACAGCATCGATCTTGCCTATTTTTTACATTCATACCGTTGGTTTTTTAGAATTGCCTTCAGTGCAATGATGCTGTTATCCATTTCAAATGCGTGGAAAACATTGAAAAAAACGACCATAACATTGATCATTTTATTGGTATTTAGTGCCTACGTAACCAATTTCCCCATGAGTGCGGATACAATGTTCAAAATGATGAACCAACAAAATTTTGCAAACAAAAAAGGGAATTTGATTGATTCAAACAGGCTGATAATTGGCGTAGTGATTGGAAATGAAGCGAAGGCCTATCCTATCAACATTCTTGCACACCATCATCAAGTGAAGGATAAACTTTCTGGTCAAGAAATATTGGTCACCTATTGTTCAGTGTGCAGAACGGGAAGAATTTACAATCCTAAAATTCAAGGAAAATCAACAGATTTTAGACTTGTAGGGATGGATCATTTCAATGCAATGTTTGAAGATCCAGAAACCAAAAGTTGGTGGCGTCAAGTTAATGGAACTTGTATTGCCGGAAAGTTAAAAGGCGAAAAGCTAAATGAAATTGAATGTTACCAAACAACACTTAAAACTTGGCTCACATTATATCCGCAAAGTTTAATTTTACAACAGGATCCTGAATTCGCGAACGAATACAAAGAATTAGAGGCATTTGATGATGGTAGCGTAAAAAGTTCGCTCATTGGAAGGAATACAAAAGCTAACGAATTTAAAAGCTGGGTGGTTTGGATAAAATATCGAAATAAAATTGCGCGCGAGGATTGGTCAGTGATTGAAAAAAACGGATATATTTTGAAAGAAATTGAAAATACTACCTGTTTAATCATTAGCAACGATAAACAAAGTTTATTTGCCTTTGATTTATATCCAATGATCAAAACCATCACCCCTGAAAAGATAAAAACTGTAAATGTTCAAGCCTCTAATTTTGAAATAATCACGAATTTAGGACACACATATCGATTTGACTATAAAGGCATCTCGCAAAACATTGAAACGGCTAAATTTCAATTGCCACACATTCAGTGCACCCAAGAATTTAAACACAGTTTTGAACAATTTCGTGATGAAAATTTTTAGCCCAGATTTGCTATCAACATATTGGATTTATAGGCAACTTTAACCCCAAAGAATCCGTCTTTTTTTTTGTATATTTGCAACAAATTAAATCGGAATGAAAATCAAGCACTACTTTTTGATCACCATATTGCTCTTTGTATTTGGTCATTTAAAAGCTCAAACGCCCAATTTGGTATTGTGCAAAGGCAGTTCCGTAAACTATTCTGAAATAAATACTGGGGGATCTATTCCAAGTGTTTCTTGGATATGGACCTTTGAAGGAGGAAATCCAGCCACCTCCACCCAAAGAAATCCGCAAAATATTAGTTACCCAAATCCAGGTTTTTATAAAACTACTTGCATTAGTACATTTAACAACGGCTCAAAGGATACAGGATACGTCTATGTATTGATAGTTGATGGTACTTTTTCAAATATTCCTATGCGTGACACAATGGTGTGTAGCAATAAAATAAGCATCACCCTCGATGCTGGAAATAAAATAACATTGAATCGTTTTGTTTGGTCAAGTCCTGACGTTACAATTCAGCCAAACGATACTTTTTCAACACTTTACGTAACAAAGCCAGGAACTTACAAAGTGAGTATTTCCAATTTGTGTGGAAATAGCACGAAAACTGTTGTTGTAAAACAAGGATTAATTCCTACTGTTTCATTGGGTGGAGATCAATTTGTTTGTAGGAACATTGCATTGACGTTAGATGCAGGATTTGTTGCGGGATACACCTACAAGTGGATTCCAACATTAGAAACCACGGCGAGTATCACAGCCAATATGGCTGGAAATTATAAAGTAACCGTTACTAGCGCCGATGGTTGTTCCGCTACCGATGATGTAAACCTAATTGATAGCTGTCCGCCAGTAGTTTATTTACCAAATGCATTTACCCCAAATGATGCTGCTCCAAACGATATTTTCAAACCATATTTGGAAGGTTTCAAAAGGATGGATATGAGAATTTACAACCGTTGGGGCGAGAAAATGTTTGAAACTACAGATTTAAATGGAGGCTGGGATGGTTTCTATATGGGAAGTCCTGCACTAGACGGGGTTTATGTTTGTATATTGGAATTGGTGGGCAACGACAATTACCGAAAAATCATTCAGCAGAATTTCCAGTTGATGCGTTAACTTTTACACGCATTTTTCACAATTCACCATTTAGTACCTTCGAATACATTAATTTGTATTGTATATTCGTTTTACCTTTATCATGTTCAGAAAATTTACAAAGAGCGCTTCCCTATTGGGCTTATTTTTAATGTTTAACATCTTTTTAAATGCTCAACCAATGAGTGTTTTAAAAGCCGAAAAATTCTTTACGCTCAAGAAATATGAAAAATGTGTTTCAATTTGTGAAAAAGGGATAAAAAAAGACAAATCAGTAATTGAGCTGTATTATATCAAGGCTAAGGCTGAATTTGAACTCGCAGCCATTGTCCCTCAAAAAGATGGAGAAAAAAATTGGGCCAAAGAGAGCATCAAGTCTGCCATTAAAGCCAAAACCAAGGATAAAGAAAAAGAATTTACAGAGAAATATGCGGTGCTTTTTGACAAAATTGCAAAGCAAAATAATATAGAAGCAACTGAATTGTTCAATCAAAAAAAATATGTTAAAGCAATAACATTTTATAAAAATAGCTATGATTTAACAGGAGATACAATTGCTTATGGCATGATGGGAATTGGGCATTGGTACAATAAAAACGAACAAGAAGCCCTCAAAATCATGCAGAAAGTTGCATTGTGGAATTATGATGCATCCGAAGATAAAGTTCATCCCAATACATACATTGTTCAAGCGTTTGAAATTCTTGCAAGTTATTACAACAAGCGATCTCAAATGGATAGTTCGTTGCGATACACGGAGATGGGACTTGATATTTTCCCTCAAAACCAATCATTGTTGAAAAATGAAAAATATTTGATTCATTTAAAAATCAAGCAATTAAAAAACGACTTTGGATTAAACTCGGAAGTGAACAATTGGGCAAAAAGAGGACTTTATTATTTGCCGTCTGATTCATTTTTATTGGTAACACAAAATCAGTTTTACCTGAATAAAATTGGCTATTTGTGCGAAAAAAAGGATTTCACGGAGGTACAAAAAATTCACGATGAATTTTATCATTCAAAAAAAGAATTGGTAGAAAGAGGTGTAAAAACAAAGTACGATGATTATTTAATTTCGGACAGTTTAGAGTTTTCAGGCAAATGTTTGTCGTACTTTCTTTCTAGAAATACAGAAAAATCCATTATTTTTTACTTTTACAACTGGTATCCAATGTATTATAAAACCGGACCAATTGATGAAAAGTTGTTAGAGCGTATTTTGAACAACCCTCCAGATTTTGTGAGTAAACGATTGGTATTGGCGCTTATGAATCACGCCGGTAAATTGTATAGCAAGAATAGAAACTTCAAGAATTACCGTTTGAATACGTTTTTGAAATGGAAATCTCAAAACATTTTTCCCGCAGAATGGAAAGGATTGTTAGCCACGAATGATTCCATTATTAAAGACTTTCCAACAAAATTGGAACTCAAAAAATTCAAAGAAGGCTTGTTATTGCAGGCATTAGATAGTTTTTTTAGGTACAAACAAATTGACATTTGTTGGGGACATTTAAGAAAATTGAAAGATGAATTCCCTCAAAATAAAAAAATCGCTTCTATAAATTTGGCACTATCTAAATTAGACTTTGAGATTCGCTACACGGGGACTAAAATTGCCAACAGAAAAACGGACAAAGGTGTATTGATTGCAGAAACTGGATGGAATGGATTTTCGAAACGTTGTGATTACGGTGAAATTCCGGATTCTACACTAAAAAAATTAGAAACGAGAATCAATTATTTCCGTCAAAATGCGGGAGTAAGAGATTTGTTGGTATTGGATAAAAACAGAACAGAAAAATGCCAACAGGCATCTGTGATGTTTGCCCCTATTGGTGTTTTTAGCAGAGAACCTGGTCCTGAAACCCATACTTGTTATTCTACCGGAGCTGGTGAAGCGGCTATGTTCGGACAAATGATAAAAGACCCCAACCCTGCCATTTCACTTACGGTGCTTATGAGTGACAAAAAGAGTGATGAATTATACAACAGACAATTTGTACTAGCTCCAAACAGTAAAAAATTTGGAATTGGGGCAAGTGAAAACAATACAGTTACATGGATTACCACGCCCGACGATAAAATTATTGATTCTGCATTTTATTTGAGCCATTTTATTTCATGGCCTCCGGCAGGATATTGTCCTAAGCTATTTTTGTTTGACAAATGGTCATTTTCGATGGCTGGAGATTTGAGAAAAGCAAAAGTGAGTATTGTATCAAAATCGATGGGCCAAATTGCAGTAAAGACCAAATTAGAGCAAGCGCCAATGGTATCATTTTCCACCATTGTTATTTCGCCTGAATTGAGTGAAAAGCAGAGAGCGGAAATCAAAGATGGTGAAGTGTTTACGATTACAGTAGAATTAGCAAACAAGAAGAAAATTACTTACAGCAGTACAATTTGGCAAAATTAGTATGAAATTTATCAGTCATTCTTTGGAATGTCGATTTTTTTTACTACTTTTGCACCCTCATTCGAGAGTCCTAAATGCACGCG
>CAZBMF010000044.1:0-19519 GCA_964492925.1 uncultured Rhizobium sp. | reverse complement strand
CAAGGATAAAAATCGGTACAAACACTAACATCATTCGCTTAGGACGTATGAACTTGAGCATTCTACCAGCAAATTTAAGTGGATTCCACATCAATTTGTAAACCAATTGATCCAAATTCCATTCTTTCAAACTCAAAACATACAATGTATTTTTCCATTTTTGAGGGACAAAAGACTTACGGCTAATTTGGTATCTTTTAGGTTTAAAAAATTGCTCACGAATGAGATAACTCACAACAGATGGCGATACCAACAATTGATACGTGCGTAAAAACGCATTTCCCACAAAATGCATCAACGCCAACTCTTCAAAACCCAATGCAATTTCTACAAAGATTAATCCTATTTGAGAAATTGAAGAATAAGCAATTTGGCTTTTAACAGAAGATTGCACCCTTGCAATGTTCCATGTAATGAAACTCGTAACAAGTCCCATCACCACCATCAACGCTCTTACCGTCCACTGAAATTCAACAAAAGGGAAAGTTCTAAGCAATAAGAACACACCCAAATGCACGGATAATGAGCCATAAAAGATGGCACTTGATGGCGTAGGTCCTTCCATAGCCCTTGGCAACCACGAGGAAAATGGCACTTGAGCACTTTTTGCATAGGCTGCTAAAAGCACCAATAATGATACCAAAACCCCTTCCAAAGTATGATTCATCAACTCATGACTCACCAGTGCGGCTTGCTGCAATTTTGCAAAAGAAATATTCTCATGCCACAAATGGTGACTCAACCACATGGCCAGTATCAATCCAACATCACCAATTCGGTAAACGAAAAATACTTTCAACGAATTTTTAACGGGAAGGAAGCGTTCGCGGTAAAACGCAATCAATAAAAATGATGAAATTCCAAGAACTTCCCAACCTATAAAAAGTGTTTCAAAGTTGCCAGAAAAAACAGTGATATTGTATCCAAGAAAAAAAAACAATATGGTATTGAAAAACCTTTTGTATCCCGATTCTCTGTGCATGTAAACGCGCGAATACATCACAATAAGAAAAGCAAGAACGGCTCCAACCATTGCAAATACAAACGTCACCTTATCGAAATAAAAATCGATATAAAATTCATACTCTTGAGATTTCAACACTACAATTTCCTTCAAGTTCAATACGGCATTGGGTGACAAATACCAACTAAAGCTAAAAACTGCTAGAGAAATCAAAAACACCCCCACCGTAATAGCACTCAAAGTAGCCATCAATTGTTCCCGTTTTTCAGGAACAAACAAACTTAAAATATACCCTAAAAGTGGTATAATAATAAAAAGTTGCAAATACTTTTCCATGGTTAATTCATTAAATAAACGGGTAAATTTTCGTGATTTCTGCGAAAAATTTGAGGGAAATCTTTTGCAATTTCCACCAATCTATATTTCGGGCTGTATGGCACAAATTCACCTTGGTGAAACAAGAGGAATTGTTGATTATCAGGATGGATAACAACCAAATGTATCCATTCATTTTTGAACCATTCAAAAGTATGTTCATCGGTTTGTATGGTATTTAAAACCACATCAGGAAAATGTTCTACCACCACAAGTAACCTTAGTGGGTCGTGAACTTCAATCATTTGGCTGGGAAGTCCTGTTCTTAAATCACCATCAATGCCATTGGCAACACCAATTAACCCCATCACGTTATGTGGCAATTTAGAACCTGCGCCCAACATAGAATTGTCTACCCTAGAAAAATAATATTCCAAGTTTATACCACCACAAACAGGGGCAACGGCTTTTAAGATTCCATACAAATACTTACCATCTTTATCGGTTTGATAATCGTATGAATTTAAAAATGCACGCCTATCTAAAAAAACATTGCGTGTTAAATCTCTTCTACCCACAATACAAAGTGTATTGGTTGCATGATTCAATTCAGGACGAGGTTCAAATAACGAAACCGATCTAAGTTGTACATTTTCATAAACTTTATCGATAGAATCTTTTGAATCAATGAGTTCAAAACGCCTAGACCTCTCCAATGCATTTGCCTTTGAGGCAGATTCAAATGTTTTAAGGTGATTTTCATGTAAGCTCAACATGGTAGCATCCAATTTTTGCTCGTCGTAAAACACAAATTCGTCGCGCGTTGTATCTTGTAATCCACCTATAAACCTAGTAGCATCTGGTATTGAAATTCCACGTTCCGCCAACATCTTTCGCACTTCAACCCTATTGGCAATATCAGCCATAACCCTAGCATTTACAGAGCCTGGTCTTCCGGAACAGGCACCACAGTCATAGGCTGCAAAATGTGGATTGTTTACACTGCTCGAACCATGTCCAACAAAATAAACCATTGGAGCAAAATCCTTCAATAAACCAACACTTCTGAGCAATGCTTCCAACCTATCGGTCATTTCTAGGAGCGTATATCCAATTTGAAGTCCATTTTCAAATTCACCATGGTGTTCAACGGTTAATTCCGCTAAAACATCCATGTGTTTGAGGGATGTGGCCACCGCAGCACCCATTTTAGGCTTAAACACACTTAAAATCAGCTTGAGTGCCGACCAAAACCCATAAGTGTGGGTGAGAATCCACCCAATGAACATCGAATGAGAATGACGGTGAAAATGGATATCTGTTGATTTTTTTGCCACTTCTCCAAATTCCTTTATCAGATACTTCGGGGTAACTGGGGCTGGACAATGCTTTGTATAGTGCTGACCATCTTTGGGTTGATAGAAAAATTCCACTCCAAAAAAACCTGGAGTTCCAAAGGTTTCACTTTTAGGATCCAATTGCTCAACATGACGGCGGATACTGCATTCCCTATCATCAATGCAAAACATCGCTTGAAAAGTGCGATCGGTTTTATTTTGTTGCTTTGGAACCACGCTCATATTTTGGGCTATTCCCTTAAGAACTTCATCGTAATAGGTAAATTCATAGGCCAATTGCCAAAGCTGCATCACTTTATCATATTCAGTGACTTCAACGTCCCTCCATAAATCAAAACCAATTGGAATTTCGAGTTCATTCAATGTTTTAAACCCAGAACCAAACTTACTTTCCAAGGTATCAATTTCAATCAGCAATTCCAATATAATCAATTGCTCTAATGTAATTTTCCTTGTATCAAGTAGGGTTTGAGCATTATGTTCAATGGCAGAAACGATACCCGACCACCCGGGATGGGCAAATTGTTGATCAAATAAATAAGCTTCAAAATAGTGCTCATTGCCGGCAATTCTATTGAGCAGCATTTCAACAGACAAGTTCTTATTTTTCAAAAACTCAGGAGCCAGTTTCCCTTTGAACAAACTTCCATAATTTTCATGTTCAAGTTGCCTTAATGTATCTATAAAATTATGTTCAGCATTAGGAAATTTCCAAATGGAAACTCCTTGATCCAAGAAACTACATAGAATTCGAAACAACACAGGATGTGTGAGAGAGTCAATGTTCAAACCAAGTTTGCTTTTCCAGTCATTTCTGAGTTTGCCTACCCTAGGTTCTTTCGCCACATCATATTCAGTTTGAACCATTTTGAATTTCCATTCATACATTAACGACTCACCATAGCGTACGGCAACAACTTGATTGATTGCATCTTCATGGATTAGATGTTGCTTAAACAACTCTCTATATTCTAGTAAACTTAAACTCACGCGGTACCCAAAAATTTCATTGGCGCGCTGCGTCCCCTCAAAAAATGAATATCCCTGAAAAGAGTGTAAAGTATTGTGATGAATAAAATCTTTTAAAGGAGCTTGCTCAGGCAAATAATGTTTGAGCTCCTTCAAAATTTTAGACAATTGAAATTGAGCTTTATTTTCCATGATTATTGATGTTTTAAATTACCGTGTGCATCAAATCGATCTTGTTTTGCACGTTTCCTAGACGACAATTCATGCTTACTCACTGAAGTATATTGCATTTCATCTAAACCCAAAATTTTTAAATGTCGGTTTGAATTCTCAAAATCTTGATGCAAGTGATGAAGGTTATCCATCACAGTGTGATCAATCACATTACACTTTGTAAAATCTAAGATTAATTCTTCTTGATTTTGATGCTTCGAAATGATTTTCTGTATACCCAACCAATTTGAAAATACGGCTGCCCCTAAAATTTGAAGGTTATTGCCATATTCAATTACTTTAGACTTAAAAGTAGATTGTACAGGCACTCCCAAATAGGCTTGAGTAATAAGCTTAACCAAAATTCCAACACCAATACCAACCAACAAATCTGTAAACAAGGTTACCACCACTGTTATTGAAAAAACCATCAATTGCTCAGGTCCAATTTTCGCCATTCTACCAAATTCTTTGGGGCTAGCAAGTTTAAACCCAACGCCAATTAACATTGCGGCCAATGCTGCATTGGGAATTAGATCACTAAATTGCAAATCAAAAATCAAAAACAACAGGATGAAAACACCATGAAAGAAATTTGCAAAACGGGTTTTTGCTCCATTATTGACGTTCGCACTACTTCTTGCAACTTCGCTAATCATTGGTAATCCACCTACCAATGCAGAAATGGTGTTACCAAATCCTACAGCCATCAAATCCTTGTTTGCATTACTTTTACGTTTATAAGGATCTAACATATCAATGGCCTTTACGGTCAATAAACTTTCCAAACTTCCCACTAAAGCAAACATGATGACATATTTAACAAAGGTTCCAGTTTGAGAAATCCCATCAAAACGTTCATTCCAAGCAATGGTATGCATAAAATCTTGGTCGAAATGCACCAAGAATTTTTTGTCGAGATGCATATAATGCGCCAAGGGAATAGAAACCAACAACACCAAAACCGGTGAAGGAATTTTCCTTAATATTGGGTGTTTCACCAATGGCCAACCAAATACAATGGCCAAACTTACAATTCCAATCAACGCAACATTGAAATTCATGTGACCAATTGAATTTGGTAACGCCATGATCAAATCTACTGGTTCCAAAATTGATTTCCCCAATTCATCTACAGGAGCCGGCCCAAAAATAAGATGAAACTGCTTGCTCATGATGATAATTCCGATGGCAGCCAACATGCCATGAATGGCACTTAATGGGAAGAAATCTACCAATGAACCCATTTTTATGAGACCAAACAATATCTGTAAAATCCCAGCTACCATCAATGCTCCCAACGCTAAATGCCATCCCAAAACTGGATCGCCATTTCCAAATTCTGCCACAGATCCAGCCACAATGACAATTAACCCAGCAGCTGGGCCTTTAATTGTTAAACGCGAACCAGAAATCCATGATACAACAACCCCGCCAATCATGGCCGTCATTAAACCCATAATTGCTGGAAACTCACTTGCTTTTGCAATTCCCAAACTCAATGGCAATGCCAACAAGAACACCAAAAAACCCGACAATGCATCGGTTTTTATATTTTCAAAAAGGCCCTTCAATCCATCAGAAGGAAGTGCCTGACTTTTATTTTTATGATTATTTTTTTGCATATTTTATGTTTGTTTTTGTTTTTAAAGGACATGCGAATTCACATCCATTTCCTCAGTGTTGAGGAGAAGACCTAAGTCAAATCAGAAAACAAACAGATTAACAAGCAAATTTAAACTGGTGATTTAACACCATAAAAGACCGAAAACGGGCATTTGCCAGTTCCGCATCTTGGTAAGTGAATTTCTTTATAAACGACCCAGGAACGTGTTCTTCAAACTGATGATATTCCAGGAAGTCAAGTGTACAATAAAAATCTAACCAAATATCATTCTCGGCTTGAACATCAATATCAACAAGCTCTTCACATTGAACCAAATTGCCAGAAAATTCATTGGAAATAGACCATTCCATGAAAGATGCTGCAAACAGCGTTAACACCATGGTTAACCCCAACAATTTCCAATATTTGAGCAATTTGTTGTGCATCTTCGTTAGCACAAAGATAGCGAATTCTTCAATGTACAGCGAAACACAAATCATTCACTACTTGTCATTTTAATGTCATCAGAAATTTTACAGCCGGCTTAAACCGCTTACTCCAGGCGGTTTCAGAGTGATTTTCACCTGGGAAAAATTGCGATGAATAATGCTTAGAATCCGACAAATATCCCTTCCCAAAAAACAACAAATCCACTTCTCTTTGAAATTTTGGATACATTGAATCCAGGGTTTGATCACCGCAGTCAAAATAGTACCTATGTGTTTTTATGTCAGGAATTTTGGCGTTCAAATAAGCCAACATGGAAGCAGGGAATGGATTAATCGTTTGGTTTTCATAGAACAATCCCGGCCAATGTGTTGACATACACATGGCGCCGCCAAAGATTTCCGGATATTCACAAATGGCATATAAAGAAATTAAACCACCCATACTTGATCCCCCGATAAATGTATGTTCTTTATCATTTAATGTTGGCAAAATGCTATCAATCATAGCCTTAACCTCAAACACCACAAACTTCAAATATTGATCTGCCATTAGATTCTCCTCTAAAAGAGGCAAAATGGTATCTTTCGTGGCACTTAAAACATATTCTTTTTCATTCATTAATAACACATTGACCGCCTTTTGTGGCAAATATTCAGCACGTCTTTTTACCCCATTGTTCCATATTCCAACAACTATTACAGGTTGAATTTCATTTTTCAATATGGCTTCTCCTAAAAACTCATCTACTTGCCACTCCTGATGGTTCCAAGTCTTGGTAGAATCAAAAAGCATTTGACCATCATGAAGATATAAAACAGGGTATTTTATGGATGGACTAAAACCTGGCGGGAGCCATATATCAATATTTCGAGAATCAACATGCGTTCCAAACTTTTCTATTCTTGTGATAGATCCATATTGAACATGGGGCAAATCAGCTTGCGCGTGTACAAAATGAATTATTGAACAAAGCAAAAATGAAATTAAAATATTGCGGTTCATCTATACAAACATAGATTAAATTAGACTCAATTACTTTAAAAATTCACATAACAATAACGTAATATTAAGAAAACACTAGAGCCAATTTCAAATAATAGTTTCGTGCCACTTTCTAGTTTTGAAATCAAGTCATAAAAAAATCATCAGGGACATTAGTTGGTTGGCGTTCAACAACCGGGTTCTGCAGGAGGCGAAAGATCCAAATGTACATTTGCTTGATAGGCTCAAGTTTTTGGGTATATTTTCCAACAATTTGGATGAATTTTTCAGAGTTCGTGTTGGCACATTGAACAAAATGTTAAAGTTGGAAACTTCAAAAAACATCCATTTAGAGGAAAATCCTGAAAAAATCTTAAAAAGAATTCAGGAAATTGTGCTCAATCAACAAATTACATTCGATGAAACATTTTCTGAAATTATCAAAAAGCTAGAATCGGAGCACCGCATTTTTTTCAAAAATGAGAAGCAGTTAAACAAATCGCAAAAAGCGTTTGTCCAAACTTATTTTGAAGAAAAAGTACGCACACAAATTGTTCCATTGATGATAGAAAGTATGCCTCAAGCTCCTTTTTTGAGGGACAGATCTATCTACTTGGCATGTGTTTTAGGTAGCGATATCAATCCCATGATTCAGCGTTACGCATTAATCCAAATTCCAGAAAAAGAAATTCCAAGATTTGTAATATTGCCTTCTTCCAAAGAACAAACAGATGTTATTTTGTTGGAAGATATCATCCGATACAATTTAAAATTCTTGTTTGCTCCATTCGGATTTAACCGTTTTATCAGTCACATTATTAAGTTAACGAGAGACGCAGAATTGGAACTCGACAATGATTTGCAGAACAATGTGATTGAAGATTTGGAAAAGGGACTAAAAAACAGGAACAAGGGTAAGGCAACGCGATTTGTGTATGACAAACATATAGACCCACAAATTCTAGATTATTTAACAAAACGTTTAAATTTATCTAAAAAAGACAATTTGATTGCCGGTGGCAGAATTCACAATTTCAAAGATTTCATGGATTTCCCAAAATCTGTTTTCAACGATATTAAAGAAAGGCCGAAACCGTTTGTACATCCAACCTTGGTTCAACCATGTAGAATCATGGAAATCATTGAAAAGAAGGATGTTATGCTACATTTCCCTTATCATTCGTTTGATTCAGTAATTGATTTATTGCGTGAAGCGGCAATTGATCCATTTGTACAAAGCATAAAAATAACTGTTTACAGATTGGCAAAACAATCTAAGGTAATCAACGCTTTATTAAATGCTGTAAGAAATGGCAAATCTGTAACGGTGATTATTGAACTAAGAGCCCGATTTGACGAAGAGGCTAATTTGTATTGGAAATCTGTTTTAGAGGAAGAGGGGGTGAAGGTATTTCTGGGCGTTCCAGACATGAAGGTTCACGCCAAAATTTGCGTTATCAAAAAACGCGAATTCAATAAAACCATTCAATACGGATTTATCTCAACTGGTAATTTTAATGAAAACACGGCACAGGTATATGGTGACCATCTGTTACTCACAACCAATAGGGCCATTTTAACTGACATCAACAGGGTGTTTGATTGTTTAGACAAGCCTAATCCCAAAGTTGATTTACTAAAAGGCTGCAAAACGCTCATCACATCCCCACAAAACATGAGAAAATTCTTTTTGAATTTAATTTCAAAAGAAATTAAATCAATAAAGAAAAAAGAAAATGCTTTTATTCAATTAAAATTGAACAGTTTGGTAGACCACGACTTGATTCAGGAATTGTATATGGCAGCGAAATCGGGGGTAAAAATAGACTTGATTATTCGTGGAATTTGTTGTGCATTAACTGAACAAAAGTCGTTCAAAAAACCCATGAAAGCCATCAGCATTGTAGACAAATATTTGGAACATGCCCGATTGTTCATATTTAGCAATAACAATGATCCGCAAGTTTATATTTCGTCGGCAGATTGGATGGTACGAAACTTAGACCATCGAATAGAAGTAGCTTGTCCAATTTTTGATCACGAAATTAAAAAAGAATTGATGACTATTTATCAACTGCAAATTCAAGAAAATGTAAAAGGCCGAATTTTAGACAATGAACAACATAATTGGTATGTAGATAAATCTGAAAATGAAACTGAAATGAGGTCGCAGATTGAAATTTATCACTACCTTAGAGGCAAAAATTATAACATTTGAAACTCGCTGCCATTGATATTGGGTCTAATGCTGCGCGTTTGTTGATCGTTGAAGCTAAGCGTTACAACAAAAACGAAGTAGATTTCACCAAATTGAACCTCATTCGAATACCCATACAATTGGGTTACGATGTATTTCAGAATGGCGTAATTGGCGACCTCAAAAAACAGAATTTCATAGAAACCATGAGAGTTTTCAAAATGCTCATGGGTATTTACCAAGTAAAACAATACAAAGCCTGCGCCACATCGGCCATGCGGGATGCTGATAATGGTCAAGAAATTGCAGATTTGATTCATTCAGAAACTGGAATCAAAATAGACATTATTACGGGTCAACAGGAAGCTTCCATACTTTACGAAACCCATATAGCAGAGAAATTCAATACAATGTTGGCCTCTTTGTATGTAGATGTTGGTGGTGGAAGCACTGAATTAACGCTTTTTGCAAATAAGCAAATTGTGACCAAAGAATCATTTAACATTGGTACAATTCGACATCTCAATCAAAAGATTGACTCTACAGAATGGGCGGCATTGTCGAACTTTATCTATACACATGTAAATCCTTTACAGCCCATTCACCTCATTGGTAGTGGAGGAAACATCAACAAAATATTTTCAATGTCGAACACCAAATCTGGCAAACCATTGAAAGTTAAAATATTAAAGGATTATTTAAAACAATTATCTGTATTGTCCGTTGATGAACGTATTCATCAATTCCAACTGAAGGAAGACCGCGCCGTGGTAGTTGTACCAGCATTGGATATTTACCTCAAAATCATGCAATGGTCTGGCGCCGGGGAAATTCACGTTCCTAAAATTGGGTTGGCAGATGGACTCATCAAGATGTTATATGCTGAGATGATAGATTAATTTTACCATTTGTAATTTTAGGGTACTAAATAGTAAAATTAGTTTTTTTTATTCAACTTTTCTCATACTTTCGAGGATTCACAACCACACTATCCTAATGAAAGTCAATAAACTACAGATTTTAAGAGTTGCATTATTGTTTATTTTAGCAACTGCGTTTCAAAAACTTCATTCACAAAATTCTTTGGACTTTGATGGAACAGACGATAGGGTTGATTGTGGCACAGACACATCGGTTACCATCAAAGGCACAAAAATTACTGTAGAAGCTTGGATTTATCCCACAGCATGGAAAACCAATGTATACGAAGGTAACATCATCAACAAAGAAAATAACACCAACAACAATGGCTATATGCTTCGTTGTGGCGCTTCGGGAAAATTGAATTTTGGATTTGGGGATAATACTTCAACTTGGAAAGAAATCACCTCCGCCAATGCTGTATTGACATTGAATACTTGGCAACATGTTGCGGCAACCTATGATGGTGTAAAATCAAGATTGTATGTAAATGGGGTTTGTACCGATTCAATTGCCTATACCAGCACAATTATGTCATCCAATACAGTTAATCTAACCATTGGAGACCACTCAGGCCAATATCAAAGAAGATACCAAGGCAGAATTGACGATGTAAGAATTTGGGCAGTTGCAAGAACTACAGCCCAAATTAAGAACAACATGTACAATGAGTTTTGCTCAAAACAAAGTGGATTGAGGGCTTATTATAAATTCAATCACGGGAAAGCAAATAATATAAATACCGCAGTAAAAACCCTTGTTGATTATTCAGGATATGCCAACAACGGAACATTGCAAAATTTAACGCTCACTGGTACTGGATCAAACTGGGTTCAAGGCGTTACACTCACCAAATCTATTACATATAAAACTGATACCCTTACAAAATGCGATTTATACTATACCCCTTCTGGAAAAAAAGTAACCCTTTCAGGCACTTATTATGACACAATTCCCACATATTTTGGATGTGATAGCGTGATTAAAACCATTTTGACCATCAAAAAAAGAACCTATAAAACCATCAGCGCTTGGGCCTGTTCTTCTTACACAAGTCCTAGTAAAGCTTATGTATGGACAAAATCGGGAAAATATACCGACTATCTTAGAAATTGGGTAAACTGCGACAGTGTGGTTACCGTAAATTTAAAAATTGGAGGGACACCTGATTCGATCTCAGTTTCTCAATGCTACTCGTACACTTCGCCTTCTAAAAAATACACGTACACCAACTCTGGAACCTATTTGGATACAGTAACTGATTACAGAGGTTGCGACAGTGTCATCACCATTTTCTTGAATATTTTAAAGCCTACAAAAAGTGAAATCAAAGCCTCTTCGTGCAGAAATTACACCCTACCAAGCGGTAAATTGGTGAGCAAAACTGGAATTTACTTCGACACTATTCCAAATTACAATGGTTGTGACTCTATCATTCAAGTGAATTTCAAAAACTTAACAGGTTATAAAACACTGACCGTTTCAGCCTGTGAGTCTTTCAAAAGTCCAAATAAAAAGAAAACTTGGACAATCTCTGGAACCTACTATGATACACTTAGAAACTATGCATTTTGCGATAGTATCATTACGGTAAATTTAACCATAAACAAAGCAAAGCGCACCACAGATTTCGATACCGCTTGCCGCTATTTTAAAATGATAGGAAGTAACCGATATGCATATAGTTCAGGCACTTACTTTGATACGCTTAAATCTCTTGAAACTGGTTGCGACAGTATTATCACCAGAAATATTAACGTAATCAACCACGATAAATTCGTTATTCACAATGGATCATTATTAACCGCAAGACTTACTGGCGCTAACTATCAATGGATCAATTGCACTAGGGGAAACAAGTTGATAGACACAGCTACCAACCGCTCGTATATTGCAAAAACCAACGAGGAATATGGCGTTATTTTAACTAAAGACGGTTGCACAGACACTTCAGATTGTGTGTTGGTAACCAATGCATCCGCGAAAAATGCAAATCTTTTACATTTTAATGTAAAACCCAACCCAAGCAAAGGAGTGTTTACCATTGAATCCAATCACAAAGGATTGGTGAATTTGCAAATTTTCGACCTTTCTGGGAAACTCGTCTTCAGTGATCAAAATATTGATATTGAGCAACATTTAGTAAAACTCATTATTCAAGCCGGAATCTATCAAATTAAAATTACCGATGCCAACAACCAGCAGTTTACACAGAAAATATTGATTGAGTAAATCAGTGAGAATGTACAAATGAGCAATTTTTTGTATCTTTGTAAAATCACAATTGTTTAATAACACAATTTCGATGAATACTAAGATAAATCTTTGCTTACTTTTGTTATCATTTGGCTGCTTTTCATCAGCATTTGCACAACTTAGCGTCCCAAGTGGCGATGTACTTTACATTTCTTCTTCTACAACTGTTTACAGCCAAGAAAACTTGGTGAACAATGGAACCATCAATGGCGGAGGGGTGCTTTCTTTAAACGGCAGTAGCTCAACCACCATTACTGGTACAGGTACAATCGATAAATTATCTGTAGACAAAACAAGCTCCACTGTGACCATTTCTTCAGGCACAACTTCCATCACCAACAATGTTGTTGTGAATTCAGGAACTTTGGCCGCAGGTGGCAAACTCACATTAAAATCAACGTCATCGGCTACCGCTTATGTAGGAACTTTTGGTTCAGGCGCTACCTTAACCGGTGATGTAAATTGCGAAGTATATGTTCAAGGCAAAAGGGCTTTTAGATTTTTGTCTCATCCTTTTAGTTCAGCTATTGCTTTATCGCAGCTTACCGACGATATCGACATCACTGGATCAGGTGGAAGTACCAATGGATTTACCTCCACTGGTACAAACAACCCTTCAGCTTTTTGGTTTGACGAAACAACTGGTGATGCTGTAACTAGCGGCAATAACGCAGGTTGGACTGCCTTCACTAGCACCGACGGAAATGGAACCAACAGTTGGGATGCAAAAAAAGGCTTACGTACTTTGGTTCGTGGAGCCATTGGGGAAGGATTAACCACAACATCTTATACTCCTTCAGCAGTTACTTTAGACTTTACTGGAAATATCAATCAAGGAAGTATCACCGAGAGTTTTTCATGCAATTCAAACACCAAATTTGTGGTTGCTACAAACCCTTACCCAGCGCCAGTTCAAGTAACTTCTCTTTCATACACCAACATGGGTAACTATTTCTATGTTTGGGACGTTACCATGGGTACACGTGGAGCATATTCTTCTAAAGCATTCAGCAGCAGTTATGTTTTACCAGCTTATGCAAGTTTCAACACCGAAGTTTCAGCTCTTGGTGGAACAGGTTCAATCGGATTTACAGAGGCCGCTAAAGTAGCTTCTACCACCCCGGCAACTGGTCATTTCTTCGAAATTGACTCAAATTACAAATTGGAAATCAATGTAATTGACAATACCACTTATTGGGACAAGCTTCAGTTCTTTTTCCATGACCAAGCACAAAACACCTACGAAAATTTAGACGCTGTTAAATTCACAAATCCTGATGTGAATTTCTACTCTTTTAGCACAAACAACCATACGTTGTCTATCGATTCTCGTCCGTTTGAAAACAACAAAACCATTCCATTGGGATTCAAAACAACCTTGAAAAAGGACTATACTTTCTCATTCGACAATTTGAAACTTCCTGAAGGTTATAAATTATTCTTGAAGGACTATTATTTAAACAAGAATACCGAAATAGTTCATGGCAGCAAATATGACTTTAGCGTAAACGCTGACTCATTGAGCCAAGGAGATAACCGTTTTGAAATCCAAGCGGTGGACATCTATGCATCAACCAAAAATTTGGCCAATCAATCTTTGTACAAAATTGGTCCTAACCCATTACAAGGAAAAGAGTTGAATGTATATTACCCATTTGCACCTTCTACAGAATTGGAAATTGCTGACTTCAATGGCAAAATCATTCAAACCATTGCATTAAACCCGAATAAATCAGCAGAAACAATCAACACTGAATCGTTAAAACAAGGCATATATATCGTAAAAATCAAAAACGGTAAAACGGTGTTATTAACGCAGAAATTGATCAAATTATAATGAAAAAATTCTTCATCATCCTCAGCGTATTGGTCGCTGCTATATTTGCGTTTCTTGTTTTCGAGGGACTGTTTAGTACGGCAAAAGCATTTGAAGGTGAGGAAGGTGGATATAAGCTGATTGGAATTGATCACAAAGGAGCTTATAAAAACATTGGAAACGTTTTTGAGAAATTGCGCAAATCCACTGAAGCCGCTGGTTTCAAAGATCTAAAATATGCAGGCGTTTATTTTGACGACCCTAAAACGGTTAAAGAATCTGAACTGAGAAGTTTCGCCGCTGTAATCGTTGAAAACGAAGCAGATGCTAAAAAATTGCTTCAAATTGAAGGCGCACATACTTTTGAAATTGAAAAAGGACATGCGGTGATTTGCGACATGAAAACCTGGGATTTGGTTTCAACCATTATTGCCATCACGAAAGCGTATCCTGCACTGGGTGAATATGCCGAAAAGCATCCTTTCAAAACGGCACCAAAGCATTTCTATGAATTGTACAAAGACAAAAGCACCCGCTTTGTCATGCAGTTCTAAAAAAAGCATTCGCTTTGTTTATCAGTACTAAAAACGGGTTAGCTGATTGATTTCTTTAAGGGTAATTCCTTTGGATTGCAAATATCCAGCATTGCTTCTGTAACGAATAAACCAAAACAACTTTTCTTCTAAGTAATACTCATTGCGCTTCGCCATTTTCGTTTTTGTTTTGCTATAAATACCTGCCAAGATACTTTTCCTGTAATTGCCATTCTTGTGTTTCAAATAATAGAAAACAGGGAAAATAGAACGCTCACGAAGGCTATCTAATTTCACGTTCGAATAAAATTTGTACAAATATCGTGTTTCAAAATCGCCATTTTTATAACGGTCGTATTGAACCAATCCAAACAAAAATTTATGGCTATGCATACGTCCCTCAATAGCCTTATAACGATAAGTGTTCAACAGCAAATTAAATACCGTTAAGCTGTCTTTATATCTCAACCCGTAAAACGGTATTACATATTGATAAGATAAATTTGGCGACGACATTGTCCAAACCAAAGGAGCAATTCTAAATTTCGACACTTTCTCATGGGAATCTTTATAACGGTTGATGAGGGGATACAAAACATGGTGAGACGTGACCCCTTTTTCATATTCATAACGATAAAGAATGTACAGCAAATGCGCTTTGTAAGCCAATGAATCCTTTTCAAGCGGACCAAAATTCGAAAATCCAGACCTTGCTCTTATTTTTTGATTCAAGTTGGTTGTTTTATAAGAGAACAAAGGAAATAACAAACGATGGCTGCCAGAATTTCGGTGAATATTCCAATAAAGCGGCGTTATAAAAGACAAGCACGTTGTATAATCATATCGATAATTATCGGTGTAATTATTTTTATAATTTCCAAATAGTGGCAATAAAAACACGGATTTGGCCTTGGGCTTGTTATAATACCAAAACAATGGAAACAATACGCGTCTTCTAGTGACATACGTCTTTGAATAGTTTTTTCTACTTTGGGTAAAGTAAATTGGAAATAATGTGAAAGTACGTTCATTTTCCGCAGCGGGATACAATAGTTCATGGTACACCCTCCCTTTCAAGTCATAAGAATCTCTAAAATTATCTACAATTTCCTTCTTGTAAAATACTAAAGGATAAATTGTAAACCTCTTTTTTGTCTTCACATATAACTTACGATGAGGTTTACCATAAATAATCAACGAATTAGATTCTATAAAACCATGCTCAATTTGTTTTTCCTCTCGGTATTGAATTAAACCAAGAACGCCCAATTTGCGGGGTTCATGATAACCGGAATACCCCTGCTCATACCATTTATTTGTATCAATATTTGACCAATTATAAGTGTATAACAATGGAATAGCATGTTGATGTTTCACTTCAAATTCCTCATTTCTCTCGTGTTTGGTATAAAACAACAATCCTGAATATGATTCTTTTGAATAATATCCATTTTTAAATTGAGTGTTACGAGACCAATAAAAAGGGGTAATCATTTTAACCGTATCATGAGCCCTAATTCGATTCAAATAAAGGGGTAAAAACATGTTAAAATGTTCAAACGAATCCTTGAAACTCCAGTACAAAGGAAATACCACCCTTTTGGTGCCATTTTTACCCGTTTCACGGAAATAAAATGGCAAAACCAACAATGATGTATCAAAAGCGGTTCGATCGTACCAATAAAGCGGAAACAAACTCGAATTAAAGGTGTTTTTGGTTCGAACTTCAGAATACAACGGGAAAATATAGCGCGTTTGAGATCCTTGGCTTTTGGTAAGGTAATAAACCAACATCGACATCAAACTGGTGTCGCCGTTTTCAACGGCTTGATAGTAGTAAATTGGCACCAAACTATGTCGCAAGATTCCATTGATTTTACACTTGTTTGCTGCTGCGGGTTTAGATTCCAATTTGTAATACCAATACCAAAACAACAACGACCTTCTTTTCTCATTACTATAAGCGGGATTATTGGTATTGGAGGCAAAAAACAAGGGGAATAATGCATACTCTTGGCGAATTTCATTCTTTGACTTGTAATACATTGGAAATAAAAAGATACGTTTATCATTTCCATGCTTTCCTTCTCGGGTCCAAACCAATGGGAAAAAACAACGGTACTTAAAGTCTAAGTTTTCGTGATAAAAATAAACGGGCAACAACCAGGTATTGCGGTGAGAAGGACGTGAATCGGAATAATACAGCGGAAACAACCAAGTGTTATGAACTTTTAAATTCGCGTTGCTATACATCCCAAGTAAGGGAGTCAGTATCAACAGCGTATCTTGACGCCCAACAATGTTCCTGGCAGTATACCAAAATAAAGGTGGGAAAAAATGTCCTGTTTCTACCCTTTTCCCATTTACATCTCCCTTCCTAAACCAATACAAATAAGCCAATGAACCTTTAACTTCCCTATATTCTTTTCCCAAATAATATTCCCGTTCAGAAGAAGCGAAGTAAATTGGGAACAACGTACTCATTGAAGCATGTTGCGATTTTTGCGAAAAATAAAATGGAAAAAGGAATAACGTTGTATCGCCTTTGGTTCGTTTATAGCTATAAATCAATGGAAACAAAAAATTGGATTTTTCAACTCCCGTTGTGTCTTTTCGCATTTTCTGCCAATAAATTGGAAAAATTACCAATCCCGATTTGACATATCCCTTATAAAAAAAATATTGTTGAAACCAAATAGGAAATATCGTGAAAGAATTCCGTTTGTATAGAGATTCTTCATGCTTTTTCCAGCGGATAACTTCAAACAATGAACCCTTTATTTCGATTTCAGAAGCGGCAAATGAACCAGCACCAATCTTTTGACTATCAACGAAATGATAGTATTTATAGAGCAAAAACGTGCGAAACAAACTCTCTTGTTTTTTACTCATCACGGTCTCTTTGTATAATTTTCCGTATTCCGAATTCCGTGTAGTATTGACACTGTTTGAGTGATATATTTTGGTCAATAAAGGATAGAATACCCAAGATTGCGACAAACTCATATAATTAAAATCCGTTCCTTTAGATCCATAATCTCTCCTTATTCGCTCTTTCACACGTCGCAACAAAGGCAATATGGTTATGGATTTCTTCAAATCACCGTAACTTGTTTCAAAGCTACCCAAACCCTGTTGGTACTGCCAATACAATGGGAAGACCACGAAACGCGAACGCTGACTTTTCTTATCTGATTTGAAGTAAATAAAAAAGAATAAGTTGTTTTCTACCAATAAATTGCCATCATCTTTTGTGATATTTAACAAATCTACGGATGGCAAAATAGATCCCAATTTAAAGCTCTTGTAGCTTCTGCTAGAATCAAATGTATAATTGATTAAACTCGGGTAATATAAAGTTGCCAGTTTGAAGGAAGTTAATCCCCGCGTTTTTGTCCTCCAAAATAATGGCAACAAATGTTGATGGCTATAAGTCCCATTTAAGTTAGAAGTGTTGCGATACAACGTAAAGGCCAATTGTAGATCGTAAGTATATTCCGTTTTTTCACGGTAAATCAATGGCCACAAATACTTATTTCGGTTTCGAGAAATGCCCAAATCTACGTTCAAGCCCTCTTCATCGGGCGTTGGCGCAATTTTATTGGTGTCGTTTTGAGCCATGAGGGACATTGACTGCATGCACAAAATCAACATCAAAGCCCATTGAACCTTACGAATTTGATGTTTTATCTCTTGTACGAAACCCACTATCACAACACGAAAATAATTGATTTATTTGTATTTACATGCGAATAAAAAAAGGAGCCCCTAAGAGCTCCTTCGTTAACCATATTAAAAATCTTTTATTTCTGGCTTTCCAATTTCACCAATTTCATGGTTGAAATTTTGCCATTTTGATCAACTTCCAAGGTATAAATCCCTGCAGCATAATCCATTAAACTCAATTGATAATGCGATTGATTCGACAAATCCAAATTCTTTAAAATTTGTCCGTTTAAACCAAGAATTCGCAATTTACCTATGGCTTTATCGCCAGCATTTACAGTGTATATTCCCTGACTTGGATTTGGATAAACATTGAAATTAGATTGCTTCAACCCTTTTGAACTTATATTCTGAATGGTGAAACAATCTGAAGTATCAATACAAGAATTCAAAATAACTTGAACCGCATATTGACCATTCGCTGATGGGGCAAAAGATTGCTGAATCTCGTTGTTTATTGGGCTATAGGCATTGTTGCAATCTAACCACTGATATTGGGCATTCGCAGGACTTGCCGTTAATACATTGTTGTTTCCTGAAACCGCGATATTCAAGGTATCAATGGTTAATTCCAACTCAATGATGCTATCACAACCATTGATTGTTTTCATTGAATCTACATAGTATCCTGATTTTGTTAATGTTACCCCTTTATGATTCTCAAAAAATCGACATGCGTTTACAACATATTTAACACGTGACGACTTGGTTACAATTAAATTGGTTTGAATGATACTGTCACAACCATAATACCCTTTTAAGGTATCGAAATAGGTACCAGATTGGTAATGTAAATTACCCAAAGGACTAACATACACATCGCAAGCTTTTACATCTACTATTTCTTTTGAAATGGTATTGACGGTTAGATTTACATAAACGATGCTATCGCAACCAACCGAATTTTTAATTGTATCAGAGAAATTGGCCGACTGAGTGTACAAATGACCCGCAGGACTTGTATAGCTACCGCAAACTGTAACCTTAATTTGCATACTTGTTGGCTGATTGATAGTCAACTGAGTATACAGAAAACTATCGCAACCTGCCACATTCATCAAGGTATCAACGTAAGAACCAGAGTTCCAATGAATTTTCTGCATTGGACTAATCCAATAAGAACAAGCGGTAATTTGTTGTTGGTAAACCGTTGGTTCATTAATGGTTAACTCAACTGTTAAAAGACTATCGCAACCTCTGTAATTCACCAAGGT
>CAZBMF010000043.1:1789-19894 GCA_964492925.1 uncultured Rhizobium sp. | reverse complement strand
TACACCTTCGGTGGTTGACGCCTACGGCTGTTGACGCTGCGCTGTTTTTCATAAAATTTTATAAACACTCATAAACCTTTATAAACTCTTCCTCTAATCTTTCTAATCTTTCTAATCTGTTTATAAACCTTTCTTTTTATCTTTGCACCTAAATTATGTCATTATCATCCCAAGAAATTAAAGCCAAATTTTTAGCTTTCTTCGAAAGTAAAAATCACAGAATTGTTCCATCTGCTCCAATTGTAGTTAAAGGTGATCCAACTTTAATGTTTACAAATGCCGGGATGAACCAATTTAAAGATTATTTCTTAGGAAATGCAGTGGCTACCCATAAACGCGTTGCCAATAGTCAAAAATGTTTGCGTGTAAGCGGAAAACACAATGATTTGGATGAAGTTGGACATGATCACTACCACCATACCATGTTTGAAATGCTTGGTAACTGGAGTTTTGGCGATTACTTTAAAGCAGATGCTATTGCCTGGGCTTGGGAACTTCTTACAGAGGTTTTTGAATTGCCTAAAGATAGGCTTTATGTGACAGTGTTTGAAGGAGATACAGCTCAAAATATTCCGTTTGATAAAGAAGCTTTTGATATTTGGGCTCAAAGAATTGACGCTTCTCGCATTATTAACGGGAATAAAAAAGACAATTTTTGGGAAATGGGGGATACTGGTCCTTGTGGTCCTTGTACCGAAATTCATTTCGATATGCGCTCTAACGAAGATAGAGCAAATGTAGATGGTTCTACACTGGTAAATAAAGACAATCCTGAGGTAATTGAAATATGGAACAATGTGTTCATGGAGTTTAACAGAATGGCCGATGGGTCATTGGTGAAATTACCAGCCCAACATGTTGATACTGGAATGGGATTTGAGCGTTTGGTTAGGGTTATTCAGGGTAAATCGTCAAATTACGATACAGATATATTCCAATTTATCATCCAAAAAACAGCCTCTTTGTGCAACAAAAAATACGGTGATAACGAAGATCAAGATATTGCATTTAGGGTGATTGCAGATCATATTAGGGCGGTAAGTTTGTGTATTGCAGATGGACAGTTGCCTGCCAACAATGGTGCGGGATATGTGGTAAGAAGAATTCTTCGTAGAGCGGTTAGGTACGGATACAGTTATCTAGGTTTTACAGAACCATTCTTGTTTGAATTACTTGAAGATTTGGCGAATTATTTTGCCAATTCATTCCCTGAATTATTGAGCCAATTGGCCTTCATTCAGCGTGTAATTAAAGAAGAAGAATTGTCGTTCTTTAGAACCCTAAGTACCGGAATGCAAAAAATAAACGTTTATTTTTCTGAAAATCCGAACAAAGGTATTTCTGGGGAGATGGCGTTTGAATTATATGATACCTATGGTTTTCCTATCGATTTAACAGAGGTAATTGCTAGAGAGAAGAAGGTAAGCATTGATTTAGAAGGCTTTGAAACAGCATTAAATGCTCAAAAACAGAGAAGTAAAGCCGATGCTCAAAAGGAAACAGGCGACTGGAATTTTGCGCATGAAGGATTAGATGAAAGCTTTGTAGGATACGATAAAACTTCCTGCGACACCCTCATTTCTAGATTTAGGTCAGTGTCCCTCAAAGGAAAAAATCTTACCCAAATAGTATTGGCCGACGCACCGTTCTATGCGGAAAGTGGTGGACAAGTTGGAGATACGGGATGGTTGATCGGTGAAGATGGTGAAAAAATCGAAATTTTAGATACAAACAAAGAAAATAAATTACACATTTTGGTGTCGGCGCAAACCATCAACAATCCTTCGCAGTTGTTCAAAGCTACGGTGAATGAAAAACGCCGTTTGAAAATTTCGGCAAATCACAGTGCTACGCATTTGATGCACAGTGCCTTACAGCGCGTTTTGGGTACGCATGTGGCTCAAAAAGGAAGTTTGGTGAACGATGAAAGTTTGAGATTTGACTTTTCGCATTTTGGTAAAATGACCGATGAAGAATTGCTAAAAGTAGAATCTATGGTCAACGAAAAAATTCAGGAAGGTATTTCCTTGATTGAACATAGAAATATTCCAATTCAATCGGCCATTGACATGGGTGCAACGGCACTTTTCGGTGAAAAATATGGAGATTTTGTTCGTGTGATTGAATTTGACAGAGAGTATTCAATGGAATTGTGCGGAGGAACTCACGTTGCCAATACTTCGCAAATTGGGTATTTTAAATTGATTTCTGAGGGAAGTGTGAGCGCCGGTGTTCGAAGAATTGAAGCCATTACCAATGAAAAAGCATCTGCCTATATTCTTGAGAAATTAACTTTGTTAAACAATATTCAAGTTGCCTTAAATCAGCCGAAAGATGTGTTGCAAGCGATTGAAAAATTGAATGCCGAAATTGATGTCCTTCAGAAAAAAATAAACGTTTATGAAACCGAAAAATTGTCTGAGGTAAAAAATCAGCTTTTGTCTACTGTTCAGTCTCTTGGCGATATTCAGTTGATTACGTCAGAATTGGAATTGCCTTCTGCGGATGCTGCCAAACAGTTGTGTTTTCAATTGAAGCAAGAAGTGAGCAATTTGGTTTGTGTAATTGGTTTTACAGCTGATGAAAAGCCCGGGTTAGCCATTTACATCGAAGAAAATTTGGTAGAATCCAAAGGATTTGATGCGTCGAAAATGGTGAGAGAATGTGGCAAGTTTATACAAGGTGGTGGCGGAGGACAAAAGTTCTTTGCAACCGCGGGTGGTAAAGATGCTACAGGTTTGAAGGATGCCATTTCAAAGGCAAAAGAAATTTTAGGATTGTAAATTGAAATGTACAGAAATAAAAAAAAAGGTGATTACTCAATTGTAATCACCTTTTTTGTTTCAAAAAAGTCTTCTTTGAAGACTTTGGATATGTTGTAAGATTTGATTCTTAGTTTAGGGTTAACTTGAAGTAATTCATTTAGTTCCTCAGATAAGTCACCGCCTTTTAAAAGGTAGAATTTAGGTTTTTCAAGCCAGTTGTTTGTCATCCATTCATATAATTTAACTGCTGGGGCAACTGCTCTAGCAACAGCCAAATCGTAGGCGTATGCGGAAGTTTCTGTTCTTAATTGTTCGGCAATAAGGTTTGTAAGTCCAATAGAGTTTGCAACTTCGTTCACCACATTGATTTTCTTTCCAATGGAATCCACCAAATGGAATTTGACTTCAGGGAACATAATGGCTAGTGGAATTCCAGGAAATCCGCCACCGGTGCCAATGTCAATCACACTGTTGATATTTGAAAAATCGCAAAATTTCACCAAGGCAAGAGAGTGCAATACATGGTGAATGTAAAAATTGTCCATGTCTTTGCGGGAAATTACATTCACGCGTTCATTGTGGAACACATAAAGGTCGTACAACGCTGCAAAACGTTCTTTTTGTTGATCATTTAGATCCGGAAAATACTGTTCGATTAAGGCGGATGTTATTACCATACAATTTTACGTTTAAAAAATGCATTGATTGAAATTACGAGATACCAGAAGCTATAAAAGAAGTTAAACAATGGGTAATAGGGATTTGCTAGTGGCATTTGTAGTAATTTGCCTTTTTTCGAGAAAATAACCCATTCAGGGACAATTTTTATCAAAATTGGGAAAATTGGCCACAACCAACTACTTCCAATTACAAACCAAACAATGATGGCGGTCCAAAAAAGCAATTGAGAAATTGGCAACCACGCCAACCTATTTTTAACATCGGAACGGTATTGTTTCCCTATCCACAAATGACGCATTTTTTGCTGCCAATATTCTTTCCAATTTTGAGGACCATTGGTTCTGACAAAACTATTGGGGTCAATGCAAACGGATGTGTTTTCAGAATTGGATGCTTCTTGCACGAATAAATCATCGTCACCTGCTGGCAAATGATGGTGTTTAGAAAATCCCCCAACTGAATTATAAATATTTCTGGTGTAGGCAAGATTTCGGCCGACGCCCATATAGGGTTTGCCTTTGAGGGACATTCCCAAGTACTGCAGAGCGGTGAGCATATTTTCGAACTGAATGAGTCTGCCCAAAAATGTCTTTTTTGTTTTAACTGGAGAAACACCTAGAATTATTTCATTTTTCTTGGTGAAACCTGAAGCCATACTTTTTAACCATTGATCTGAATTTGGCACGCAATCTGCATCCGTCAGTAAAAAGTGATTGTATTTTGCCTTTTTAAAACCAAGGGTTAAAGCCAGTTTTTTGCCACCGGTTTTAATCACTTCTGGATCTAAAAGGACATATTTGAGTAGGGGTTCTTTTTCGGACGTTTTCACCAGGAAATAGGCAGTTTCATCTCCAGAGCGGTCATCGATGATCACCACTTCGTATTCTGGATAATCTTGATTGAGCCAGTGTGGCAAATGATCTTCAAGTTTTAAAACGGAATTTCTAGCAGCAATGATGATAGATACCGGTGGTAAATTTCCTTGTGTGGCTTGATTGGACAAGTTTACAGCCGAAAAGTAATTAAAGAAATAGAACCAACCGATTGAAAAAAATAAAACCGATAAAACACATAGTATGATATCGATTTGTTCGAAACGTAGAGAATGTATAAAAACTTGGATGTTCACAACAAAAATTTAACATTCAAATTTAAACTGAAAAACGAATCGATTTCAAGACGTTAAATATTTGGGGATAAGTATTCTGATTGTCATTTTCATTACAATCGTACTAAAGGTTTTGAAATTCTATTTAAATTGCAAGACTTTAGAACTAAATGAAAAACCTAATATTTGCCTCATTTTTATTTTTAGGGACATTGACTGCCCAAACGGATTCAACCAAAACAGCTGAACCAACATCGGTTAAAGCTTCAACCGAAGATTTTTACCGCAATGAATTGGCGATTGCCAATTTCTTTCCTATGATATTCCAACAAGTTTGGTCCGGAAACATGGGAGCAATTTATCGTTATCACCTGAAAAGTCAGGGTGCTGCACTTCGATTCCAAATCAATGGGAATATCAATAATTCTAGCCGAACAGCGGTGAACAATGAAGATTATGTAAATAAAGTACCAGATATCTTTAATAATTTGAAATCATCATTTTCAACTTGGAACATTGGTTTAGGATTTCAACATGGATTGATGAAAAACAATAAAAATTCATTTTCAATGTATCATTTTATAGATATATTCATGGGAGCAACTTCATACATTCAAAAGAACATGGCTGGATACAATTATGTGAATGGTAGTAATGGCAAAACGCTTTTATATTTTAATACATATGAGAACAAGCAAACAGGAACGAATATGAACATGAATTTCGGTTTGGGGTTAAATTTCCATATTTACAAAAATATACATGTTCAAGTTGAAACTAGTATAAACGGTTCAATGAATACATCTGAGTATGCAAATCGTTCTGAAACAGTTACTTATGACATTTCGAGCAATTCATATTATGTTTCATCAATGAATGAAATCAAAAATCCTCAGGTCTCTAATTCGCTGATTTCCTTGACCCCTACATCAACTTTATATTTGTCGTATAAGTTTTAATTTGTTGAACTTTAGGTCTTTAAATATTAGATTTTTTTAAAATTCTTATTGTAAGTTTTACATTATGTTGAAAGTTTTGTAAATTGCAAAAATTATGAAACTAAAATTACTTTTATTTACAATGATTGGTGGCTGTTTTCAATTGCTAAACGGTCAATCAACACAAGATGTTACCTTTAAGGTAAACATGAATAACTACACCAATAGCTATAGTAAGGTGTACGTTAGTGGAACATTTAACAGTTGGTCGGGAAATTCTAATGAATTAACAGATGCAAATCAAGATGGTATCTATGAAGGCACGTTCTCGATCACAGCAGATTCAATTGAGTTCAAATATTCTTTGGATAATTGGTCAACCTCAGAATCGCTTACTGCGGGTTCTTCATGCACCAAGACTACTTCTGGATTCACCAATAGATTTGAAAAATTCAGTGGTTCAGCTGTAACGTTATCTACTGCGTGCTACGGTGAATGTGGAAACTGTCAAACTATTACCAATAAGAATATTACATTCTCTGTAAACATGAAACAATATACTGGTAGTTTCACAAAAGTTTATGTAAGTGGTGATTTTAATAGTTGGTCTGGTAATTCCAATGAATTAACCGATACTGATGGTGATAAAATTTACACAGGCACAATCACAACTAGTAAAGATTCAATTGAATGGAAATATACCTTAGATAATTGGACTGGTCAAGAGTCTTTGACAGCCGGTTCTAGCTGTACCAAAACTACAGGACAATATACAAACAGATTCAGTTTGATTTCCGGAAATAAAACGTTTGAAACAGTTTGTTTCAATGCTTGTGGAAATTGCACAAATGACGTTACCTTTAGTGTAGATATGAACAAATATAAAGGTGCTTCATTTACTAGCGTTTATGTAAATGGTACATTTAATGGTTGGTGTGGAAGTTGCAATGTTTTAACAGACGACAACAAAGATGGCGTTTGGGAAGTTACATTGCCATTACCTCAAGATTCAATTGAATTCAAATACACTTTAGATGGTTGGAATGCTCAAGAATCTTTACAAGAGGGATCTTCTTGCACAAAGACAACTGCAGGTTATACAAATCGTTTCACCAAAATTACTGGAACTACCAAAATGTCAACAGTTTGTTGGGAGTCTTGCGTTTCATGTGCTGATACCAAAGCAAAAGCAAATGTAAACTTTAGAGTAGATGTAAGAGGTTTTGGTGGTTCATTTACCAACATTAACTTAAATGGTACATTCAACAACTGGTGTGGCGCTTGTGCTGTAATGACAGATGACAACAAAGATTCAATTTATGAATTGTCAATCCCATTGTTTGCAGGTGACACTATTGAATATAAATTCACTGCAGACGGATGGACCAACGATGAGAAATTTAGCGGTGGTGAGTCTTGCACCAAAACAACTGGTGGGTTTACCAATCGTTACAGTGTAGTTTCTGGTGATTCAACTATGCCAGTAGTTTGTTGGGCAAAATGCACAGCGTGCAACACAGCATCAACTGAAAATATCACTTCAGAGAACATTAAATTGTATCCTAACCCTACTACAGGTTTATTCCATATTGGAATGAATTCAAATTCAACATTAGAGGTTGTAGTAATGAATGTTCAAGGTAAACAAGTTTTCAAAAACAATGTTTCTAACAACATTTTAGATATTTCTAATTTGGCAGATGGTTTATATTTCGTGAAAATCAAAACTGCAAACGGTGAATTCAATAAGGAAATTATTCTGAACAGATAATTCAGTTTAATTTTTCAAAATTAGTTTTATAAGGTCGGCATTTGCCGACCTTTTTTTTACCTAGTAATAATTTCTGACCTTGAATAAATAGATTGTATTTGCACAATAATCACAGTAAGATTGAAATGTGTGGTGAAATTCTAAACAGATTTAAAGAGTTGAAATTAAGCCTGGTATACGATGTGTATTGATTGGACTTACTTGCTCAATTCCGTTGATAAACATATTCTACCCTGACTAAACTACAATGATATCTAGGATAAAGGATTAAAGCAGTAGGAATGGATTATTATATAATTCGGTTAACTATAAAACTAAAAAATACCGGAAATCAATTTCTTAAGTAAATAAATTGATTTCCTGATAAATTAAAACTGCAACGGATATAGTAAGTTCTTTTATTAATTACTTCCATTAAATTTTTAAGAATGAAAGAGAATTATTTATGGTAAATAATCGAATCTCTCTATGATTACTTCGAATGGTTTTCCATCACTCGGTGCTCGTCCATTTAGTAGCCACAGATTAATTCTGGCATTTGTGGTATTTCCAGGTTCTGGAATGATAATTGGTTTGGATGATTTACCGCCTTCAGTTTTTACCCTTGATGGGTTGTTTAAATCAAATCGCCATTTTGCTATTTCTTCAACGCCTGGGAAAGTTTTTCCAGCATAACTATTCCATTGAATAAAATTGGCTCTCCATTCAAATGCGTGAGTTGAAGGTTTTTTTAATTTACTCACCAACATTTGCGGTTTGTGCGATCTTTCTGCAAATGGAATAGCGTTGTCAAAAACAACCGGCTGAACGCTCGTTGTTAAAAGCAATGAGTCATTGGCCTTGAACCACCTTGCAAATTCAATGTCTACCTCACTGTTTGCTTGAGAATAGAAAGTATTGTCATCCCATGTAAACAATCCTAAAACAATATTTTCATTCATGGGCGTTAAATCGGAACCAATGGTGAAAATATAAGTGCCAAATCCTGTGTTTTCTGTGCAAATTACTTCACTTGATTGCCATTTGCCATTGAGATAGGCTATTTTCATGTGCAAATAACCATTGTCATCTACCCAAACACTAGAATCGGTTCCACCGAAAATGTTTGGTCCGGGCCCAACGGGATTGGTACTTTTCTTTATTTTCCAGCCATATCCAGAAAATACAATATCGCCTGAATCTTTAATTGTTCGTTTTTTTATTTGGCTATCGGGGTCGGATTGATAACATCCCCCCAAAGCTAAAATTACACCAACAATAATGGTAAAAAAATGGTTTTTATTGATCATGTTTACTTCGATCTTTTAATGTTTATAGCGTATACATCCAATTCGCCATCAGCCTCAAATTGAATCATGAATTGTTTGATATTGCTCAAATCTGTTTCTGTTCGGTTATATGGAAAATCGCTTAGCGGAATTTGAATGGTATTCAATTTTTTTGATTCAATTTTAGGATATTTCAACATCGACAAATTAAAACCAACAAATGCCTGAGTTCCAGAATAGTCTTCAAGAGCAAAAGCAATAGGAATATTTTTGATATCAGTAGGCGAGGAGAATTCAATACAAATCATTGCACTGTCAGTGATATTATTCATGTCTTTGGGTTTCCAATTATCCCATCCAAAGCCCATACCTATCCAATTACAACCGCCCGTTATTTTGTCCCATGTTAACTTAATTGATTTAGATTTTCCCTCAAGTAAATCAGACCTTTTACTCAATTGAACGCAATGGTTTTCTGCAGAAACCCATACTTGTTTGTCCAAAATGCCATTGAAAATTTCCAACGCTTCAAATCCCCCAATATTAGGCTTAGAATCGTTGATTTGTTGGTCATACAATTGCTTAGTTTTGAATGAGATTGCTCCAGAATGCACAATTACGGTATCCATTTTTTTAACTGCAGAATCATACGATTGACCCAATAGATCAACTCCAAAGTTGAAAAAAAGTATAATGATAAGTAATGCGCGAAAATTGCAAATCATTTTCATATAAGTTTTTGTAAAAATCGCAAATTATAATTCCAAAGGAGATTTTTCTGTGAAGATAATATAGTCAATTTTGGTTGAGGCCAAACCTCCAGAAGGATTCGCAAGATGCAACATAGAAACCTTTGTGATAGATTGACTGTTGTGCTTGTTATTGCCATTGTTGGTAGCAGGGACACCATTGACCAAATGTTGTAAACTGTTGTATTTGAAACTAACCAATTTCCAGCCCGTCCAATCTACAATAATTTCTTTATCAAATTGATCATCGGCAGCAGACTCAAAAGTACCATTTCCGTTGTCATCTTCTTTAAATTGGAACAAAACCCTTGAGGTATTCACATTGTTTCCGGCACCCCAAATTAAACAATTAAAATAAACATCATCGCTGATTGATGTTAGATTAAAAGTGGGTGAAGCTCCATAACCAATTGCATTAAAATCAATCAATCCAATCAACCAATCCCAATTTACGGTTCCAGACATATTCAAATAACTTTTCCCTTCAACGGCTTGATTGTCGGTTTTGATTTTAAAATCCATATTGGCACCTGATTGAATAAAAGATGTCCATTTGGAATTCATACCATTTTCAAAATCAGAAATAAGCAAGCCATCTGGTTTTCGCGTACCATTTACACCAATATTGAGATTGAAAGTATCCGATACATCTTTAATTTTTAACGTAGCCACGCAAGGTTCTGTGCGAAAAACTGGAAAATTTGTGGTGCTTCCATTCCAAAAGGTTTCAGGGATATTTAAATTTCGAGATTTGCCTGATAAAATTTTTGTAGCACCGCTCATTTTTCCTCGGATAACAATTTCCCAATCACATAATTTGGTAAATTCTGCATAAAAATTTACCACTTCTTTTTTAGAGAAATCTACTGCATTTTTATCAGCGGTGAAGGGACTTAAAAATCCAAATGCCCCATTTAGGTCTTGTAGGCTAGGTCCTTCAAAATCATTTTTTTCTCTTTTGCAGGAAAAGGTAATCAATCCAATGGCCAAGTAAATTGTTAGTTTTCTCATGGATTAAAAAATTAAATTGTAAATGATATTGGTTTGTTGCATTTTGTAGTTTTCAAAACCATTAAGTTCATTGCTGTGGTGGTATTGTTGATGTATTAAAGCCAAATAAGTTTGTTTAGAAAATTTGAATTTCAATCCAATACCCAATATAGATTGTTCAATATTTGAAGCGTATTTTTCGAAATCAATCACTTCAGTGTATCCATTTCTGGATGAAATCATTTCATTGCCTTTGCCTTTGAGGAAATTATACCCCAAAATAAAATCAAAATCTTTCACAAATTCCCATTCCAACCCAGCCGCTATTTGAAGTGAATTTAGATCAATTAATTCATAATCAAATTCACTGGTTCTACTCGTTTGTTGATGTAAAATGGTACTGGTGAATTTGATGTTTTTTTTCCATTTGAAAAAATTGTTGAGAAGCGTGTTGAATTGCAATTGGGTCATGGAGAATGATTTGAGATTTTTTGTTCCCTGTCCAATAATTTCATTCAACTGGTAATGTGAAAAATTAATTTCAGAATTCTTGGCATTGTTTTTATAACTCACGGTTCCGTACAAACCATTTCTATTGAAGGTGGCCAAACCATAGGGCAAAACATTGTTAATGATAGGATTATACGCCATTAATTTTGAAGAAATTGATACTTTATACAATCTTTCATCTTGAAGTAAGTCTTGTAGGTGATATGGGCGATCCATTTGTCTTTGTCGGTATAATGGAAAATTTGTTAGAGTTCCTTGATAGTCAATTCTTTTTGACTGAGCGCCAGGACTTCTAAAATTTGGGCCAACATTGAGATAACCAACTTTAATTTGTAAATTATGATTGGAAGATTCTATGTTAATTGTGGGATGAATAAAATAATCAGAGAGGCTAGGAGCATTTGGATCAATTGTATAATAAGTGTTTGAGGTACCAATTTCTGATTTTAATTCTACTGGCAATCCAAAAAAATTATTTTTAAACATAAATGCCCCAGTATGAACTAAATTTCTAAAAGAATTTGAATCAACTGCGGTACCAGTGACATCAAAAATACTTGAATTATTATATTGTAAACTTAACTTATCATTTATAACTATATCCACGGTGGCACCACCAAGCAATCGCTCCGGAACATTGCTAAAATTGGTCATATTCATTCTAGTTAAGTAACCATTGAAATTTACTTCATCAATGTATTTGGAGAAATTCAATCCAAAATCAGTTGATAAACCTTGTTGACGCCATGTGTTTTGTTTGTAAAAACTTTCGTAATTCACAATATCTTGGAATATTTGACTGCTTGGATTTTGATTCAAAAACAAATCTTCATTGTGGTTAAAAAGGGTAAAAGGTGTTTGTTTTAGGTTGATATCGCCTAATTGGTAACGTAAAACATCCCCCAAAATGCCTTTTATCCAAAGTTGCCTAACATCGAAGGTAACACCGCCTCCGAAGAACCCCCCATATTGGTTTTTAATTCGAATCATTCCCATAATTTCCGTTTGCTTATTCGGGGAAATATTGAATCCTAAATCTATCAGAGAATATCCGCCAACCTTGGCTTTTGGCGTTGTTTTGTCAGTTATTGAATCGAATGTTTCCAACGATTGATTGTTCAATACACTTCTTGCGCCACCCACCATTCTCAATTTTGATTGCGAATAGGCCACTGAATGAATGCAGAAAATCGCGAAAATCAATGTGTAACTATATGGTTTTCTGAATGTCATGTTAAAAGAATATTTTTATTTCTACTGTGCTTTCCCACCCACTGTAGTAGTCTAATGGAAAGCTTGAATCCTTGTATTTCATATAACGCTGTCTAAGATATAAACCAGCACCTTTGCTCATTTCAATATCCAAACCTGTTGCAATACCAATTCCTTCCTGGTTCTTTGGTCTTCTAGTTACAGGATTCACTTCTGTATCGTAATTGGCCACAATTCGTTCCCAACCTAAATAGTTAGTCCATATAACTTTTTTACTTAAGCAATAATACGCTTCAAGTTGATGATAATAGGCCCGTAAATAAGCCAATTCGGTGAATTCTATGATTGGCTTTCGAACATTTTGAACAGAGCTATAGCTTCCCAAATAGTTCAAATAAAGCGTTTTGCTAAGAATTGAAGTTTTGTATTTTAAATTGATTTCAAGAGAATTGAAATATTTTTTATTTTGAGGGACATTGTTTTGGTCAACATCAGTGAGTTTAATGGTTTCAAATACGCTGCGATAAACTTTCGTTATATGTCCATAAGGACCAACATTTGCAGGAAAACCCCATCTCCAAAAACGCGACAATGCTAATCCATTTGTTGGATGTCCATAAGTTAGGGTTGATGAGATATTTTCAATTTCTTGGGCATTTGAATATCCGAGGTTTACTTTTAATTCGCCCAAGTTGAATTCTGAATTAATTTCAAAGCCTTTACGGTTGTTGGTTAATTGACCAATTGGAGTTAAAGCACTTGAAAACGGTGCCAATACAATTTGGTCTTGAGAGTTCGTAGATGTTACATTGCCCTCACGAATTGAAGAATTCCAAAATACAGAACTGTTGTTGATTACATTGGGACTAATTTGGAAGTAATGTACCTGAATTGGAATAAAAGTGTAATTTTTAGGGAAGTGAAGTTTTACTGAAATGGCTTCACCAAATCCTTTTTGTGAACTAGGACTAAAATATCGTCCAGCACCAATTTCACCGGATATCCTGAACATTTTGATTTTTTGATCAAATGAAAGGGTGTGAATGTTAAATCCAACTCCATTCGTTAATAAACTATCTGTGTAAGACTGATTGTTAAACGAATTAAAAGCAAAGAGGCCATTGGTATGCACTTTTTTCAATCTTCCACCATAAGATTGATTGGGTAGTGGATTCATTCCGCCATTTAACTGGGTTTTTCCCACCATGATGGAACCAGATAAACCCCAAGGTAAGTCGTTTCCTTCCAAAATAAATCCTTGAAAAGCTTGACGACCCCAACGCAAATCTTGATTTAACGCTCCTTGAGAATAGAACGTGTTATAGCGGTCTTCAACTCTTTTGGTTTGTGGATCCCACGGATTTCTTTCAAATAAACTATAGCGATTATAACCTTGATTTGTATGAAAAGTAAATGGAGATAAAGAATACCAGTTGATACCTCCACATTGGATGTCGAAATTACCATATTCCGTGGAATGAGATCCGAATAAACTGACGCCCAAGTTCAACCCCTTAACATTTTCACTCATTCCTCCACCCATCATTGGAGCCCATAAATAAAAATCTGTAGAAAATCGCGTTTTTGGTGTTACATCTCCAGCTAAATTGAGCGAAAGTTGTGGAATTTGACCATCATCGCCTACAAAAATATTTACTGGTGTTTTATCTATTGCGTCTTTTTGAAGTCGGTAAGGTTCATTCATATTCCGCACATTTGTGATAAATCGGTAATATCCGGAAACTTTAAACTGCTCTAATTTAGTGAGAGGTTTTTTTGGAAAAGTTCCTGTTTCAGAAACTAAATTTGTTGTTCTTGAGCTAGTATCTTTATCCTCAAAAATCGCAATTTGACCATTCACTTTGAATGAGCACAATAAAGCCATGAATCCCCAAATAATTTTCATTTTACTCATCGAAAGATTTCATGTCCCATTTTTTAATCCATAGTTTTTTCCCATTTCCCCTTGTTGGGTTTGGTTTAACGTAAAATGGATAATTTGCATAAGCGATTTTATTCTCGTATCTTATGGTTACGAAAAGTCGGTATGCTCCGCTGTCTGAAGGAGCTGTGAATATGATTTCATTTGGTCCCGATTTTTTGAATTTGAGTTTCAATTCTTCCGCTTCATTTTCCACATCTCCTCCTGCTTTTTTATCGGTACTTTCAGCAAGAATTCTCCATGAAATATCAAGCTCTTTTGTTTCTTTTTTTTCTTTGTTGTATGTGATGAATGTAGGTTGTATAAAAGCTCTATTATTGACAGAATTGGCCAAAATTTCCAAGTTTTGAAAGCATGAAGAATGATTGATTAAAAATGTGTCGATACTCGGTGTAGGTGTTTCGGGACTCACTTTGCTCCAAGCAATTTTTAATGCATCAATGGCTTGAGTTTCATATCCCTCTTTCGAAAATAATCCATACCAAGTAGTTGTGTATTCCTGTTTTTGTCCCCATAAAAACACATAAGACCCCAAGCAGTGATGTTTGTATTTTTCAATGTACTCGCTGTATCTTTTCTGATATACCTCGGCCTTTTGCTTGCTAGATTGTTCAATTGCTGCTCCCCATTTGGTAACTGGTGATTCCCAATGACCATTTGGTCCCCATTCCGTAATCATATAGGGTCCTTCCCAACCAAATTTATGAATATTTTGAGGGACATTTTCAATGTCGCCATAGGTATTTACACTGTAAATGTCAATGTCCTTACAAGTTTTCAATACATGTTTTACTTCAAGGGAATCTAAACCTGCCGTAACGGTAGTAGTAGGGTGATTTGGATCAACTTGATGTGCATATTTTGCAATTTCTTGGATGGTGTTCCAAACTTTGGTATTGGTGTAAAATAAATCAACTTCATTTCCTATTCCCCATAATAATAAAGCCGGATGATTTTTAAATTGATCTATAGCTTTCTTGAAATATTCAATTTGCTTCCTTACTTTTATTTCATTGTCATAATCAAAGCCATGACGTTCATGTTGAATCCAAAATCCTAACATTACAGTAAGTCCTTTTTTATGGGCATTGTCTAGAACCTCTTGAGCATTTTCCAAACCCCAAGTTCGAATCGAATTTCCACCTAATTTTACTACCAAATCCAATTGAGTTTGGCCACCCGCCCCGATAATATAATAGGGTTTGTTATTTCTCAGTAATTGATAACCATTTTCAGTTTTTTGCACTTCAACTTTGATTGGTTGAGCATTCACCGATAAGGCAAATAAAAAGGATGCCAAAATGCATATTTTCAAATGAAAATTACCGAATGAATGAAACAATAATTGGGTCTTTGAGTTGCGATTCATTGTTGTTTTGGCAATATAATTCAAAACTGCCGGTCAACAAATATATATTTATTATTGTATAAATTACAATAATTATGTTTTTATAGCATAAAATTAAACAAAATGTCCAGGTTAAAAACCTGGACATTTGCGTTTATTGAATTGGATCATTTTCTTGTTTTTAGGTGGGCCATATTTGAATTTGTGGTTTCCAAGAGGAATGCTATAATTTACAGACAAGAAAGTGTAAGTATCATTGCTATATGAATTAGGTCCTGCGTAACCATCGGCATAGTCGGTGTTTAAATAATGTGCCACCACTTCTAAATTAAGTTGACCTATTCCTACTTGTGCTATTTTCATTCCTATGCCAATTGGAACATTAAAGCTATTAGAGGGTTTGTTTTGTTGATTTACACCGTGAATAGCAGTTTCAACATTGTAGCGAGAAACCCCAAGTCCTACAATACCATAAATGGGTGAATTAGAAGATAAATTAAATTCTATTTGTACATTACCTTGAAGCACTTGACCATCCATTTTTACTCCACGCTCAGCGATTTCGGGATTACCAGCATATTCATCATTTCCATAGATGTGTGCATAGGCAAAATTGCCACGAAGTTTAAGATTTGGAGCCAAAGCATATTTGCCAAATACTTGAGCCATTTCACGGGTTGAATACAAGTCTAAATCCCAAAATTTGTAGGCACCATTGTTCAGAGTGCCTCCAAGATCGCCTTGGAAATTAGTAGCCCCAATTCCTGCGCCAATTTCAAATTGTGCGAGAACTGATTTTGGAAATGCAATCAACATGAAGATTGCAATTACGGAGTTTTTGAACTTGTTATTCATCATTGAATTGGTTAAAGGTTAAACATTTGTTATTTCATACTCAAACTCATAACAAAAGCCTTGCCAAACTTTTTTGAATAAACTTAAAATAGTTACAAAGTGTTGATAGTTAGCTCATTGTGTTTTTTTTTGGTGCCGGTAAAAAAAAGTTGGCATCAGTTTTGAACAGTTTGATTCGAACCAATCAATATGAAAAATTATGAAATCTTTGTACCTTATTTTGCTTTTTACCTTTTGTTCTGTTCAATCAGGGTTTTCTCAATCCAATGATTTTTCAATCAATTTAAATACCATAGATAAACAGAAATATTTGGCAGTTGGAATAATAACTTCTACAGTTGGCTATAAAATTTATCATGACCATTACAAGTTAATAGATCCCAAAACAGCGCACAAAAAGGCATTTCTAGCTTCTACTCTTACCACATTGGGCATAGGATTGTTAAAAGAAACTTTGGATTTTACTCAAACTGGTTTTAATTGGAATTCCGATGATTACGGAAAAGATTTATTCACAGCGGTGATGGGTGGCTGTGCTGTAACCTTTACCATTCAATTATTTCAATAAAATGAAAATAAATAAATTGGGGGTTTATTTATAAAAAAAATAACCGTTTACAAAGTTTTAACAGTGTACGTGTCACATTTAAGTCATTCTACTATTTAATTTGTGACAACATCTGTCTAAAAATGAAACCAATTAGTATTGTCGCCTTTTTTGTGGGACTAATTTTTGCTTCATGCAACAATAATTCAGTTTCCACTAAAGGAGTAAATGTAAAATCAGTTGATTCATTATTTTCAGAAATTTTAAAGGCCAAAGAAACTGAAAAAAACACAGAGTCGTTTAAAAAGGTCATTATCTTATATTGGTCCATGATGTCAAAATCCGAAAAGGATCTGAATTATTTATGTCACTTAATAGAAAAAGAAGATTTAGCGGAAGATGATGCAGATTGGGCGCAATCTTTGTTATTGTTAAAGGGTTGGTATGCCGGTGTTCACGCAAAAAACACTGAAAGTGAAAAATACCTTAACCAAATTAATACCCAAAACAATGAAATTAATTTGTCCAAAATACAACAATTGGCTTTTTTAAAGTATGCTTCGAATCAAATTGATTCATCGGTAATTTTATACAACAAAGGATATCAATTGGCAAAAGATATCAATGATCAAAAATGGATGTTGAATTACGCCAATAATTTGGGGTCTGTCTACTATGATATGTGGGAATTAGAATTGGCTTCAAAATATTTCAAAGAAGCATTGGGATATGCCGAATCCCTAAATGTTGAAGTCCCTATGTTGATTAACAATGTTATCACAGTGGCATTAAGTATTGATGAATCTAAAGAAGCTTTGTCGTTGTATGAGAAGTATAAAGATGGTTTCAAATCCAATATCCCTTATGAACTGTCTGTTTATCAATTGAATGAAGCAAATATTTTATTGGGGAAAGGCCAAATTGCCGAAGCAGAAAAACTATTAAATTCGATTAATGTAAAAGACATGGGGGAGAATATTGAGGCCATTTATGACGTTCGCAAAGCTCAGTTGTATTTGGCGAAAAATGATCCTTTCAATTTTAGCCGTGTTTTTGAACCTTATAAAACCAGAATTAAAGAAAATATTGAATTTCAATTGCCGTTTTGGAGATCGCTCATAAAAAAGGCAGAAAATAAAGGTTTTCAAATGTTTACAATAGCTGATTATGTTCAAATGTATGAAAGCATGCAGCGCCAAAACAAAGTAAAGTTATCAGGAGAATTGGCCGAGATTTTGTTTTTAATGACCAAAGGTACACCTGAAGGTAGAAAATGGGAAATTTTGAGCTTAGAGTCAAAGCTAGCGGTTTCTAAAGCGAATAATTTGAATTTGCAAAACGACATGTTGTTGAATTTCAAGTTAAGCACTTTAAGTTCTGAAAACAAAAGAATAAAATTGAAATCTGAATTAACTCAGAGT
>CAZBMF010000043.1:0-1779 GCA_964492925.1 uncultured Rhizobium sp. | reverse complement strand
CATCAAATTTTATTAATCCACCAAAAAAAATATCTAATAATGTTTTTTTGCTCCTTGTTGGTGTTATTGTTAATAGGAGCATTGTTGATGTTTTACGCGAAAAATAGAAAAATTGAAGTTGAAAAATTGAAATTAGAAATTAACAACAACCGAAATTTAAATGAGTTGAGTAAAAATAAAAGATTGTTTGCCGACCGATTGATATCTTCAAATCAAGCTATGGTCAAAAAAATCAATCAAATTGTGAAAATGATTCAAAAATCATCATTATCAAAAGAACCCGATTTGGTGCAAATAAGAAAAGAATTGATTGCCTTGACCGAATTAGAAGAAGATTTGGAGATAGAAATGAATCAATTAAAAGTATCTGATGTTTTGACATTTTATATTGATAAATATTCTTGTATTCAAACCATGAATCAAACGGAAAAAACCATTCTAAGTTATTTACTCAATGGTCAAAAGATAAAGGAAATTGCCACCTTGTTAACAGTATCAGAACAACATGTGCGCAATACAAAAACGAGGGTTCTAAAGCTTATTAATTCAGAAATGAATAGTCAATTCACAATTGAGGATTTGATTGCTCAAAGAAACGAAATTAGTATATGATTAGTAGAGTGGTTTTGGGAATTGAAACAAGGATAAATACAGCTTGAACGCTTGATTTTTTACATTTGTAATGATATTTTTATAGAGTCTATTGAGATATGTACAGTTATTGGGATGAGATCACGATAGTTTTTGATTCAAATCAAATTCGTGACAAAAATTATATAGAAATAAGCGTTGCGAAAATTCATTCATTGAAAAAAGAATGTGATTTTGAGAAATTAAACATTGGTTTTCCAATATCGTCAGATTCTTCTCTTTTAATCTCAGTATTACAGAAAAACTCTTTTTTATTTGAAGTTAATACTTTTGAGTACATTGATTTGATTGATAGGAAAAATAGCTATCAAATTATACGCAATCTCACAGAAAATAATGACTCTAAAATTATTTATTTCAAAGCATCGGAAAATACTGATTGGAATTTGTTTTTAAATTCTCTTTGGGATTTGGCAAAAGTGGGTACTGAAATTAGATTGTTAGATAGCAATCAGATTTTCTCTCAATCTAATTCATTGAAAAAGATAAATTCACTGGTGATGCGGGGTGTTATTCTTGGTTTTTATCCCAATTTTCCTAAAAAATGGTATCAATCTGATTCTGCAGCTATTAAACAAATTGCCCGATTGAAATTGGTTGATTTTTGGATGTTGTATGTTCAAGAAATTGTTTCAAATACCTACCAGCAATCATTGTTGAGGAAACAAATTTATATTGAACAATTAGGGAAATAAAGTTGAAATAGTTTTGGTGAAATCACTCTGAATGATTTTATTTTAGAAATCGAATTGACTCAGCAGAACCATGAAATGCCTTTCTCCCAAAATGAATAGCATTCTGCATAAAGGTTTATGCGAGATTATAATCTTCCTATTTTAAATTGCTAAATTATTTGCTTAGTGTAATATATTTGAATTAGAACACATTTTTACCCTTGGGGCAATATAAAGTCCAGGAAAGTTTGTATTGAATCATGCATAGTGTTAATACTGCAAATTTCACCCTGTTTTTAGAATCCCACCCGGAAATTTCACTTGTTTAGAAATTTTACTTGATCCGTTTGATCTAATTGTAGTGTCTGATTTTGGGCATAAAAAAAAGCCTCGAAAGAGGCTTTTTTTTGTCGGGGAGACAGGATTCGAACCTGCGACCCTCTGGTCCCAAACC
>CAZBMF010000042.1:0-19934 GCA_964492925.1 uncultured Rhizobium sp. | reverse complement strand
AATTGGTTAGTTATTTGGACGATGCTCCATGGCCAGCTACCAAAGATGAACTCATCGATTATGCCATTCGTTCAGGAGCTCCATTAGAGGTAATTGAAAACCTTCAGGAGTTGGAAGATGATGGCGAACCTTATGAAAGTATTGAGGAAATATGGAGTGATTATCCTACGGATGATGATTATTTCTTCAATGAAGATGAATTATAAAAAAAGCGGCTTAGCCGCTTTTTTTATTGTATGAAAAGTTGTTATTGAAGTTTTGTTTTGAGGAGTTCTGTGATTACAGCTGATCTTAATTTCTCCACATTAGTTTTGTTGGTTGCGGAAATAAAAACAGCGGGCGCATTTTCTTTGGCCATCCAACTTTTTTCAAATTGTTCGATCGTTAATCCGGTAGTACCTACAAAAAAATCATCTTCGCGACCTTTAAATGCATCTACTTTGTTGAATACAATTAATTCTGGCTTGTTAGAGGCCCCAATGCTATGTAAGGTTTCTTTTACAGATTGCATTTGTTTCTCGTAATTGGGGTTGCTTATATCCACCACATGAATGAGCAAATCAGCTTCTAAGGCTTCTGCTAGCGTACTTTTAAAGCTTTCTACCAGTAACGTAGGAAGTTTTCTAATAAAACCTACTGTATCACTTAATAGAATCGGTACATTTTGACCTTCATCGGATGGGTGAGGCAACACAACTTTTCTAACGGTTGAATCTAAGGTTGCAAATAATTTATTTTCAACCAAAACATCAGAACGACTCAATAAATTCATGATCGTGCTTTTGCCAACGTTGGTATATCCAACAAGGGCTGCTCTCATTGCACCTTCTCGAGATGATCGTTGGGTAACTCCAATTTTCTCAATATGCAACAACCGTTCTTTTAGGAGGGAAATTCTATTTCTTAGTGCACGTCTATCGGTTTCGATTTCAGTTTCCCCTGGACCTTTCATTCCGATACCCCCTTTTTGCTTGCTTAAATGCGTCCACATACCCGTAAGTCTTGGGAGCATGAACATACTCTGAGCCAGTTCAACTTGTGTTTTTGCTTGGGCAGTTTGGGCATTTTTTGCAAAAATATCAAGAATTAAATGGGTTCTTGTGAGAACTTTTACATTTTCTAATCCTTGTTCGAGGTTTCTCACTTGAGCGGGACTCAGATCATCATCGAAAATGGCAATATCAACATTGTTGAATTTGCAGTATTCGGCAATTTCTTGCAATTTTCCTTTTCCTACGTAGGTTTTGGCGTGAGGGTGTTCAAGTTTTTGGGTAAATCGTTTAATACTTTTCGCACCCGAAGTAAAAACCAATTGCTCAAGTTCATCTAGATATTCATCTACAGACAATTCTTGTTTTTGTGATTGCACACCAACCACAATTGCAATTTCCTCAGGTTTATCGTTATTGATCAAAATATTAAAGTTTAGGCTACAAAATTACGATTGTATTTGGGATTGTGGTATTTCAAATCGATTTTTGAGGAAGTATGCGCAAAATTTTTATGATCATGGCCTTGTTTGCAACGGCGATTGTGGTAAATGCGCAGCATTATATTTTATCTAATATCCCCCAATTAAGTCAAAAAAAGAGCTTGTTTCATAGGCCGATAGGGAAAAATGAAAATGGAACATATTTCTTAAATTATGCCCAAGAGAATTTGACAGATGGGTTTAGTATTGAACAATTTGATGAGGAATTGGGGTATGTAAAGGGCCGATTTTTTGATGTTGGTAAGAAGATTTATGTTTTAAAAGTGTTTTCAACAGATTCCGGAATTTTTTGGATTTCAGTATTTCGAAAACGATATGAAAAGACCAAACTATACTTGAACAAGATAAATTTAAATTTAGAAGGAAGCGTTGAAACACGTTTTGTAGGTGAATTTGAATTGGAAAATATCAGGGTAGATCAACTCTATGCCGATTGCAGTCTAAATAAAAAAAATTGGTCGTTGGTTTATCTTAAGGAAATTAACCATGAAACCACTGAAATTGGTTTTTCGTTGTATAATTTGAATGGCACTGAATTGTTGAAGCAAAAATCATATATCAGTAGTCGGAAAGAACTTCTTCAATTTGAGGAAACGGCATTGAATGATAGTGGTCAGTTTTTAGGGACATTGATTTTCAATATTCCGAAGGATTTTGCAAATCGAGGATTGAAGCTCAATGATTTATATTTGGTAAAATTCAGTGAAAAGATCTCTGAAACAAAAAAAATGGTGCTCAGAAATAATTATGCGAATTCTGAGATATTGGTAGATCCATATACTCAAAATATGGTTGTTAGTGGATTGTACGGTGATTCTAAGGGTGTAGAAATTGAGGGATGCTTTATAGTTCAGATAATTAGTAAGCAATTTTCTAATGAAACACTTATTGAGACAGACTTCAGTGAAAAATTGGTGAAGCAGATTTTGGGTATAAAAAGCAATAAAAAAAGCAAAGATCTCCCAAGGAATTTCTTCATGAGGAGGGTTATCAATACGTCTACAGGAAAATTTGTATATGTTATTGAGCAATATTCAGAATCAAAACAACTTGAAACCTATTATATCAATGGTATTCCTCAAACTTCTACCAGAATATTATACCATTGTGGAGATGTTGGAGTTTTATTTATTGATTCACAAGGATTGATTGACAGCTGTGTGATGATAAGAAAAGATCAAACAGGAACCATATATAACCTATATTTAATGGGTATTGCAACGTTTGTGTGTCAAGATGGTATTCACATCCTCTATAATTCAGATATAGCTCGTAATAATGAAGTTGTTGATATGGTTATACAATCTAATTATGCCGCAAATCAAAAAGTTTTATTGAATAGTGATAATTTTTACAATATGATTGTGCCAATAGATGGCAAAGAGATGGAATATTGTACATTTACGGTACCTTTGTATCGCGATAAACAATGGTATTGGATGCAAATAAACGGGCATGATTAATAGGCTATTTGATAATAAAATTGGTTCTCTTGCATTGGTGATTATTATATTCATTGCTATAAGAATACCCATTTTTACATTGCATCAAAATGATACCTTCAATATTGTAAACAATGGAATTTTTTCAAAAATATTAAACCAAATCAATCATAATTCCCTGTTTTCATTTATTTTATCAAGTATTGTAATTTTCATAGAAGGATTGTTAATCAATAAATTGTGTTGGGAATACAATGTTGTTGAAAAACCTGGATATATTGTATTGTATTTTTTTGCCATTCTAAATTCGTGTTTCATTGAAAATTTTTATTTATCGAACATTCAAATAGGCAATATGTTTGTGCTCATTGGAATGAATTATCTCTATCTATTTATTAAAAATAACTACGATAGGCGATGGTTGTTTTTAAGTGCTTTGTTTTATGGACTGGCTGCATTATCAATTCCTGAACATTTTTGGATTATCGTTTTTTTGATTGTAATTGTAATCCTATTCAAACCAATTTTGCCAGTTGACATTTTTGCAATTTTATTTGGATTGTTGATGCCCTATTACATTGTGTCTTCTGTTGGATTCTTATTCTCTTTTGAATTTAATTTTAATAATACTTGGCAATTTTGGATCTTAAAAAACAAATCCATTGAATTTCATTGGCTCAAAGATGGACCTGAGATATTGTTGATTCTTATTTTGTTGGTATTTGTATTTGTTGGAGTTCTTCAGGTTGTAGGTTCGTATTTTAGATCAAATGTTGAAACCAGAAGAAGTAAATTGGCCATGTTGGTTTTTGGTATTTATGTTACGGCTATTTTTTTAATGAGATTTAAGGACTATAGCAATTATTTTATCATTGCATCAGTGCCTTCAGCCGTATTTATCTCTAGTTTTTACGAGGGTAAAAATTGGAAAAAATGGAAAGAATTTTTAAATATAGTGACCTTGATGTTCTTGATTTATACCCTTATTCGGTAGTAATTAACTTCAAGTGGTTTTGCACTCTAGTTTCAATTTTCATACTCAGTTCAATTAAAGCATCTTTTTGGAAATTGCTCCATTCTTGGTTTAAAGCCTTTACTTGAATAAAAACCCTATTTAAACCGTATATAATTCCTGAATGTTCCTGATAATGAAACAAATATTGACTTTCCATAAAACGTGCAAAACGCATTCGGAATTCTGTAAAGTTTAAATGGTCAATTTGTATAAGTAATGAATCTAATTGTTTGTCAACAAGTTCTAATTCGGAATAAAATTGTATCAATTCTGAGGGATTTTTCTGAATTAAAACTTTGTCTAAAAGCATTTCAATCCAAACATGTAACCCAAACCAGAATCTTGGAATCTCAAGGTTCTGAAATACTCTCTTGGATTCGGCATGACAGTCATTGTAAACCGAATTAAAAAACGCAGATTTGTGAAAATTATTATCGCGAGAGAAATGTTTTTGAATTCCTATGTGCCAATCTGAATCTGAATTTAATTCGTTTAATTTCTTCTTGTTATATTGGTTCGGTGTGAAATTTCTCAGCAAATCCGGAGTTAAAAGTCCAAAGTTATGGATAGGATTGTTTTCTTGCTTGTCGAAATAATAATGAGAAAAAAAGTTCACTTCGCAAATGTCTGAAATAATAGATAAATGCCAAATATAAACTTTCAGACATTTGAATTGTTTTAATATTGTGGCAACTAAAACAACCTGGGTAATATTAACACTCGTGATATTGGTAGCTTGCAAATCGAGAACACCAAAATCAATCAATCAACACCAAAATACAAGTATGTCGAAAACTGAAACAGAATTTCAAATTAAAAAAACGGAAGAAGAATGGAGAGAGCAACTCGGAGATTTTTCATTTTCAATTTTGAGAAATAAAGGCACTGAAAGGCCATTTTCGAGTGAATTTGAAAAATTTTGGGATTCTGGTATTTATGTGTGCAAAGGTTGCGATACGGAATTGTTTTCTAGTGACACCAAATTTGATGCTGGTTGTGGTTGGCCAAGTTTTTATCAATCAATTGATAAGAAAAATGTGAAAGAAATTTTGGATTTAAGTCATGGCATGACAAGGATAGAAGTAGTTTGTGCGCATTGTGGTGGGCATCTCGGACATGTATTCAACGACGGATATGATCAACCCACGGGATTAAGGTACTGTATCAATGGGGCTTCTTTGGGGTTCAAAAAGAAACAATAATTTCCCTCGAAATCGATAAAACTTTTAGTATCTTGCTGACATTTATATGCAAGATCAAAAATTGTTTTTATTGGATGGTATGGCCCTTGTTTACAGGGCTTTTTTTGCGTTTAGTCAAAATCCAAGAATTACGAGTACAGGAATAAATGCGAGTGCAATGTTTGGGTTTACCAATACGCTACTCGATATTTTGAATAAACAAAAACCAACGCATATAGCGGTTGTTTTTGATACGGACAAACCAACACAACGCCATATTGAATTCGAAAAATATAAAGCTCACAGAGATCCTATGCCCGAGGATTTAAGGAAGAGTTTGCCGTATATCGTGAAAATTTTAAATGGATTCAATATACCAGTTATTACTCTTGACGGATATGAAGCGGATGACATTATAGGCACTTTGGCATGGAGAGCCAAGGATATGGATGTGTTTATGATGACACCGGATAAGGATTTTGGCCAATTGGTGAAAGAGAGGGTTTATATTTATAAGCCCGGCAGAATGGGCAATCCTGATGAAATTTTAGGCGTAAAAGAGATATTAGAAAAATGGGAAATTGAAAGGGTAGATCAGGTGATCGATATTTTGGGTTTGTGGGGAGATGCTGCAGATAATATACCAGGTGTTCCAGGTGTTGGTGAAAAAACGGCCAAAAAATTGATTCAAGAATACGGAACAATGGAAAACATTTTGGCCCATACCCATGAGCTAAAAGGAAAAATGAAGGAGAAATTTGAGGAGTTTTCTGAACAAGCCAAAGTGAGCAAATGGTTGGCCACCATCGATACAAAGGTGCCAGTAGAAATTGAAGTTGAAAATTTAATTATTCAACCTAAAAATGAGGAGTTACTTACCGAAGTTTTTACAGAGTTGGAATTTAGAACGCTCCTAAAAAGGGTTTTGGGGGATAGTTCTTCGCAGGCAAATGTTACTGAGGCTGCAACTTCCAAGCCAAAATCTCAACCAAAATCAAATCCAAATCAGCCTGGATTATTTGATTTATTTAGTGTGCCAGAAACCACGGAAGAGGAAATAATTGCCCCTATCTATCTTACAATTGCTGAGGTTCCGCACGAATATAAAACGGTTTCAACAGATGAAGAAATTCAGAATCTTTTAGAAGAGTTGAACAAAACAGAAGAATTTTGTTTTGATACAGAAACCACTGATTTAGATCACTTTGTTTCAGATTTGGTGGGTATGTCTTTTTCTTGGAAGGCCCATCAAGGTTGCTATATTCCCGTCCCTCAAAATTTTGATAAAGCGAAGGAATTGCTAGCAAATTTTAAAGATTTGTTTGCTTCAAATAAGTTAAAAATTGCACAGAATTTAAAATTTGATTTGGCCATATTGTCAAAATATGGGTTAAAAATAAATGGACCGTTTTTTGACACCATGTTGGCACATTATTTAATAGAGCCAGATCAACGTCACAACATGCAAGTGTTAAGCGAACATTACTTGAATTATACCCCCATTTCCATTGAAAATTTAATTGGTAAAAAAGGTAAGAATCAAGGAGTTATGTCGGATGTAGAAATATCGAAAATTACAGAATATGCCGCGGAAGACACAGACATTACGTTTCAATTAAAGCAAAAACTTCATCCACAATTGTTGGAGAGAGGATTAGATTCGGTTTTTGATTCCATTGAATTGCCGTTGGTTCCGGTATTGGCTGAAATGGAACACGAAGGCGTGAAAATTGATACTGCATTTTTAAATGCATACAGTAAGGATTTGCAAGTTCAAGCATTGGAAATTCAAAATAAAATATTTGAATGCGCAGGAATGGAATTCAACATTTCTTCTCCTCAGCAAGTTGGAGCTGTTTTGTTTGAGAGATTAAAGCTGTCTGATAAGCCAAAGAAAACCAAAACTGGTCAATATCAAACCGATGAAGAAACTTTGGTTTCTTTGATGGGGAAGCATCAAATTATTGAGTATATCATGAATTTTAGGGCTTTACAGAAGTTAAAAGGAACTTATGTAGATGCACTTCCATTGTTGGTTAAATCACAAACTGGTAGGGTTCATACCAGCTTTAATCAGGCAGTGGCTGCAACTGGTCGTCTTAGTAGTCAAAATCCGAATTTACAGAACATACCTATTCGCACAGATTTAGGCCGAGAAATAAGAAAAGCCTTTGTCCCTCGAGATGAAAATCATCTATTATTAAGTGCAGATTATTCGCAAATTGAATTGAGAATTATTGCACATATTTCGCAAGATCCAACCATGATAGAAGCGTTTAATCAAGGAATTGACATTCATACTGCTACAGCGGCAAAAGTTTGGAATGTTGCAATTGAGGATGTTGACAAGGAAATGCGTAGAAAGGCAAAAACCGTTAATTTTGGTATTATTTATGGAATTTCTGCGTTTGGACTTAGTCAGAGGGTGAATATTTCACGAACAGAGGCAAAAGAAATCATAGACAATTACTTCATTCAGTTTCCAGGAATAAAATCGTACATGGATAAAACCATCAATTCGGCTAGAGAACTGGGATATGTAGAAACTATTTCCGGTAGAAAGCGAAATTTGAGGGATATTAACAGCAAAAATGCTGTTGTTAGGGGTTTTGCTGAGCGAAATGCCATCAATGCACCCATTCAAGGAACGGCTGCAGACATGATTAAAATTGCCATGATTAAAATTCAAGATTGGTTGAATAATTCAGAATTACATACCAAAATGATTTTGCAGGTTCATGATGAATTGCTTTTTGATGTACCCAAAAATGAAGTTGATATGGTGAAAGCCAAAGTGAAGGAACTTATGGAGGGCGCCATGTCACTCAATGTACCGGTATTGGTTGAGTCTGGTGTGGGTGAAAACTGGTTAGAAGCGCATTAATTCCAAAATCTCCAATTGAATCCAAATCTCACACGAACAGGCTCAATAGGGTAAAGGTAAGTTTGTTCAAACCGGGAATTGAATTGTGGAACAATAAACAATTGATTCACATGTTCATACTTTATAAATAAATCTACATTTTGAATTCTTCCACTAGCGAAAATATCCAAAACTGGATAGTTTCCAAGTGGACTCAAGTTCATTTCATTGAAGTAAAATGATCCAGCATCTGGTCTAAAATTCAATTGCATGTAATTTGATGTATAAGTACCTTCTACACCAAGCCTAAACAACAATGCTTGATTAAATGCTTCATTTTGGAAATAAATGGCTGAACGGGCATGCAATTTGGGTAGTCCGTAGTTTACCAGTTTTTCACTTTGATTTAATTGGAAAAACGCCTGTTCTTGGAAAATAAATTTGCCCAATTTTAGGGTTATTTCACCACCAATTTGAAGGAAATTTACAAAATCTACTTTTTCTGGAACTGCCGAATTGATGGCCAAATAATCATTTTGATTGCTACCAATATTGCAAAACGCTGAACCTTTAAATTTACTTCCCAATTTTGTGATTTTGACCTGCGTAAATTGTTGCTGGCTGAAATTTGGATTGGTTAAACTGTAGTTCAATTTTTCGTTTGAAAAGTAAAATTGATTGCTTGTAAAAGTAGATAAATATTGATTTACAGGTTGATTTGAAATTTGACCTCTCACAGAGATAACGTATTTTCCTGGGAAGCTCTTTTTTAATTCAGCATTTAACAAAAATGCTTTTTGTGCATACCCCAAAACAAATAAATTGGCTTCAGAATAAATTTCCCAACTTTTATATTTCGTATTTAAAATGCCTTCAAATCCATGAGATTGAATTTCGTAGGTTTTAACGTTTGTTGCATTCGTATCGTACTGGTAGTTTAATATTTGGTAAATGTGATTAACCTGCAAATTTGCCGTAAAATTTCTAAATATTTTTTGGAAATTAATTCCAATTCTGTGGTCAATTAAACTAAATGAAGTACTGTCTGCAATCTTCTTATTTGTAAAGTTATAAGTTTGTCCGTAATAACTGGTATCGCGAATTTTGTCTTGATATTGGAATCTGATTTTATGAAACCTAACGCTTTGTGAAATTCCAAAGGTTTGATTGGTGTCAAAAAAATAGCGGTGTTTGAAACGATGATCATTTTGTGCCCAAAACGATTTGGCCGAGGTTAATCTTGGAAAATAATTTCCAAACAGTCTTTCTTTTATAGAGCTTGACCTTTGAAAATCGGGGCCGTAAAACAAACTATCGGAAATTAAACCACCATTTTCTACTCTGCGATTTCGGTTCCAAGATACTATGATTTGCTGTTGGTATTTTTTGTTTTGACTGGTGAAATTGCTGCCAATAACAGTGTTTCTGTTAAGATTTTGTTGTTGCGCAATTTCGGGGGTGTATAAATCTCCATTTAATACGGAATTATAATCAAGGGTTACATTCCAAGTTTTTGAGAAATTTTGGGTATGCAATATGTTTAATCCAATTAAACCACCATCGCCTTGGGCATATTTACAGAGGGTATAAGGCTGAGAAACTTCATGGAATTGAAAGTTGTCTGGAGTTTTACCATGAATACCGAATTGTTGAAACCCAATTGAAATTCCAGAATGCTGAAATGGCATTATGGCCAATATTTTTTCTGGAGATCCAACGCTTCCAAGATTGGCGTATGGTAATATTTGATTAGATCCGGGAGTATAACGATGGAAATCAGAAATGGTTGTGTCAACTTTTGCCAACGTATCGCGTTGAAGCCACAAATAGTTGGCAAGCTGAGCTTTGGGAAATAATTTGAATTTTGTTATTTTCACTTCTTTTTGTGAAGTGTCTCTCTTCCATAACCCTGTTGTATCTGAACTTCTCATGGTTTCACCTGTATTGTCACCGCGAGGGTCGAATACTTGCGAAAATGCTGTATTTGTACCTATGAACAAACTGAACACAAATATTGCTATATGAAAAAATCGGTTTTTCAATGGTTACTGCAAATTTGCGTATAATTTTTGAAGTATTTATGGATCAAGTTGTCGAATTTTAATCTATTGCTCTGGTTTTTACTTTAATTTGTGACATTAATGGAGTTTGTACTAAAAGTTTTAGCCGTTGTTGGTCTGTCATGTTTGAAATTTTTACTGGGAGTTTCCTCGGCAGCTCTAGTATTAACTCCTACGGAAGGATTTATTGCAGTGGTGATTGGTTCTTCAATTTCAGTATTGATCTATGTTTACGGTGGAAAAGCTTTGACGCAATTTTTCGTAGCAAGAAAAATGAAAAAATTGGGCGATGACTATGTCCCTCCCAAAAAATTCACAAAGAAAAACAGGTTTTTGGTGAAAATTCGTAAAAATGGTGGCCTTCCCCTTGTTGCATTTTTGTCGCCGGTGATTATCAGTTTAACTGTGGGCTGCTTGTTAGCCATCACATTTGTGAAAGACAAACGACAAATTGTTGCCTACATGATTGGCTCGATTTTCTTATGGTCTCTCTTGATTTTTGGGGGACTTATGTCATTTTTCGTCAAGTAAAAATTGCATTGCGGAATTTGCAAGTAATTTTCTGGAAATTATTTGCGTAAATTGCAAATCAAATGATTAAAAATCGTTCAATTTTACATGGCTTATTGATTGTTTTTCTTTGGGGTTGTGCCAAAGAACAGACTCGGTGGGACGTGAATAATACAGTGCCATTGTTTAAGACACAAATGTCTTTGAATGATGTTGACAATACCTATCTCAAGCCCAACTTAACGGATAGTAGTTTCTTATTGTCATACGAAAATTTGATTTATCGTTATAAAATCAATGATTTGCAGGCCACTGATACAGGTATTGATGCATTTTTTAGTTTGCGAAAACTCAAATTGAGCGACCGTGTGATTGAGAACAGCATCACATTGGGTCAAATCAATCCAATTTTTAAAGTATTAAATGGTCAAACAGCGGATATTCCTGCTCAAGAACAGTCGAATCTTCAGCCAACAGACATTGATGCATCTGCATTTTTTGAAACGGCTACTTTGGATACTGGGTATTTGGATATTTCGATTGCCAACAACCTTCCTGTAAATATTTCCTTGATTGTATTTGAACTAACCAATGCGGGAGATAATTCGGTAGTGGCATCAGATTCGTTCAAGAATATTCCGAAGGATGGCGGAATTGCCACAAAAACAATTGATTTACGCGGTAAAACTGTAACAAAAACATTGAAAGGAACCATTAAAAAACTCATCACTCAGTCTAGCAATGGTTTGGTTTTAATTGACGCCAATAAAGGCATTACCGTGAAATTGGGTGTCCGAAATTTGAGACCTATTTCTGCAGTGGCCGCTTTCCCTTCCCAAAATGTAATTGATCAAGATGAAGGATTGACGTTGTATATGGGTGGTGCAGAAGTTAAATGGTTCAAGGTAGCAAAAGGCCAGTTGAGAATCAAAGTTGAAAGTACAATTCAAGAAGATATGTCGATGGTACTTTCACTTCCTGGAGCGATGAAAGATGGCCAGCCGTTTTATCAAGAATTATCGATGCCAGGTTCCGCTGGAAACGGTGTTTCAACCACCGAACAAATTTATGATATGACGGGTTTCCTGCTGGATTTTAGAGGTAAAAATGGCCCGGTGAAAGATACAGTCAACACTTTCCATCAAATTTTAAAGGTTACATTGGATAGTAGTGGTCGTAAATTGGCTGTTAGCTTGAAAGATAGCATCAAATTAACCTATAGAATTGAGGGATTAAAACCAGAATATGCCATTGGTTATTTGGGTAATTCATTGAATAGGACAGGTTTGCAAACCACAGATTTTGGTTTGTTTAAAGGAATCGATGGAAGTGTTCAAGCCAAGGATTTGAATGTTTCTTTTGTTTTGAGAAATAGTATTGGTACAGATGGTAGATTTAAACTGCACAAACTAGATGGTGAAAATGTGTTCTCAAAATCTGTTACAACATTGTCTGCAAATTATTTAACAAATGATCTATTTGTAACATCCCCTAAATTTGTTCGGGGTGATTTTACCGAAACTAGGGTGGATTTGAATTCCTCTAACTCTAACATTAAAACTTTTTTGGAAAATTTACCCCAAAAATTACATTATGATTTGGAAACTGAAATTTCACCAAATGGCAATGTAAACAATTACAAAGACTTTGTTTTTGACGATTCTAGGTTGGATGTAATCATGCAGGTTGATGCTCCGGCAACATTCTCAATTGGTGGCTTGGTTTTGAGGGATACACAAGGTATTAATTTGAAAGAATTGGGTGCTTCTGATCGCTTGAAAAGCGCCACGTTGTTTTTGGAAGTAGAAAATTCATTTCCAGTTGATTTTGGATTGGATGTTGAACTTCTAGACAAACAGTATTATAGGATGGGTAATTTGGATATTAGTCCTACAGAGGGAATTTCCGCAGGTGTTGTAGATAACAATGGTTATCCTCTTCAAGCTACCAAATCTATGTTGATCATTCAATTACCAAGAAATAAAGCGGAAATGTTGAAAAATGCAGGTTACGTAGCTATTGCGATGAAGATAAAAGGAAACAACAAAATGCAAAGGTTGTTTTACGACAGTAAAGTGAGTGTGAAATCAAGAATTCAGTTTGAGTATGAAGTGCGTAACTAAATCGGTCATTTTTCTTTTATTTTTATGGGTTTTCGCCAAAGATGCACTTGTTGCGAAATCGATAGTGGGTCATATTGATTCAATCAATTCTTATGAAAGTAAAATGCCTCCTCCACTGTCGAAAGTAGAGTATTATCAACCCATACTGTGGTATAATTTAGAAAGTGGATCGAATGGGGTTCCATTTTCAATGCTCAGTCGTTTTGCTTTTGGGGGATACATTTCGCCATCGGAAATGAATGATTACCAATCATTATTGTCAACAACAGGTAATAGAATGGGGGCTATTCAATCTTATGGAATGACAATTTACCCAATTCCCGGAATTGAAGTACAAAAGAAAGGGTCACTTGAAACCATTACATTGGAAATTGATGATTACAGCGGTGCAAATTTTACCCAAGATGCTTTCCGCATGATTTTTCAAGGAAATACAAATTATTTGGGACAAACCTTAAATGCCGATAACAATAAAATCGAATCTTTGAGAACCAGAAGTTTGAAATTTAATTTTCGAAAAAGTTATAGAAATATTGAGTTGATTCCAACCATTCAGTTTGGACAATGCTTGAATTTTACATCTATTGAAACCCAGAATATCAAACTACAATCGGATGCCTTGGGAGATGAACTTCAATTTTCAGGAAATGCGTATTCTGCAAATTCGGGATATTCTTTTTGGGGGACAGGATACGGTGTTCAGGCTGGATTGAGTGTTGATTTTAAAAATATTCGTCAAACAACGAGCAAAGTTTATTCTTTGAGTTTTGGGGTCAAAAATTTTGGTTTTTATACTATTTCAAACGTGAATACGGTAAGCAGAAATGCAGTTTGGAACGGAGATAATACTGGTTTATCGCCTGAAGGTTGGGTTGAAACTTCCGCTTTCAATTTAAAGGCCGCTCAAATAAGTTCGTCTGATTTACAATTTGGTAGTTGGTTTGACCGCCAGGGTGATAGTATCAAGAGTAAGTTGAATTTTATTGAGACGCAAAGAAAGGGTACAATTCTCGCTCCATTTATTGCTCATGCTAAGTTGACGATTAGACCTCATACTTATGTTTCGGGAATCACCAGACATGAGATTTCACTCAAATACGTGTATCTCACAGGTTACATGCCTCAAGTGAGTTATTGGGCTTTTGCTAGGGCCAATTTTAAAACCATGAAAGGAAATACAAAATTTTCATTCAATTATATGGTTGGATTGAGTGTTGGTGGTTTTGATGATTTTGATTTGAATGCAGGTTTAATGCTTAATTCATTTAAATTTCGCGGTAAAACCGTTATGACAATTTTGAAATTTACTGGTTTGGAGTCTTTTGTTGTTCCAAGTAAGTTTCACGGTGCTGGAGCTTTTGTGCAATTGAGTTACCCATTGCATTATGCTTACCAATGATAATTAATTTGATAAACGTTTAACTCTCCCTTAGAATAAAAGGGTTTATCAGATAATCTTAAATGGGTTAAATTTAGTTGATTCCAGTGTTTTAAGTCGTTTAAAACAATTATTGGCATAATTTCCTTGGAATCTGTTGTTTTGCGTGTCCAGATGTCTTCAATGAGTTTAGAGTCGAAATCTCGGGCAATTCTGATCCCTTGCCTCTGAAGTAAATACAAACCGGTGTTGGGACTAACATCGAAACCCAACCATATTTCCTTGGAATTTGAGCCCAAATATTGGTTTAGAAAAAGACGAACATTTTCATAGTCTTCAATGTTGCTTATCACAGTTTGGCAGTAATAATCACCTTTGGTGAGGGTTCTACGAACTATTTGTTTGGTGTGAAATGCATTTATAAAAGGCAGCACCCAAAGTCCCACAAAAGCAAAAATCCCCAAGAATCCGGTAAAAATTTGTTTGTTCTCGATGTGAATTTGATATAACCATAACAAGCCAAAAAAGACTGCCGGTAAGAGTAAAATGAAATAATAATCATGGTGCCTGTATTGGCCATTGAAAAAGACAAAAACCGACACAAATCCGCATAATAAAAGGATGGAAATCCAGCCCAAGAAATCCAAATGATTCCAATACTTGATTAAACTGCTCAGAAAAAGTACAACTATAGCGATAAGTCCCGTGGTTAAATAAATCCTAGAAGACCAAGTATCGAAAGCAAAGCAGGTATTTTCAATAAAGTCTGAGAAAGATTTTGCGGGATTCATTTTTTGAAGGAAATGAAAATTCCAAGTAGTTACAGTTAAGTGATTTGCGTAAAGATACCAGCAAAAAATAGGAATAATTGGTAGGGTCCATTTGAACCAAAACAGGAAAGATGTTTTAAAGGGAATTCGGAATGGATTCTTTTGGAACTTTTGTATGAAAAATAACCCGATTAAACTCAAATGTGTGGTGAGAAATGTTATTTTAAGAAGTCCTGCAAGAGCAATGAAAACTAAGTAAATATTGAGAGATTTGCGGGGTTCAATGCCATAGTAGAATTTGATAAATTGATACCAGGCAACTATAGTAAAAGACATAGCCGCAATGTCGGGAATGTAGTTAAAAGTATAAAAAACGAGTATAGGAGAACTGTACCAGATGATAAAAATTAAATATTGATGGATTTTATTAATGATGTGCAGCTGAATAATTTTCCAAGCGGCAAAACATCCCCCAAAAACAATGCTGCCCATAACTATTCTATAGATGAAATGATGGAATCCAAATATTTTGTAAAAGATGGCGGTAATGTATTGAATGATAGGAAATTCCAAGCCTGTAATTCCATTGCAATTTCGTGATTCCATTACACGTGGTTCCAAAAAATTCATGGAAGACCTAAAATAATTTAAGGCAATAGATGCACGATCAGCTTGCGCACCTTGATGCATTCCAAAAGGCGCTAAATTGATGTATTCTAACCAATTAAAAAATAGTTGTAAGGCAACCCAGAAAAGGAAAAAATGAATAAAATTCTTACTAATTCTATTCATGATTGAAATTTGAATCTCGAATGATATAGTGAGGTCGGTTTTTAACATTTTCACTAACGCGACCCAAATATTCACCCAGTATACCAATGCCAATAAGTTGAATGCCACCAATAAACAAAACAGAGATATGTAAGGATGTCCAACCTTTTTCAGTGGTTCCAAAGTATTTCTGGTAAAGGCTATAGATAATTAATAAAAATGCGACGAACGATACCACAAATCCGCTGATTGTAGCTACTCTAAGAGGCCAAGTGCTGAATCCGCTGATTCCGTCTAAGGCGAAACCAATCATTTTGCTGTAGGTGAATTTGGTTTCTCCCGACATTCGTTCTTCACGGTTGTATTCAATGAAAGTTTGATTGAAACCAATCCATGCAATTTGTCCTCTGATATATTTGTGCTGTTCCGGCATCTGATTGAGCACCTTTTGAACTTTTTTATGGATAATTCGGAAATCTCCGGTGTCGACAGGGATTTCGATATTGGTAATTTTTGCGAGGATTCTATAGAAAATTTTTGCGGTAAATTTTTTCATGATGCCTTCACCGTCTCTTTTTTTGCGTTTGGCATAGACCACTTCAAAGCCACTTTTTGCTGTTTGATACAGTTCTGGGATTAATTCAGGTGGATCTTGACCGTCGCCATCCATGATTACAAGAAAATCGCCAATTGCGTTCTGAATTCCTGCTGAAATGGACTGTTGATGTCCGAAATTTCTGGAAAAATCGATGTATTTGATGTTGTGATTGGATAACGACAATTCAATAACCAAAGGTAAGGTATTGTCTTTGCTGCCGTCATTGATATAAATGATTTCGTAATTGACAGACATAGAATGTAGTACATCAACGATTCGTTGATTCAAAGCACCAATATTTTGCTCTTCATTAAAAAGAGGAACAATAATTGATAATTCTATGTTTTTTTCTGACATACAGCAAAAATATTCATTTTATCTTAAGTAAATTTGTATTTATGAAAAGAAGATTGTTAAAAAGCGGAATTATTTCAGCGGTTGTATTGGGATTGGGTTCATTTATGATGATGAGTTGTCAATCTAATTCACAAGCAGAATCAAATAATGCAGAAAATCCAACTCCATTAACACCTGAGATGGTTGCTTCTGCGCCGGTTGATACGGAGCATAAAACAATGACGGTTGCTGAGTTTGATAAAGCTATTGCTTCAGAAAAACTCACGATGGTAGATTTTTATACCACATGGTGTGGTCCTTGCAAAATGATGGCGCCGTTTATTGAAGAAATCAAAAATGAACAATCTAGTGTGGTGAATGTATTGAAAGTTGATGCAGAAGCACAGCTTGATATTGCGGAGCGTTATAAATTACAGGGATATCCTACCATTATTTTCTTTAAAAAGGGTGAAGTAGTTTTCAATCAATTGGGTGCATTAGATAAAGAAGGGTTGATGCAACTTGTAAACAAGTACAAATAATCTTAAGACAAATGAAAATAGAAAAGGAGCGTAAAACGCTCCTTTTTTTATATGAAGAAATGAAAACTATCTCCTCTAAGTCCTAATCTTAGTGTTTCTAGAGGTATGACCTCATTTGGTGCAATATTTCCCAAATTTACGTTCGTTCCATACAATTGAATGAACCAAACTTGTTGCGCTTTCTGAGGCGCTTCCCATATAATTTTATCTTGAGGAATCTTTCGAATAATCTCAGCAACCAATCCAGATCTAACCTCACCAGTTCCCCTAAAAATACCCACGGTACCAGATTCTCTGGCTTCACCAATTACTTTCCAGGCACCGGCTTCTAATTCTGTTTCCATTTGTTCAATCCATTCATATGGAGGGATGATTTTCTCTGCATCTTTACTACCAACTTCACTTAAAACTGTGTAGTTTTTAGATAAAATATTGATATAGTTGCATTTTACATCATGTTCCATGTCCAAGCTTCCGTCGCTTACTTCCGCGAATTGTACCTTGGTTTTTTCTAACAGGCGGAGATAATCATCAAATTGATTTCTAGCAATATAGGCTTCAAATAGAGTACCACCAAAATAAACGGGAATGTTTGCTGAATGATAGAGGTTTATTTTATCGATTAAATTTGGACTTGCGAAACTTGTGCCAAAACCTAATTTTACTAGGTCAACATGGGTTTCATTCATGGAAATGAAATCTTCTACTTCACCGAGAGACAAGCCTTTATCCATGACCATAGTAAGGCCATTTTGTCTAGGTTTGATGCTTCTTTCGGGTAAATTTTTGAGGTTAAATAAACTATTGTTCATCAGAAAATTTTGGCTGAATAAATCGGGCAATACATTCAATTATTTTGTTTGCTTTCTTTAATTCTGGTGCAAAGATAAACATATTAAAATGTTCTTGTGGATTATATTCAAGTGCTTTTTCTAACACAAGAATGGCAATATCTTGATTGTTTGTGAGATAACAAAGTGCAGATAATCTGTAAAGCAACGCTGCACTTCTTGGATTGTTTTCAAGTCCTTTTTCGGTAATTTCTAAGGCTTCATTGGCTTCTCCATTTTCGTAAAGGGCAACACCCCAGTCTAACCAAACTTCTGAGTTAAATGGGAATTCCAAGCTCAAATATTGGTAAATTTTAGACCATTTTTCAGTTTTATTGGTTACAACATAACAAGAAGCTAAAACCAAACCATAATCAACTTCTAAAGGGTCGAGTTGGTGGGCTTTTTCAAGAAAAGGAATGGCGTTTTCGAAATTGTCTTTTTGTTGCCAAGTTAATCCTAGAGAATACCAACTTTCACTGTCTTCAGGATTTCTTTTTAATACTTCTTTATAGAGTTCTCGGGCTTTAGGTGTTTGGTTGGTTTCATGATAGCTCCAAGCCAAAAGTCCCTCAAGCTCTTCAAATGTCTTTTTAGGAAAACGCTCAATTTGTTCGGTGTAAATGCCAATGAAAGTTTCATAATTTGAAAGTTCATAGTGGCATTCCATCAATGCAATCCAAGCATCGGCAAAGTTCTCATTGATGGTTACGGCGAAGTCGAAAGCTTGAATTGCTTTGGTATGATTGTCTTGCGCCAAGTAACCTGAGCCTAAAACATACCAAGCTTCGGAAGAATATGGATCTTGTTCAATGATGGCTTCAATGGTTGGAATAAGTTCGGCTACAATACTTCCATCATCGGAACGTAAAATATATTTTTCAATGATAGGATTTATTTCTGCACCGGTATTTAAGGCTTTTTCTACAAGGGGTAATGTAAGTTCATATTGTTCATGGTAAAGCGCCATTTCGAGGAAGTCCTCTAATGTATCTTCATCATTTCCAGCAATATCAATGGCAGATGCCAAAGCTTCAAAAGCCAATTTTCGTGCTCCTTCATGAGAGAATAAAATGGCTTTCATCATCATGAGAGAGGGTTCGAAAGGGGTATAAGCAGTGGCTTGTTCTAAATATTTATGTGCCCTTTTGTATTTCGCTTCACGCATGAGCATTTCAACCATGTGCAAGGTAAAAATGGGCATGTAAGGAAACTGTTGAATGCCTAGTTCAATCACGATTTTGGCATAAGCCTGTCCGCGTTGTTCACCAGGAATTGAAATTTCCGTGCTGTAGTAACGGAACAATTCAATGAGTTCTCTGGCCGTGAAACTGTCGCGTGATTTATTTTCAAAGTCACTTACCAAAGATTCCACATCCCCTTGAAAGGCGTCGAAATTATCATCGTCCTCTTCTTCATCGTCCCAATCAGATGGAAATAAACTCATTTATCAAAAATATTAAAGTTGTGTGATGAAAAAAGTAGAAAATTAAAAAAGCATCGACATGTTTTGCACAAAGGTACAAAAATGAAGTTAAGGATTGGTTAAATCTTGACAAAGTTCTGTAAGAACACCATTGGTGGATTTGGGATGTAAAAACGCAATTTTTTTATTATCGGCCCCTAATTTTGGTTGGGTATGGATAAGGTTAAAATTTTGATTTTCTTTTTCTTGCAACTCAAATTCAATGTTTTCAGATTCAAAAGCAAGGTGATGTAAACCCTCTCCTTTTTTTTCGATAAACTTGGCAATTGTGGAGTTAGGATGAGTGGCGGCTAGCAATTCGAATTTTACATCACCCAATTGAAAAAATGAAGTTATGACCATTTCACTTTCTACCGTTTCTCTTTTGTAAGGTTCAACACCTAAAAGTTTAGTAAAGAGTTTTTCTGACGCATCTAAATTTGATACAGCAATTCCGATATGTTCTAATTTTTTAGGCATGTTTAGGTTTTTTAACAAAATAATGTTGCAAATTAAACAAAACAGAAACTATTTTGATGATTGAGTGTTACTTTTGCA
>CAZBMF010000041.1:5094-20218 GCA_964492925.1 uncultured Rhizobium sp. | reverse complement strand
AGCAGACAGAAATCCAGCACAAAATGTCGGGACTAATTGGAGAATATAATTGCAAACTTGATGGCAAGGGAAGACTATCCCTTCCGTCTAAGTTACGGGCTCAATTTTCTGAGTCTGCAGAGAATTCTTTGGTTATCAACCGAGGTTTTGAAAAATGCTTGGTTTTATACACAAAAGAAGATTGGCTGAAAGAAACCGCCAAGCTCAACGCCGTTGATGACTTTATGAGTCCCGAAATTCGTCGATTCAAACGTATCTTCACCAACGGTGCAAACTTGATTCAAATCGATAATGCCATGCGTATTTTGATTCCAAAAAAATTATTGGAATACGCTGAACTTACCGATGATGTTGTGCTTAGCGCAAACGGAAACAAGGTTGAAATCTGGAGTCAACACCATTACGACACTGAGTTGATGGTAGATTCAGACGAATTGAGCTCATTGGCACAACACTTCCACAAGCAAAGATCTTCTGCTACTGAATAAAACCCTGTAAAGCTGGCAAACCTGTTTGCTAGATGAACTACGAATATCACGATCCTGTCCTGCTGAAAGAAAGCGTAGATGCCTTGGTTACCAACCCCGATGGCACTTATGTGGATGTTACCTTTGGTGGTGGCGGTCACTCCTCTTATATTCTCTCTAAATTAAGCAACAAAGGAAGATTGATCTCTTTCGATAGAGACCAAGATGTTCAATCGAGAATCCCTCAAGATGAACGTCTTACATTTGTTCAACATAACTTCCAATTTGCCAAACAGTTTCTTCATTTCGGGGGATTTGTTCCCGTGGATGGCATTTTGGGTGATTTGGGAATTTCATCACACCAAATTGATGTTGATAGCCGTGGCTTCGCCCACAGATTCGATGGTCCGCTCGATATGAGAATGGATGCACAAGCTCAATTAAGCGCAGAAAAAGTGGTAAATGATTACACTGAAGCGCAATTGCTCGACATCTTCAATCATTATGGCGAAATAAAAAATGCTTATAAACTGACAAAAACCATTTTAGCCAACAGAAAAGGACATAGAATTCAAACCATCGAAGATTTCAAAACCAGCATTCAAGATTGTACGCCAAAAGATACTCCAGCAAAATATTTATCGCAAGTTTTTCAAGCAATCAGAATTGAAGTCAATGGTGAATTAAAAGCTTTGGAACAACTTTTATTAGATTCTGAAGGACTCATTAAAGAAGGTGGAAAGTTGGTGATCATTAGCTATCATTCCCTAGAAGATAGGCTCGTGAAAAACTACCTAAATAGTGGAAATTTTGATGGAAATAAACATACCGACATGTATGGATGGAGTTCGCAACCATTTGTATGTAAACCAAATAAGGCAATTGTGCCGACTTCAGATGAAATTGAAAGAAACAAACGTGCTAGAAGCGCAAAAATGAGAATTGGAATCAGAAATCAATGGAAATAAACAATCAAAATATCGACCAAAACGACATTGAGAAAGAAGTTCCAGTGCAAGAAGAGGCCCCTGCAACTTCTAATGAAACTTCATTCGTGTGGACCACCAAAACCACCGTGATTGTCATTACCATTTTATTCTTATCAATGGTGTTTTACATCTATAACTCATTACACGTTGCCAAAGCAATCAAACATAGAGAAGAATTAAAAACAACCCTAAAAGAATTTCACAGTGAAAGAATCAGCTTAGAAAGTGAAATCACCAACGCAAGCAAACAAACCCAAATAGCAGAAAAACTGAAAGAAAATGGGTTAAAAGAAATTACTACCCCACCAATTAAAATTACCCGTGACGCAAAAAAATAAAATCAATACCCGTAAAGCAATTTTGCTACGTGCCTATGTGGTTTTTGCATTGGTTGGTAGCTTCAGTGTGTTTATTGTTTATTCTATGTTCAAACTACAAAATGGGTTTGACAAAGAATTTAGTATTGAACAACAGAAAAAGAATACTCGAGTTAGACCCGTAGAAGGTATTCGTGGTAATATCTATGCAGATGACGGAAGTCTACTCGCAACCTCTATCCCAACCTATGATTTGATTTGGGATGCTAATGCAGACGGTTTAACCAGTAAAACTTTCCAATCTAAAATCGACAGTTTGTCGTTGATGTTGTCGCGTGAGTTCCCAACCAAAGTAAATCTCAATGGAAATATCAAATTTGGAGGCAACGCCGGTGAATGGAAATACAAACTAACGTCCCTCAGAAAGAAAAAAGTACGCTATGTAGCCCTTCAAAAAGAGCTTTCTTTCGACGTTGTAAAACGACTTAAGACCTATCCTTTGTTTTGGTTGGGCAAATTTAAAAGTGGCTTTTGGTTTGAAGAAAAAGGAAAACGGATGTATTTCATGGGTGATTTAGCAAAACGCGCCATTGGATACACTAAAAATGGAGTAAGCGTTGGTTTAGAGGGAGCATTTGATAGCTTGTTGAGAGGGAAAAGTGGCCAAATAATGGAACAAAGAATGCCAGGCAGAATTTGGCGTCCTATGCAAGTTGGCAACAATTCTGTTGCAGAAAATGGATACGACATTGTCACCACATTGGATGTTGGCTTTCAAGATATTACCCAATATGCTTTGAATAAAGCATTGGTAGAAAATGAAGCAGATCATGGATGTGCCATGGTGATGGAGGTGAAAACTGGAGCCATTAAAGCCATTGCAAACTTAAAGCGCGGAAAAGATGGCGTTTATTACGAATCACAAAATTATGCTGTTAGCGAATTTTCTGAACCGGGGTCAACTTTCAAAATCATTTCTGCATTGGCCTTACTTGAGGATGAATTTGCAGAACCATCCGACAGCATAGGAACAAAAAACGGACGTGTTCGTTACTCAAAAGATGTAGAATTTACCGATGGTGATCATTTTGATCCTAAAAATAAAACGTACACATTGCAACGCTCAATTGAGGTTTCAAGCAACGTAGGGATAAGTCAATTTGTATGGAAACATTATCAAAAGAAACCCAATAAATTCATTGACCATATTTTGGATTTGGGATTGAATAAAAAACCCAATTTCGACATTCCTACTTCCAACTACCCAGTTATTACAACGCCAAAAAGCACAGGATGGAGCGGCGTGGCTTTGCCTTCAATGAGCATTGGTTACACCAGTCAGATTTCCCCTTTGCAAACTTTGATGATTTACAATGCAATTGCCAACAACGGAAAATTAATGAATCCTTTCTTGGTGAAGGAAATTCTGCAGGATGGAAAATCGATTAATAAAATTGAGCCGAAAATCATCAATGATAAAATTTGCAGTGAAAAAACAGTAAAATCGTTGCAAGCAATGCTTGCCGGCGTAGTAAGTCGCGGTACAGCCGATGAAATTACAAAACAATGCAAATTCACCGCAGCTGGAAAAACTGGAACTGCCAAAATTAACGAAAACGGCAAATACATAGAAAAATACAATGCTTCATTTGTGGGGTATTTCCCGGCGGAAAATCCTCAATACAGCATCATTGTTGTAATCAATAGACCAAATAAAAAAGAGTACTACGCCGCAAAAATTGCAGTACCTGTGTTTATTGAAATTGCCAATAAAATCTATAGTTCACACATTCAAATTCAACCTACATTGGTTACATCTCGCATCACAGAGGCGCCTTATGTTTTAAATGGCAACCAACAAGCGTTAAAATCAATTTTAAACGATTTGAACATCAGTTCTCAATCCACTCAACCGAATGCGCAATATGTTGAAGCAGAATCTAAAGGCTATGCGGTAAACTTAAAGCCATTGCAAATTGAATCCAATAAAGTTCCAAATTTCAAAGGAATGGGGTTGCGCGACGCGCTACAATTGGCGAAACAAATTCCTGTTAAAATCACTTTTGAGGGATACGGAAAGGTTTCAGCTCAAAGCGTTAACGCTGGAACTACAGTTAATCCCAATGCTAACATTCACCTAAAATTAACTCCTGTAAAATGAAAAATATTGGTTCATTGATACAAAACATCAAAAATGTGCAGTTAGTAGGTGATGCTTCATCAGTTGTGAATGCTTTAACTATCGACAGCAGAATGTGCACTTCGGGATGTTTATACGCAGCGGTAAAAGGAACACAAGTAGATGGCCATATCTTTATTGAAAAAGCTATCGAATTGGGAGCAACAACTATCCTTCACGAAACAGAAGTTGCTTTTGTGCCTGGAATTTCGTATATTAAGGTTTCAAATGTTCAAGAAGCCTTAGGTGAAATTTCTCTGCAATTTTATGATGAGGCTGCCAATCATTTGGTAATAGTTGGAACAACCGGTACTAACGGCAAAACCACCATTTCTACACTCCTTTTCGATTTATTCACCCGTATTGGTTTTCCATGTGGATTGGTATCTACCGTTGAAAATAGAATTGGAGATAAAGTTGTTCCTTCTACACACACTACTCCCAATGTAATTGAGTTACATGCCCTCTTCCATCAAATGTATGAAGAAGGTTGTACCCATTGCTTCATGGAGGTTAGTTCTCATGCCTTGGATCAAAATAGAGTTGCAGGCGTAACATTTGCCGGTGCTATTTTCACCAATTTATCTCACGATCATTTAGATTATCATAAAACTTTTGACAATTACATCCGTGCAAAAAAATTGCTTTTCGACAATTTACGTCCTGAAGCCTTCGCATTAACCAATAAGGATGATAAAAATGGATTGGTGATGTTGCAAAATTGCAGAGCCACAAAATATACCTACGGTTTAAGAGGTTCTGCTGATTTTAAAGTGAAAGTACTTGAAAGTGACTTCAATGGCATGTTGCTTCAAATTAATGGTAAAGACATTTGGACAAGCTTGGTTGGAGATTTTAATGCTTACAATTTCTTGGCCGTATATGCAGCAGCATTTTTAATCACTGAAGGCACAGAAGATGAACTAGAAATAGAACTAAGTGGCTTGGGAAGAGTAAATGGAAGATTTGAGGCCATTGCTGGTTCAGACAATAAAACGGCTATCATCGACTATGCCCACACTCCTGACGCTTTAGACAATGTAATCAAAACCATAAACAACATCCGTCAAAATGGGGTAAAACTCATCACCGTTGTAGGATGTGGTGGCAATAGAGATGCAGAAAAACGACCAGAAATGGCGCGAATTGCTACACAATTGAGCGATAAGGTCATTTTTACTAGCGACAATCCAAGAAATGAAGACCCGAACGAAATCATTCAACAAATGGAGGCTGGTGTTGAAATGCACTTATTGAAGAAAACCATAAAAATTACAGATAGAAAAGACGCTCTTAAGACAGCAATTCTCTTGGCCGAGCCCGGAGATGTAATTCTTGTTGCCGGTAAAGGGCACGAAACCTATCAAGAAATTAAAGGTGTAAAACACCCCTTTGATGATAAAAAAATCATGTCGGAATTATTCAATCAACTAAAATAATGTTGTACTATTTTTTCAAATATCTCGATCAATCAGGATTCGCTGGAGCAGGTGTTTTTAACTACATCTCCTTTAGAGCTGCAATTGCTGGCATACTTAGTCTTTTGATCGCATTATGGGCTGGTAAAAGCATCATAGGATGGCTCCAAAAAAAGCAAATTGGCGAAACCATTCGTGAGTTAGGGCTTGAGGGACAAATGCAGAAAAAAGGAACTCCTACCATGGGGGGAATTATCATCATTTTGGCCATTCTAGTTCCAACCATACTATTGGCTCGCTTAGACAATGTATATGTAATTATCATGTTAATCAGCACCATTTGGATGGGCGTAATTGGCGGTATTGATGATTACATAAAGGTATTCAAAAAAGACAAAGAAGGCATGAAGGCCACCACTAAATTGATAGGTCAATTGATGTTGGGTGTCATTATTGCCATTACAATTGACTATACACATAAGCTCAATCATATTCCTTTAGAGACGAATCTTCCCATTTCTAAAATCAAACTTAGCTACACCGATATTTTACCTGGAGAAGGAAATGCTTGGTTGATTTATATTCCGTTCATCATCTTCATTTGCATGGCTGTTACAAATGCCGTGAATTTAACAGACGGTATTGATGGATTGGCTGCTGGCACCACAGCAATTGTAGGGACAGGTTTAGGCATTTTGGCATACGCCACTGGTAATATCAAGTTTGCTCAATATTTAAATATCATATATGTACCACAAAGTGGTGAGGTAGTAATTTTCTTAGCCGCAGTTATTGGTGCATGCCTAGGATTCTTATGGTATAATGGATACCCAGCACAAGTATTTATGGGTGACACTGGTAGCATGGCTCTAGGGGGCGCAATTGCAGCCGTGGCCATTATCATTAAAATGGAATTGTTACTTCCCGTTTTGTGTGGAATTTTCTTCGCAGAAAGCTTTTCTGTAATCTTACAAGTAAGCTATTTCAAGTATACAAAGAAAAAATTTGGAGAAGGAAAACGCATTTTCTTGATGTCTCCATTACACCATCATTTCCAAAAGAAACAAATTCCTGAAAGCAAAATCACTTTAAGATTTTGGTTGATCACAGTCATTTTGGTGCTCGCAACATTCGCATTAATCAAATTACGTTGAAAAAGAATCTCATCATATTGGGCGCTGGGGAAAGCGGAACAGGTGCAGCCATTCTTGGGGTAACTCAAGGTTGGAATGTATTTGTATCCGACAAAGGTTCAATTGCTGAGAAATACAAAGAAGAATTAAACCAATTCCAGGTTGAATGGGAAGAAAATCAACACACTGAAGCGCGAATTTTACAAGCCGATATTGTGATTAAAAGCCCAGGTATTCCAGATAAGGTTCAATTAATTCAATCACTTAGAGCTAAAAATATCCCCGTTATTTCAGAAATAGAATTTGCAGGTTGGTACACCAATGCTACCATGATTGGAATTTCTGGAACCAATGGAAAAACAACCACTACTTTACTTACCTACCACATTCTGAAAGATGCTGGACTAAATGTTGGGTTAGCTGGCAACATAGGACAATCTTTAGCACGACAAGTAGCCCAAAATCAATTTGATATATACGTACTTGAATTGAGCAGCTTCCAACTCGATGGCAATGAAAAATTCAAATTGCACATCGCTTGCTTAACCAACATCACTCCTGATCATTTAGATCGCTACGATTATAAAATAGAAAACTATATCAACAGCAAAATGCGATTGACCATCAATCAAACTGATGCTGACTATTTCATTTACTGCGCAGATGATGAATTAACCTTACAAGGTTTGAAAAACACAACAATTTCATCAAGAATGATACCATTTGGATTTAATCAAAACACTGAATTCGGTGCATTCGCAGAAAAAAATATCCTACACATCAATTTAGAAAAAAAACACACACTTAATATGCAAGAATTTAACTTAAGAGGTCGTCACAACACCTACAACACCATGGCTGCTGCCGTTATTTCAAGCCTTTTGGACGTTCGCAAAGAAAACATCCGTGAGAGCTTAACCAATTTCCAAAATGTAGAACATAGACTTGAATCGGTTGCAAAAACCAATGGGGTTGAATACATCAACGACAGTAAAGCAACCAATGTAAACTCTACTTGGTATGCACTTGAAAGTATGGACAGACCTGTTATTTGGATTGCAGGTGGTGTTGATAAAGGAAATGATTATGCTGATCTTAAACCTTTGGTTAAAGAAAAAGTGAAAATGATTATCTGTATGGGTATAGACAATCTTAAAATTCACCAAGCTTTTCAAAGCGATGTAGATATGGTAATCAATACTTTGAGTGCAAAAGAAGCGGTACATGTTGCTTCAAGAATGGCTGCAAATGGAGATGTTGTTCTTTTGTCGCCAGCTTGTGCAAGTTTCGATTTGTTCGAAAACTACGAAGACCGTGGACGTCAATTCAAAGCAGCCGTTAGAAATCTCTAATTTACAACATGAGCAAACTCAACCAAACTTTTCAAGGCGATAGAACCATTTGGATCATTGTGGTCATTCTATCGTTTATTGGAATACTCGCCGTATATAGCGCAACCGGGACACTCGCGTTTGCCAAACAAAAAGGGAATACTGAATTTTATTTCCTGCGCCATATATTTTACTTGAGTATTGGTTGGTTTCTGTTGTTTTTTATCCATAAAATACCGTTTAAATACTACTCTAGGATTGTCCAAATTGGTTTCTGGCTGTCACTCGGATTGTTGTATTTAACACTCATTATTGGATCACAAATAAACAATGCAACAAGGGTTATCTCATTAGGTGGAATTACATTCCAGCCTTCCGACATGGCGAAACTCTTTTTGGTTATGTATATCGCGAGGTTCTTAAGTAAAAAACAGGATGAAGTGGAAACTTTAGGTGTGTTTGGCAAAATTATTCTAACAATAATTGCCGTGATTATTCCCATCATCCCTGAAAACTTGAGTACCGCTCTCGTGGTAATGACAACCAGCACGTTGCTACTCTATATTGGTCGTATTCGATATAAATATATTTTTATGCTTGTAGGTGGTGCTCTTCTGGCTTTTGGATTGTTCTTGGCCTTTATTTTCACCATTGATATCAGCAAATTTGAAGATTCACGACTTCCCACTTGGAAAAAAAGAATTGAAACTTACATGGGAAATGATGAAGATGGCAATAGCGGATATCAGCAGATGCAATCAAAAATTGCCATTGCAACTGGTGGACTTTTAGGGAAAGGACCAGGTCACTCAACCCAAAGAAATTTCCTACCTCACCCCTATTCCGATTTCATTTTCGCCATTATCGTTGAAGAATATGGAATTGCCGGTGGCATCATTGTAATTGGATGTTTTATCGTGCTCATTGTTCGATGTCTAAAAATAGTTATTGAAAGTCAACGATCATTTGCCGCATTGGCCGTATTGGGAATTGCATTTAGTACATCCTTTCAGGCTTTTGTTCACATGGGTGTTTCCGTTGGAAAACTTCCGGTAACAGGATTAACATTGCCATTGGTGAGTATGGGGGGAACAAGTTTGATATTGAACAGTGTTGCCTTTGGATTTATTTTAGGCATTAGCCGCCATATTGAAGAAGAAAAAATTAAAGACGCAACAGCCTCCGCTGTCCCTCAAAATTCATAAAACAAATATGTCGAAATTGAAATTTATTTTTTCAGGTGGTGGTACCGGAGGGCATATTTTCCCGGCCGTTGCAATTGCAAATGCACTGAAAGAAAGGCATCCTGATGCAGAATTTTTATTTGTTGGGGCTTTGGGAAAAATGGAAATGGAAAAAGTACCACAAGAAGGCTATAAAATTATTGGTCTTCCCATTGCAGGATTGATAAGAAGCTTTTCACTTCAAAATTTCGTGGTGCTCTACAAGTCTATTAAAAGTTATTTCATTTCGCGAAAAATCATCAAAGATTTCAAACCAAACGCCGTGATTGGAACCGGTGGATTTGCCAGTTTACCGATTTGTTTTGCCGCAGGAAAAATGAATATTCCAGTATTTGTGTGGGAAGGGAACGGCTATGCTGGATTAACCAATAAAATCATGAGCAAAACTGCGAAAAAAATCTTTTGCGGTTTTGGCGAAATGGATGAATATTTCAGACATGGAAATTGGATACATTCAGGGAATCCAATTCGCAAGGAAATATCCATCAAATCTGATAGGACTCAAGCCTGTAAATTTTTCAATTTAGATCCTGAAAAACCTATTCTTTTTGTTACCGGGGGAAGTTTGGGCGCCAGAACTTTGAATGAAACCATTGAGGCGGGATTAAACGTACTCGCACAAAATAACATACAGGTGATTTGGCAAACTGGTAATTTTTACAAAATTCCAGAATCTTTGCCTAGTGGAATTTGGGCAAAACCGTTTTTAAGAGAAATGAACCTCGCGTACTCTTGTGCAAACGTTGTAATTGCAAGATCTGGGGCCTTAAGTTGTTCCGAAATTTCAATTGTAGGCGTTCCCGCAATTTTGGTTCCATCGGCCAATGTAACCGACGATCATCAAACCAAAAATGCAAACCATGTAGCAAGAAATGGAGGCGCAATTGTAATTGCAGATAGGCTTGCAAAAAGTACATTGATTGATGCTGCAATTGCCCTTTTACAAAATAAAACACAACAAGAAACCATGAAGGTGGCACTAGCTAAAACCGCAAAACCTGATGCCACCAGCACCATTGTTCAAGAAATTGAAAAATACCTATGAGAAAAGAAATTACATCATATCAATACGCCTATTTCTTAGGTATTGGCGGAATCGGAATGAGTGCCATTTGCCGTTACTTAATGTCAATTGGTATCAAAGTTTATGGCTATGACAAAACCGAAACTCCGCTTACCCAATCTTTGACAAAAGAAGGTGCAACGATCCACTATATCGATGATTTTAGTTCTTTCCCAGAAATTATTGAAAATAACATCAATAATACTTTATTTGTGCTCACTCCCGCGATTCCTGCAAAACATTCTCATTTGATTTTTCTCAAAAATCGCGGAATAGAAATTCTGAAACGTTCTGAAGTGTTGGGACTTATTTCCAATCCGATGTTCAATATTTCGGTGGCTGGAACCCATGGAAAAACAACAACTTCAACACTCATAGCACATTTATTGGAAACTGCGAACGTCAATTATACCGCGTTCCTAGGAGGTATTTCGGCCAATTACAATACCAATTACCTCAGAAAAACCGATGGAATTTCCATCACAGAAAAACCCATTGTGGTGTTAGAAGCCGACGAATTTGACCGTAGCTTCCATCAACTTAGACCCGATATTGCCATCATTACCGCCATTGATGCTGATCATTTGGATATTTACGACAATCACCGGGCGTTTGAGGATGCTTTCAACCATTTTGCCTCTTTGATTCGTCAAGGTCAGCAAATTCATCCTAAATCCGGACAACTCATTATCCAAGAAAAACTTACCTTAGAATTGACGCATAAAATCCATGTCAATGCCTATGGTGAAAACCCAGATTCAGCGTTTTCATATCAAAATGTAACCATTGAAAATGGCAAATTTCACTTTGATTTTTATGAGGGACAAAAGTTGGTGGCCAATTTTCAATGCGGGTTACCGGGATTTCACAACGTTTCAAACGCAACCGCAGCATTAGCTGTGTGTTATGGTATGTTGGGAATTGACATTGAGTTATTAAAAAAGGGAATTTCCTCATACAAAGGCGCAAAAAGAAGATTTGAATACATTGTAGACAATAGCAAACATGTTGTTATTGATGATTACGCCCATCACCCAGAGGAATTAAATGCCATCATTGGATCTGTGAGGTCGTTATATCCTTCGAAAAAAATTACGGGAATTTTCCAACCCCATCTTTTTTCTAGAACCAGAGATTTTGCTGATGGATTTGCACAAAGTTTGAGTGCACTAGATGCATTGATGTTGATGGAAATTTATCCAGCCCGTGAAGAGCCGATTGAAGGAATCACAGGAAATTGGCTCCTAGAGAAAGTGAAATTATCTGAGAAATCATTGCTCTCTCCAGATCAAATAATAGAGAAATTAAATACCGACAAACCAGAAGTTCTGCTCATTTTAGGGGCTGGTGACATTGATAGAATTGTAGAACCCATAAGAAATTTGTATGAAAAAAATTAAAATGGCGCTCAATAAAAGGCAGTGGATCGTTTCCATGCTCTTGATACTTTTCGTGATTTTAATTTTTGCCTGGAGCAAATTGAACTTTACAGGTAAAAACCGAATGATTGCCGAAATCAATGTTCAAATTGAAGCCGATACTTCATGCAAATTCTTGAATGAAAAGGAAGTAATTGATATTATTGAAACAAAAATTGGGAATCCTATTGGCAAACCAGCTTCGGAAATATCACTCACCAAAATAGAACAATTGATCAATGCCGTACCCTATGTTGAGAAATCAACCGCCTATATTGGGTTCGATGGAGTTTTGAAAATCAAACTGAAAGAGAGAAGACCCATCATTCAAATTGTGAATAATGTAGGTCAATCTTTTTATTTAGACAGTTTTGGATCTCAAATCCCAAAAAAAGAAAATACACAACCCAATTTATTGATTGCCAATGGAAACATCAACATTAAATTCAATCCAGGCAAGATATCTGTGCTTCCAATTGCTCAAGAATTATTGAATTTGGGTAAATTTTTATATTACAATCCTTATTGGGATACACAATTTGAACAATGTTATGTAGATAACTATAATCAACTTTTATTGATTCCTCGCGTAGGAAATCATAGCATTGTTATAGACAACACGCAAAACATGTCGCAAAAGTTCGAAAACCTCAGTCTTTTCTACAAGAAAGGCCTACAAACTGTAGGTTGGAACAAGTACGTACAAATAGACCTTTCAATACCCAACCAGGTGATCGGAAGGCGCAGTGCAGTCGAAACTGAACACAAAAAAACCAAAACTGTCCAAAAACCAACACACTAGAATAATTCATCAACATTATGTCATTAAACAACAAATTTATCGTAGGGTTAGACATCGGAACAACCAAAATTTGCGCTATCGTAGGTCAATTGGCTGAAAACGGCAAAATTAATATATTGGGCATGGGAAAATCATCCAGCCAAGGAGGCGTTTCTCGTGGGATGGTTGCCAATGTTAGCAAAGCAGTAACGGCTATAGAAGAGGCTGTTCAAGAGGCAGAACGCCAAAGTCAAGTGAAGATCAAAACGGTGTATGTTGGAATTGCCGGTCATCACATTAAGAGCTTGCAACACAGAGGTACATTATCACGCAGACATGGAGATGAAGAGATTGAACAATCTGAGTTGGACAAATTGGAAAATGAAATGCAAAATTTGGCACTAACTCCAGGGCTTGAAATTTTGCATGTATTGCCACAAGACTATAAAATTGACGGGGAAGATGGAATTCGCGACCCTGTTGGAAGAATTGGCGTTAGGGTTGAGTGCAACTACCACATCATCACTGGTGAAACAGCTGCAGCAAAAACCATCTTTAAAGCAGTAAATAAAGCGGGCTTACAAGTAGCCGATTTGATGGTAGAACCTGTTGCTTCTGCTAGAGCGGTTTTATCTACTCCTGAATTAGAAGCTGGAGTTGCTTTGGTAGACATTGGCGGTGGAACAACCGATATCTGTATTTTTGAAAACGGATATATCAGCCATACAGCCATCATTCCAATTGGAGGTGACCGTATCACGAGAGACTTACAAGAAGCTTGGGGCATTTTAAAAGAACAAGCTGAAGATGTAAAAGTAAAATACGGAAGCTGCTATCCTACTGAAGCCATGAAAAATGAAGTAGTGGTTATTCCAGGATTACCAGGTCGTCAACCAAAAGAAATTTCTGTTTTTGCCATTTCGCAGGTTATTAGAGCAAGAATGGAAGACATCATTCAAAAAGTAGATTTTGAAATTCAACTATCAGGCATTGCCCACAAATTATCTGGTGGTATTGTTTTAACGGGTGGTGGATCTTCTATGAAAGATGTTTGCCAATTGTTTAGCTACAACATGGGTATGGAAGTTCATTTGGGCTCTCCAGGACAACATCTCGGCAAAGGAATGATCGATGAAGTAAGAAACCCAATGTATTCAACTGCTATTGGTTTGGTGATGATGGGTTTTGATTCTGCACAAAAAATAGGTTCTGAATTTGAACCAAATGTTAAAATTGATGCCAATCCTTTGAACAAAAAAGTTGTTGATGAAACACCTGAAATGGTGGTAGAAGAACCTAAATCTCCTGAAAAAAGCAAAGGCCCTTGGGGCAATTATACAGGATTGTTTAACGGTGTAAAAAAATGGCTTTCTGAAGAAGAAAACGATTTCCAAGGCAATTAAATTGAATACAACCAAACACAAACATGAATACACACATGAATTTTCAACCAGATTTTAACCAACCACAACGCAACAACATCAAGGTAATTGGTGTTGGTGGAGGTGGTAGCAATGCCGTTAATCACATGTTCAAACATGGTATTGAAGGTGTTGATTTCTACATTTGCAATACAGATATACAAGCATTGCGCCATAGCAATGTTCCCAATAGATATCAATTGGGGGGCACCGGTTTAGGTGCAGGTTCTTTGCCAGAAATTGGTGAAAAGGCCGCCATTGATAGCACGAAAACAATTGAGGAAATTTTAGACAATGAAACCCTCATGGTTTTTATTACCGCCGGTATGGGTGGTGGTACCGGTACTGGTGCTGCACCAGTTATCGCCAAAATTGCTAAAGATAGAGGCATCCTCACCGTAGGAATTGTTACGCTACCTTTTGTAGATGAGGGACCAAAAAGAAATAAACAGGCACAAGAAGGACTTGAAAAATTGAGACCCAATGTTGATGCCTTATTAACAATCTGTAACGACAGAATTGTAGATATGTATGAAGATCTAACCATTTCGGAAGCTTTTTCAGAAGCCGATGAGATTCTTTGCACTGCCGCAAAAGGTATTGCAGAAATTATCTTCAAACCAGGTTTGATAAACGTTGATTTTATGGATGTGAAAACTGCCATGGAGAACAGCGGACAAGCATTAATGGGAACAGGAATTGCACATGGCGAAAACAGAGCTGAAAATGCCGTTGGAATTGCCTTAAATAGCCCATTGTTAGACAATACCAAAATTCTTGGTGCAAGCCATTTACTCATTAACGTTTCATATGGTTTAAAACAGCCCACAATGAAAGAAACAAGAATCATTACTTCTTTCTTGCAAGAACAAGCAGGTAACGAAGCCCACCTTAAAATGGGCGTAACCCATGATGATACCCTTGGTGAAAATTTATCGGTTACCGTAATTGCTACCGGATTTAATTCTAAATCTGTTAAAACTGTTCATACCTTACAGAATGAAATTGAACAAGTAGCTCCTGTTGCCCATGTTCAAAACGAAACTGCACCAGTTGCCATTCAAATTGAAGAAGTGAATCACAATGCTGAAATTCAGCAATTGATGAGCACAATGAACAACCAGTTGCAGCCGCCAACCACTGCCGATTTGTTTAGAAATGATGAAATTCCAGCTACACAATTTCAGCCCCAGGCCGCTGCTGTTTCTCAAAATCAAATGGATTTAAACTATCGTCCTGCTGCACCTCATCAGCCTGCACAACCACGCTATGAGCATAGCAGAATGGAACGTGAAAATATTCTCGATAGCGACATGAATGTACCTGCTTATTTGCGCAAAAACGTGAACCTTTTCCAAGGTCC
>CAZBMF010000041.1:0-5084 GCA_964492925.1 uncultured Rhizobium sp. | reverse complement strand
CCTCAAAGCACAGATTCTAATGTTGCTAAATACTCTCTTGCTCCAGAAACAAACGGCGAAAGAGATTTCTCTATCAGACCAAATCGTCATCTACACGACAATGTAGATTAATAAAAATATTCATAGTGTTTGTGTTAGAAATAGTCACCTTCGGGTGACTTTTTCATTTACGGTAAATTTTCAAATATTCCTTGGCGATTACCGCGTCAGAGTAATGATTTTGTGCAAAGTTTTTGCAGTTTTCACAAATAGTTTCACCAATATTATTTGCAGAAACCAGAAAATTAGCAACTTTCTGTGTCATCTCTCCAACATTTAATTTTTCAGCAAGAACACCCGTTTGACCATCCACAATCATTTCGGGGATACCTCCTACTGCAAATGCACCAACAGGTACGCCACAACTTAAACTCTCCATGATTGTTGTAGGTAAATTCTCTTCATGTGAAGTGGTTATATAAAAATCACTTGCCCAATACGCATTTCTAATTAGCACTGGATCAGAAATGAAACCTGCGTATTGCAACGCAACTGTGCTCGCAAATTCTGCCCCCCTTTTGTCTCCAACAACCAACGCCTGAATGTCAATACCCAATGCCTGTATATTTGAACAAACTTCTAAAAATTCAACAAATCCTTTTGCCCGATTCGTGAGGTTTGCCGCTGAAAACAAAATGGTGATTTTGCCTTCCTGCAATTCAAAAAATTTGCGCGATCTCATTTTCTCCTCCAATGTTGGCACAGCAAAAAACGACACATTGATACCGTTGGGTATGGTGGTTATTTTTTCTGAGGGACATTGGAGCATTGAACTACGAATGGCAGTTTGCTTTAACCAGTCCGATGGTGTCACAAAATCAATGCCTTTCTGTCCCCAAATGTTCTGTTTTCGCTTAAACAATCTCGCCGATAAATCTTGCTCCGATGGGGACTTCAAATATTGACAATTGCCACATCCCTGCACAAAATGATCACATCCTCTGGGATGATAACAACCACCTGTAAATGGCCATACATCATGACATGTCCAAACTATTCGTTTACCAGTTCGAATTAGTGCCTCAATACCTCTTAATGAAAGAAATCCTTTATTCACCCAGTGCAAATGAATCACATCGGCCTGTTGAATTTGATGTAATTGGGTAATATTAATTCCTGTTAACGCATGACTAAAAGCAAAACGGATAGATTTTCCCTTTTCATGTCTCAAGAAATCCAATTTTTCCAGAGCGTGCAACAAAAATGCCAACTTCTTTTTAATCCAGTTGTTGGCCCAAAGTATGTGCGGACCCGGCTGTCCTTCAAAAACAAGATGGACAGACTCAACTCCGTCAACTTGATTCAATGCATCCGAAATTCTTTGAGCAGCAACATAAGCACCACCTGAAGATGAGGCATTTAAATGTACAATTTTGAATGCCTGTTTCATGAGTTATGCGCGAGAAATATTTTCCGCTTTAAGTTTTCTAGACAATTTTATTGCCAAAAAGAAAATACCAAACATCAACAGACCCGCAATATAAAAGGGAAGTTCTCTCGACTGAGCATACAAGTAAGACGCGATTAATGGTCCAATTGCTCTCGACAATGAAGATAAACTTTGCAATGTACCCAACATTGAACCTTGTGCATGAGCAGGCGAATTTATTGACACCAAAGAATTAATGGATGTCATTAATAAACCATTTCCAATAGACAATAAAACGATAGCGATGGTTTGATTCACGTAAAACCATTCGATGGTTGGAGGAACCGGTATAATGGCCAATCCAACACCTACAATAGGACATCCCCAAAGTAACATTTTCTTGAGACCCAGTTTCTTCGAAAATACACCAATGAGAAATCCTTGAACTATAGCACCTGCAACACCGATCATGCCGAAAATATTGCCCACTTGAAGTTCATTCAAGCCGTATTTTTCTTTCCATAAAACACTACCGTTGATTTGCATCATGCTGAACGCCATGATGTAGATGAAGTTGATTAAGAACAATTCACCCAACACTTCAATAGACCAAACAGTAAACATGCCTTTGAATGAATCAGAAGCCTTTCTTTTATGTCCCGACTTTTCCGTATTACTTTCTGGTAAGAAGAAAAAGGCCAATACAAAATTCACGACACATAAAATAGCGGTAAATAATCCAACATTAAAAATTCCACCATGGTGATAAAGATAACCACCTATTGGTGGACCAAAAACAAATCCTAGTCCAAATGCAGCTCCAATAATACCCATTTTTTGGGCTCTGTCGGCTGGTGTAGTGATGTCGGCAATATAGGCTTGAGCAGCAGAAATATTGGCACTACCAAAACCTGAAATGATTCTGGCAACAATTAAAATCACAAAATTGGCTGCCATTCCAAAAATCAGGTATCCAAGCGCGTTCACCAAAATACTTCCCAAAATAATGGGTCTTCTTCCAATTCTATCTGAAAGCGAACCAAACATTGGTGCAAAAAGAAATTGTATGATAGAAAAGGCGGTTGCCGTTAAACCTACTGCATAATCTGGATTAAAGTTCATTTGGCTCGTGATGGCCATAGATTTCGCCAAATTCGGCAAAATTGGTATCACGATTCCAAAACCAAGTAAGTCAATAAAAATTGTAAGAAATAGTATGGCAATGCGTTTATCCTTCATATTGATTGTATCTTTTTATTTTGGGAGATATCCAACTGTCTTTCAAAGGGATATAGAATTGATTTCTAGCTTGAGCAAGAGTTTCCACCAATGTATTTACAACCAAACTTTCATCATTTAATTCACCATTTTTATAATTCAAAATAGCTTGTTCTTGGGTAATGATTTTTGCGGTATTACAAAAAGGAATCCAGAGCAAGGTTCTTTGAAAAAAATCTATGTTCGTTTGATTTAACAACCTGAATACTTTATCGATACTGCATCCAGAAGGCGCTTCAACAGATTGATCCACTGCAACAATGAGAATACAATCGTGTACCAATTGAAATCCAGCCAACAAATCGGAACCATGAGATTGCCATTGGGCCACGAAGGAATTCATGAGCAACGACACGTCGTTCAATTCAGATTCATCTAAAATTTTATTTGCCGCAAAAACCCAAACTCGGGAATGATCGGGTAAATTTTGTATCAGCATATTAAATGTGGTCTTTGATTAATTCAGCAATATCAAGAACTTGAACTTCATTTTCTTTTTCAAAATGTTTGGTACCATCGCGCATCATGGTCATACAAAATGGACAATTTACAGCAATGATATCAGCGCCTGTTTGTAGGGCTTCCTCAACCCTTTCAACGTTAACTTCTTTACTTCCATTTTCAGCTTCTTTAAACATTTGAGCGCCGCCAGCACCACAGCAAAAACCATTGGTTTTGCATCTTTTCATTTCAACCAAATCAGCATCCAATCTCTCCATCACCATTCTTGGAGCTTCATAAACCCCATTTGCTCGCCCCAAATAACAACTATCATGGTAGGTGATTTTCTTTCCTGCAAAAGCACCTCCCTCAATAGCCAAACGACCTTGATTCAACAATTCATTGATAAATTGGGTATGATGTATTACTTCGTAATTTCCTCCCAAGTTGGGATATTCATTTTTCAGCGTATTGTAGCAGTGAGGACAAGCAGTTACTATTTTCTCAACGCCGTAACCATTTAAAACTTCAATATTTTGCATGGCTTGCATTTGAAAAAGGAATTCATTACCAGCTCTTTTTGCTGGATCACCGGTACAACCTTCTTCCGCTCCTAGGATTGCAAAAGAAACATTGGCTTTGTTGAGAATATCGGCGAATGCCTTACTCACCCTTTGTGCTCTTTCATCATAACTTCCGGCACAACCTACCCAAAATAATATTTCCGGTGTAGTACCACTTTCTATAAACGATTGTAATGTTCTGATGTTGCCCATAATTGTCGCAATTTCGTTAATTTGCTTCATCTCTCATAATGAAATTTCACAATAAATGTGAATACATAAAAAAAGACGCTTTTGGCGTCTTTTCATGTGTCGACAAATTCAATGATTAATAGCCTGATCCACCCAAGCCAACTGGCTCACGGTATGGAACAATTAACAGCGGGAATGTAGCCTCTTCACACACCTTTTGGAAAGCACTGACTCTTAAAATACCTTCAGAAGTATTTAGAACAGACAACCATTTGCTTCGGCATGTATTGGTGTAATTCATGCACGTTGCTACAATGTCGGAATTGGCTTCTAATTCCTCAATTTTGGGCCTTAAACCTTTCTCTACCATGTGATTATGCCCTTGTATGGCATAAATGTGCGACATTTTGGCTTCCTCTCCACCTTCAGTGCGCTTCACCCCTATTACATGAACATTTGAGTAAAATACTTTTGCCCAATGTGCTACAGGAGAGAACTTTTGACGGGTTTCCGAATTCCAATCTACCGGCATGATAATGTCGTTTGGTGTTTGCCACGTAGAATTTGAGTTTAAATACAAAACAGGACAATCAAAACCAGATACTTTAGAGGTCATTCCACCGCCCAGTAATCCACTTTTCACTGCTTGAGCTCCAATTACAACCAAAGTTGCACCAAGCTTTTCTGCAGCTTTGGTGAGGGATTTCCAAAATCCTCCTGGTTCAATGGTGATTCCAAGCTCCACTCCATGTTTTGACTTAAATTCACGCTTTACTTCATCCTGATGACCACTCCCTAATGAAATAGAATCATCAGTTTGAACATACTCTAATGCTACCATACTCCGCTTTGCAACGGCTACTGCCGCCTGTAAAACTTCTTCAGCATTCACGAATTTGTCGATCGAAAATAAAATTTTTGTAGTAGTTTTATCCATAGGCGATTTAATTTGTAACAAATTAAAGAACTTTCTTTTGTTTTAACAAGTGAATATTTTATGAAAAAACCATTGTCTTTCAATTATTTCAAAATTATTTTGACCATTATTTTGTCTTTTAGTGTCAAACATACACTTGCTCAATCGTTTAGAGGAATGTCCATCACTCCGAAAAAAGAAATTTGGATTTCTGGCTCCAAAGGAACAGTCATTTACACCTCCAATAATGGTACAACTTACGACACCCTATCCCCCAAAAAATTTC
>CAZBMF010000040.1:19239-20725 GCA_964492925.1 uncultured Rhizobium sp. | reverse complement strand
AATGTCTAATGATTTTTGACCCCAATTCATGTGAAGATTATTATTGAAGAGTTTGTGTAGCCCAGTAAGGTTGTTTAACGTTTTGGCGCTTGGCGCAGTGGCGGATTTCGGAGCACAGAACTGTCAATACACCAAAAAGTTGATGCGAGGTAGAATGTTCAATTAATCACTTAACCCGCCATTGAGACAAACACCTGTTAGCGGCTGCTCTGTTTGTCGTCAATATTTTTCTTTTTAAATTCGTTATGAGTAAAGAGTCGAATCACTAATTGAAAAAAAAGCAAGTTAACTAATAAGCCAATAATAGCAGGAACTATAGAAGAATCGCCTTTATACAATGCATTCCCGAAAGCCCAATCAGCACTCCGAAAATCCAAATAAGTATAAAATGCGGTTACTAAAAAAAGTAGTGTTGCTATCCATTTCTGCTTATTTATATCGTTGACAGAATATCCAATAACTAATATGAGCAATCCAATTACTGTCATATGAACATAAACCCAAAGTATTGCGTCAAAATAATGAGCTGAATTCAGAATGAGTTCAGGCACTTTGAACTCCGCCATACTTTTCATTAATCCTTTGGTAAAAAGGCTGAATGGTAATAGGGTGAATGTAAAACCAACAATCGAAAAGGTTCTTTTAAAGTTTGGAAGTAGTGTTTTCATTAATTAACAATGATTATTTATTGATTTAATATTTGTTACTTTTTGTAATATTTGGTTTTATTCATATTTAATTCAAAGTAATTCTATGTTTAGGTTCCGAGTTGCCGCTCATTTGTATATATCCGAAACAAACCTTCGTTTATCTGTACAATAATGGAGTGCTATGTGAAACTTTATTTCACTTTATTCTTTTTGCAATTACAGCTGTATTTTTAATTTAATCGCTCGCAAAAATAACAATTGTCTCGGATATAATTACATTTTCTAAAAACGCAATACAACCACAAAAAAAGTGATTTTTTTCTATCCATTATATATTTCCACAATTCTACCACCAATTCATACCCTTCCAAGAAGTTAGAAATTTGATCTTTCCCCGCTACTAGAGTTATCATCACAAAATTGCTAAACCAATTAGAATCAATACAAATCCACGATTATTCACCACTTGAACAAACAGATAGTTCAAAGTTGCATAAACCCTCAATTCATCCCAAAATTGGTTCGACCCCGATAGGTATCGGGGCGATAGCTATCGGGGCAGCCCAGGGAGCCAAAAAAAAGCCTCACAGAAATGTGAGGCTTTTTTTGTGCCCGATTCTTGGGAACCATCGTTCAACGTTTAAAAAGCGGACACATAGATCGCTGCACGCAAAAGCGGAATTAAAGTAGGGCGCAAAACAGGTATCCAAATTAAATCAGATGAACAACTCCTAAAAGAAAATAAGAACGTTGCAAAACTATTAAAACAGGGCTATGAGTTAAGGAAGATCATGAAGCTAGCGAATAAATCAAATGGGACGGTGCAGAAAGTTAAG
>CAZBMF010000040.1:0-19229 GCA_964492925.1 uncultured Rhizobium sp. | reverse complement strand
GCTATCGGGGCAGCCCAGGGAGCCCCAAAAAAAGCCTCACAGAAATGTGAGGCTTTTTTGTTTGTTATCTAAAATGTCAGTAATTTGGGGTCGACTTTTGCTTATCTCAATAAATAATAACGAATCATGCAAGACTTCATAGACCAAGCCGCAAAAAATGACGTAGTACTTTATGATAATGGAAAGTGTCAATTTTGTGGCGCAAACTATCAACGAGGGATTTTTGAATGTATGGAAAACTATAACAATGGACTTGCATTTTTAGATTTTAACGATTCGAAAAATCATTTGTTTAGATTTTTAAGTGTTGATGCTCATGCCTTGCAACACCCAGAAATACACGGTCGATGGAGCAATCATTTTCATTTAACAAGGTTGCATTTAATACTTAAAAAAAAGCAAACATGGGACTACAACAAATCACCCCTTCTCAGCGACTACTTAAATAAATATAAATCAAACAAACCAAATGAGTTTCTTAAAGCCCCAGCATCATTGAATAGAGGAAAAATTACTACAAAAGATTTTACCAAGGCAACAACAGCAGAAGAATGTGCTCAACTTATCATAAAATGGGCAGAAGAAGTTTATCATTCATGGAATTCAAATCATGGAACAGTTTCTCAAATTGCAGAAGGTTTTTTAGCTAACTATTACAATGAAACAACACAAGGAAGAAAAACAATGAAATACAAATAATATATGAAAAAAATGACCTGCAAACAGCTCGGCGGAGCTTGTGATTTTGAATTTTCAGGAGAGTCCTTTGATGAAATTGCAAACCAAAGTAAAAAACACGGAATGGAAATGTTCCAAAACGGAGATACTTCACATATTGATGCAATGAATGAAATGCAAAAGATGATGAAAGAGCCATCTGATTTTGCTAAATGGTTTGAAAGTAAAAAGGAGGAATTTAATAAACTAAACAATATTTAACTCTTTAATTTCCTAATAGGAACATACTCAACCATCATATAGCTGAATCTTTCTTCGAATTGGGGGAGCAAAAAAGAAAAAGCCCTAAAGAAATATTCTAATTTCTTTAAGTAATAAATAATAAAGAGGATTATTTTGATCAAAGCAATCGCTCAATCGTAATCAAGTTATTTTGATAACTATTACCAACAATTAAAGTTATTCTCCAAGCAATTGAATTAGATACATCCATAACAACCCACTCATCTCTGTAACCAGCTGTGGCAAAGCTCAATCCCGAACTCAAATAGGCAGGGGTTGTAGTAACCGACAATGGAGAACTTCCGTAAATAGTCGAATAGCCCATTCCACCTGCAGCATAAAAACAACTACCATATACGGAATAAGTTCCAGATACCGTGGAAACTTGTAAACTCGCATTTCCTGACGATGCTAATCGCACCTTTAAATTCCCCAAGGTAACATCAGTTCCTCTACCAACCAATGCTGAAACTTTGGTTAAACTATTGTCTTCTAAACGCACCCAATTAGAGCCATTCCAATAATAATAACCGGGAGTAACATTATAAGGAGTTGTTCCAGCAGACGCTGTATTAAAAATAAGCAAACCTGTTGCCGGCGTAGATATCGTGCTATTATCTGAAACTGAAGTCAATGCAATTCTGGGAGGCAAAAAGCCTTTTGAAGAACTCTTCACTTCTAGCTGTGCCGATGAATTAGGGGTTATTGTACCAATTCCAACTTGAGAATAAGCAGAAGCACTTAACAACAAAAGAGATAAAGAAATAAAAGTTTTAAATGATTTCATTTGTAAAGATGTCCTGCAAATTTAATGCATTTTTAATGTATATTACCATTTTAGATGAGTTTGTAACCCTTGATTGTACTAAAAAATGTGTTTAAAACAAGAATTCAAGTGCAATGCAATGAATGGTTTCATTATGAATATCCACCAAACACAAGTTGCAGACCAACAATAAAATAACTAACTTCGTTTGTAAACCCGTTTGAGGAATTTTAAAATGCGCAAATTGATACACTATTTTGTTTTTCTAAGCATGCTAAATTTTTCTATAATTTTAGAAGGACAAATTAAATCTATGGATATTTCCAAAAAAATGCCTGATAATTACATTCATCACGAAAAACAATTCTGTAATAAATTCAATATCAAACAACTAACATCGGATACTTCTTTTGATGAATTTTACCGCATTAACAACGAAAGACAAATTATTGAAGTATGGCAAAACGACACAATTTATGGCGGACAAGTAATTAATTACACTTTCACATACATAAAACCCGAAAAGCGAAAAACAATAAAGAGCAAGTTAATTTACAACAAATTGAATTTAACTTCAGATACGGCAAAAATCATTTTTCAAAAATTCCAATCCATTAAAAACATTCCAGACATGAATGAAATAAATGGCTGGTCTCAAGGTTTAGATGGGGTAACTTATAAAATTGAAAATTCCACAAAGAATAATTATTCAATAAAATCTTATTGGACACCAACTGAGCAAAATGATACAACTCCCTACAAAAAACAAATGATTGAGTTTACAAATTACATTTACAGTGACTTAAATCTTTACAATCAATATCGGGTTTTCACAAAAAATCTACCAAATGGTACCTATACCGATGGATTTGTTGTTATACGTAAAATGGGACGTTTCAAATCCCGATTATTCAGGTATTTTAGATAAAATCTCCAACCGTGTTTTTTATGAACCTAATTTCTTACTGCAACCATTATCCCTCAAAAAGAAATACGGTATAATTTCGTTTTATGTATAAATACCAATTTCAGTACTTTATCAATAATTTAAACAGTTTAAGTAGACAAATATTAACTATACTTTCACAAATGAGAATTTCACCACACAAAATATCAATCTTTAGAAAAATTCCCTTGGTTTTATTTGTGATAATTTATCTTACAACAAGTTGCGCCCAAACAAAGAAACAAGCATCGTTTGAAGGAATAGTGACTTATAAAATCACAGTGAACACCATCCAATCCAAAAATACTTTTTACCAGAAATACCAAAACCAAAAATTTGGCCAGGAAATGAAATTTTATATTCTAAAAGATGGTAGTTATAAAAAAGAATTTACATCTAGTGGTGAAAAAGGATTTGAATACAGTATTTATGATGCTAAAACAAACATAAACTACACCAAATGGAAAAATATTGACACACTTTATACTTATAATTGTTCAACAAATGCAATTGAACTTTCAAAAGAAAATGACCTTCCAAACGAGTTTATTTCAGGTCAAAATTATAAGGGATATTTTATTTCGGGAATAGAAACAATCAGCAAACAGAATGTTTCCATGACCTACTACTACAATTCGGAAAATCCTTTTGTTCAACCAGAATTATATTCGAACTACCATGATTTCTTTTACAACAAAGTTATGAGCAAACTGCAATCCCCATTTTTCAAACTCATCATGGATCTTGGGAAATACAGTGTAACTTATGAAATGACCAATATTGAAAGAAAAACTCTTTCTTCTCTAATAATACCTATTCCCAAAAATTTCCCCATAAAGAACTTATAACCAAATGAAATCCTTACGATCAATTTTCATTTTTGCATTTTTGGGATTTGCCATCTTGGAGGGACTTTTTGCGAATCAGCAACAGATTTTCGCTATTCAATATTCAAAATTAATTGAAAATCGGAATAACAACTTTCATGCAGAAATTGAAGCAATAAAAGAAGGAGACCTTATTTTTCAAACTTCCAGATCCGCCCAAAGCAAGGCTGTTCAGCTTGCAACAAAATCACCATACTCTCATTGCGGAATTATTTTTCGCGACAGCCATGAATTGTATGTTTTTGAAGCTGTTCAACCAGTAAAACGCACCCCATTAAAAGAATGGATTGCTAGAGGAAAAGATGGAAAATTTGTGATCAAACGACTCATCAATGCAGAAAAACAACTTACTTCCAACGTTATTGCCAAAATGAAGGAAATTGCACAATCCTTTCAGGGCAAAAACTACGACCTCACATTTGAATGGTCAGATGAAAAAATGTATTGTTCAGAGTTGATTTGGAAAATCTATCAACGGTCAACAGGACTAGAAATTGGCAAGCTTGAAAAGTTAAAAAACTTTGACCTTTCCAATCAAACGGTAAAAAATATCATGAAAGAAAGATATGCGAAAAGTATCCCATATAACGAAACTGTAATTTCACCGGTTTCGATTTTCAAAAGTGAACTTTTGGTGACTGTTAAATAAACGGAATCAATCACGTTTACAGCCAAATTTTCTGACCTAAATATGATTCCTTTTATTTTTTATTTCATGGCACATACCCCATCTTTGAAAAGTTATGTCAAAACAAATCTTTATCAATTTAGCCGTAAGTGATTTGCAAAAATCTGCCGATTTTTATACTGCAATTGGATTTACTGTAAACCCCCAATTTTCTGATGATACAGCAAAATGCATGGTTTGGAGTGACAACATCTATGTAATGTTGCTCAACCACGAAAAGTTTCAAAGCTTTACTCAAAAACCCATCGCAGATACCAAAAATCACATTGCTGGCTTGTTTTCATTGTCATTGGGCAGCAACCAGGAAGTGGATTCAGCCATGGAACTTGGCTTAAAAGCAGGTGGAATTGAACCCAATGAACCCCGTAATTACGGATTCATGTATCAACGCACTTTAGAAGATTTCGACGGTCATACCTGGGAGATTTTCTTTATGGACATGTCGCAGTTTCCTGGTTCTTAACCCAATTTCATTGCTCAGTCAATGTCCCTCAACATTCAAATAAACAATTATTTAGACACACTACCCCAAGAAAAACAGCAGGGAATGCGCACCTTGCACCAACTGCTGCTTTCTTGGATGCCAAATTGCAAACTTTGGTTCGAAACGGGTTTAGATAGCAACAACAAGGTTGTGAGCAACCCCAATATTGGGTACGGCGAGTGCGAAATCCCTTATAAATCTGGCAAAACGCGCACGTTTTATCAAATCGGATTGTGTGCCAATACTGCCGGTATTTCAATTTACATCATGGGCATTCGCGGCAAACTTGATTTGGCGCAATTCGCAGGAAACAAACTGGGGAAAGCCAAAATTACTGGATATTGCATTAAGTTTAAAAAATTGAATGACATTGACTTAAATGAATTAAACCTCATTATTCTTGAGGGACAAAAAGCAAGTCAATCAAACGAACCGGCGCATTAAAATATCGGTTTGTGCTTCATTTCCCATTTGGAAAACATGCTGATCAAACCGAGTAAAACCAAGCTTTTCATAAAATGAAATGGCTTTTAGGTTATGTTCCCAAACTCCCAACCACACATACTTTAAACCTCTTTCAGTGGCACACTGTATGGCATATTCCATCAGTTTACCGCCCAAATTATTTCCTTGATATTCTTGAAGGACATAAATTCGCTCAATTTCCATGGCATTGGCATCGCGAATTTCAGACTGGGCTTCGCAATAATTCAACTTCAAATAACCACAGATTTCATTTCCCTTTCGAATAAAATAAAAGTGCGAAAGAGGATTTTGGAGTTCTTGTTCCAGTTTAGAAATTGAAAATGCAGTTCCCATATAATCCTGCATATTTTGTTCAGAATTAGAAGTTTCAAAGGTTTCTGCAAAAGTTTTTATCGAAATGTTTTGCAAATTCCGCAACTGATCTTGACCTATTTGTTCAATTTCCGTAAATTGATGTTCCACACTGCAAATTAAAGAAAATGCTGAAATAATTGCTGTGCGACAAATATCACAGACAATTCAAATCGCTCAGTTTAACTTTGCATCAAATTAAACAATTATGGCAACCATTCAACTCACAAATCAGATGTTCATTGATGAAATTTTCGATTACACTCAAAATTCTGAATGGAAATTCAAGGGATCCAAACCTGCAATCATAGATTTCTATGCCGATTGGTGTGGACCATGCAAAGTGGTTGGACCGATTCTAGAAGAATTGAGCGATGAATATCCAGATATCACCATTTACAAAGTAAATACCGAGGTGGAGCAAGATTTATCGTATGTTTTTCAAATCAGGAGCATTCCGAGTTTGTTGTTTATTCCACTAGATAAACAACCCATGATGCAGGCTGGCGCACTTCCAAAAAATGCATTCCAAGAAATCATCGAAAAAGAGCTTTTGCCCAAGTAAGGATAGCAATATCTTTGCAGATCATGAACCCACAACCTCAACCTAAAAAATGGAAATTGTTATTGGTGAGCTGGCTATTTGTTTACCCAGTCATCAACATCATGTTTGCTCTCGTATTTCCTTTAATTAAAGAATTTCCTCAATTGCTAAAAACACTCATATTCACAGTAATTTTAGTGCCATTGATGGGACATTTCATTCCCAAACTGCATCAAAGGTTTTGGGGCTGGATTACAAAGTAAATTAAATGCTTTCGGCGTGTTTTTTGAAATTATTCAAAATCATTTGCCAACCCATTTGTTGCATTTCAACGGGGTTTTCAGTTTCAGGATCAAAAGTTTCTGTGACTAGAATGGCTCCGTTGATCTCTTCGAAATCAACTAAAATCACACGAGCATCTGCCAAATGGTATTGAAAATGTTTCATGGGCTCAACAACATCATAAATCCCAGTAAAATCAAACCCAAAAGAACCATCTTTTGCCGACATTTGATAATGGAATTCACCTCCAACTTTTAAATTGTTGGTTGCTGAAGGACAATGCCAATCTTCACCTGCAAAATTCCAATGTACAATATGTTCAGGATTGGTAAATGCATCCCAAACTTTCTCTAAAGTGCCAAGAACCTCAACTTTAACAACTATTTTTTCCATAAAGTGTCAAAACAACAACATTTTTTTGACGTTTTCACAATATACAAAAATTATAACCCAAACATGACTATTTTCGAAACATGAATTTGAATCAACCCATAGTTCGCAATACACTCGGAATTTTAATAGGTATACTTATTGGTGGTTCTGTTAATATGGCGATTATCATGTCTAGCAGTGCCATCATCCCTCCTCCTCCAGGGGCCAACCTCACCACCGAAGCCGGTTTGATTGCTGCAATGCCGTTGATGGAACCCAAGCATTTTCTCATGCCTTTTTTGGCACATGGTTTTGGCACTTTTGTGGGCGCGTTAATTGCAACTTTAATCGCTGTTTCAAGAGAAAAACTCTTATCGCTCATTATTGCAATCCAATTTTTTATTGGTGGTGCCATGATGGTTTATCAACTGCCATCACCCATGTGGTTTAATTTAACAGACCTCATTGGAGCCTATGTTCCATTTGCTTTTCTCGGATATTGGATGGGAAAGCAACTCAAAAACCGTTAAAGCTTTTCCATATTCACCTGATCTAAATCAGGCCCATATCCTTGAGGGATAATCTCCACCACTTTCATTCCCATTTTTTCATAAAATGCATAGGTATGCTGACTTGTACCCAGAGTGATTTTAATTTTGGGAAACCTCGTAAATATATCATTTTCACGGAAATTATAAAGCTGCCGTCCATGTCCCTCCCCATGAAAATCGCGATGAATCATTCCCCAAGCTAACCTCGCTTCCGACTCATCTTTTAGCACATAATATCCGCCACATCCCAAAATTTCATTTTTATTGTTGCACAAAACCATGTAAACATCCAACTTGGCATCATTGTAGGTCGGACTAACATATTTCAAATCATTATTTCCCTGATGATCCAACCATTTTTCAAACAGTTCATATTCTGCCACATCAAAATATTGCGGACAATTGCTTTTAAACACTTCTAAGCATTGACTTTTATCAGCACTTTGGTAGTTGCGAATTTGAATAGACATATAATATTTATTTCAATTTAATGATTCTGGCGATGGTATCTTTTAGTGGTTTCACACAATAAACTTCATTTTTAGAAGAATCGTAAAACTCATTATTTCTCACTGGAACAATCTCATAATCAGCCTTTTCAACAGAATCTGTGGCAAAAAACTGTCGTGATGCATTGTTTTGATAAAAAAACAAATTCAACCAAGCGGCGTTCGATTTCCGGGTATACAAATAAATGGGTTTATTGAATTTTTGTTGATCCAACCAATCCACACAATGTTCAGTTGAAACATGCCAATAATCTTGATCGTAAGTATGTGTTTTGCCAAAAATCCAATAATATTCATTGAAATAAACCTGCTGAAATGGATTCATATATACAAGTATACCCAATTGGTAAAGCAACATAAGCTTCAACCCTGTTAGCACATATTTCCTAGAAAGAATCCGTTGTAAAAAAATACCGATCAGTATTAAAAACGGAACAATCATGTATTGAAATTGCCGCCAAGAATCGTATAAATTGGGTTTGGTGAAAACCACATACAGAACTGTAGAAAAAAACCAAACAGAGAGAAATAATAAAAATCTATTGCGAACATTGAGTAAGTCTATTTTTCTTCTGAGGGACATAACAACGGCAATTAAAGATCCCAAAAACAAAACCAAATATGCCACCGGCATGGTCATTACAAACCACAGGGGTAAATACCACCAAACGGTGCTATTGGGACCAACCCATTGACCCGCAATAAGTGTTTCATTTGGCCAAGGAAATTCTTGCATCCGTTTAATCAAAGTAATGAATTCAGAAATTGGATGTTTCCATAATGCCGGAAAGAAAACATAATAACTTAAAAACCAAAATCCCACAAAAACAATCAAACCGATTAGTGATTTAGCCCAAATTTTAGGTGCTTGCTTCAACGCAAACAGCAAAACCAAAACCACCGATGGAATAACAAAAAATGCAGAAACCCTGATGGTGGCAGCCAATCCGAACACAATTCCAGCAATGATAAAATGTCGTATTTTCAAGGATTGCAGTCCTAATATCAATGGAAAAGAGGCAATTGTAACCAATGATAAAAACAAGGTATCCTTTGAGTTATAATGGGCATCGGCAAAAATTCGCGGATAAAAAGCCAACATAAGCATGATGATCCACGCGATTCTCTCATCTTGGTACAGTTTCCTAACCAAGTAGAATAAAAAACTTAGGGCAATTGTAAATAGCAGGAATAACAATCCATGTCTCATCCCCCATTTTTGAGTGGGTTGAGGCTCTTCATCAAACTCACAATCTATTGCAAAACAAAGGGTTTCAAATGCAGGCCCATAATACCGCATCCCCTCTTCAATTTGTTCATTTTGGCGTTCGCCAACCACATATTCATAGTTTACCTTTCCAATGACATATTGGGTAAAATCATCGATGGGCAATCCATATTGCTTGATAGTTGCAAAACCAATTATTAGATACAGAAACAAGAACAAAAATGGGGATTTGAAAGCAATGCGTTTCACTGTGATTTGAGACAACACACCCTTCAAAAAATCCAAAATCTTGCGAATCATTCAGTATATGTGAATTACTTCATTCTAAAGTATTTAGAACCATCGAATTTATAAATTTCATATCGGCCCTTGAACACACCATTTTTTTCGGAAATTGGTTTTCGAACAAACATTCCTTTTTTCAAAAATTGAATCCCATTGAAATCTTTGGGTAGGTAACTTGTGTTGTCATTGGTATAATCAAAGTTAACAGACAGTTCAGTTTGACCTGCAAAAATTGGCACCTTCATTAATTCAGCACCCACTTTATAAGCAGCCATTGAAAAATATGGCGTCAATGTACTTCCTTGTCCATGTGAAGTAACCAAGAAAATCGTTTCTTTTTTCCTGTTTTTAATGGTATAAATTTTATCGATAAAAATCTTGTCATTTTCAACAACACCCTGAAATTCTGGTTCCATTCGTTTGGTGCGTATTGTTCCATCCAATAGAGCATAGCCAATAATACTTGCAAAGTCTATCATGGTACCACCCATGTGAGTGTTCCACGAAACAGCCATCATATTTTGATCTGGTGACTGAACAAATTTCAATGCTGGGAAATTGATTGGACAAGTTTTGTAACCGCCAGACTCAATAAAATATACCAAATTCTGCTTTAATAACTCATTATGAATTCGCAGTGAATCAGACATATCGGCAAAGGTTTCCTGATACTTTTGATTGAAAGATTCAACCAAGTTAATTTCAGTCAGCACATCTTTTTGAACTTGCTCACAGCTAGATACTTGAGCAACCAACAATGGCCCATAATTCAAGAAACTTAAAAGGAATATTAAGGTATATTTTTTCATTTTTTATACAACTTTTCGATTTCAATTTTTTTCATTTTTAGCATGGCTTGAAAAGCGTATTCTCTAATTTCAGGATCCGAATTACCTACCGTTTCCATCAGTTCAACAGGAACAATCTGCCAAGAAACACCAAACTTATCTTTTAACCAACCACATTGACTTTCAGCTCCTCCGTCGGCGGTTAGGGCATTCCAATAATAATCTACTTCCTCTTGTCCCTCACAATTTAAAACCATCGAAATTGATTCGTTAAATTGAAAGGCAGGACCACCATTCAAGGCCATAAATTTTGTGTCATTCAATTCAAAAATCACCATCATGCCTTGATCATTCAGCACTTTGGCATTTTTAAATATTGAACAATAATAACTTACAGCTTCTTGAGCCTGATTATTATACCATAAACATGGATAAATTTTGTGGTTAGACATGCTGCAAAATACAGCATTTTAATGAGTCTAAACAATGTCAAATTCCAATATTTTAAATTTACAATTATCTTTACCCAGAAATTTGATATTCCCCCCCACAATTCGATGAGCCAAAAAGACGTGATTGATGATTATATTTCCCAGTTCCCAGAACACATTCAATTGAAATTGAACGAAATAAAATCAATTATTGAAGAAGTTCTACCTGAGGCAGAAAAAGTAATTAGCTACAAAATGCCGGCCTATAAAATGAAATCTGTACTGGTTTATTTTGCTGGCTATGAGCATCATATTGGATTTTACCCTACGGCTACAGGAATAGAAAAGTTCAATTCTGAATTTGGTTCATACAAATGGTCAAAAGGTGCCGTTCAATTTCCAATTGACGAACCTCTGCCCAAAGAATTGATACAAAAAATCACCTTATTTAAGTTGGAAGAAGAATTGTTGAAGTTGTCGGTAAAAAAATCTCCAAAGTCGAAATAATGTCCCTCGAAATTAAAAAACTCGCCGTTTTACCATCCGACAATTGCTTGATTATCAACCCTCAAAACCATGCAATTGACATTGAGCTCCCATTGTCAAATGAAGACCACAATCCTACTTGGGTGATGATTGTGGCCACCAATGCCAATGAACTAACAACGTTAATCGGTCAACATACCGAATTACTTTATCAAGCTAGGGTGATTTGGATGAGTTACCCCAAAAAGTCTGGCAATATCAAATCCGATTTAAACCGTGATATTAGTTGGAAACTATTGGTTCCCTTCAAATTAACCCCAGTAAGTCAAATTTCCCTCGATGAAAATTGGAGTTCCTTGAGATTCAAATACGGGGAATTGCCCCCCAATTGGGTTGAAACTTACCTCGACAAAAAGAAATCGCCAGCGGATAGACCTGAATTGATTGTCCCACTTGAATTAAATCAAGCATTTTTAGTGCATCAAGATGCCAAGATTTTTTTTGAGGGACTTTCTTACAGTTGCAAAAGAGAATACATTCAATATATTACAGAAGCTAAGAAACAAGAAACCCGCGACAGACGAACACAAAATACAATAGACGCATTGCTCGCTAAAAAGAAATATAGAAATTGATATGTAGTAGGAATATAACGAATTTTATCGACATTTACAAACCATGAACGTTAGAGAGTTTAAACTGGGCAATACCGAAAAAGTTTGGATAGACATAGAGAATCCCAATCCAGATGATTTTAGGAAATTCTGCAAAGAAAAGAACCTGCATCAAGCGCACATCGACGATTGCTTGCAATCGGATCACTTGCCCAAATTCGAGGAATCTACACCCCTTAATTTCATTGTTACTCGTGTTTTACATGCTGATAATCATGAGGGACATACAATACAGGAGATTTCTACCAAGGTCTCGATGTTCATCGACAACGACCAAATCATTACCATTCATAGACTTCCCCATCCGTTTATTGAGGCTATTATTCAGCTTTGTAAAGAGCAAAAAACGATTGACTCAACCCATGAATTGGCCATAAAAGTCATTAAAGGAGTTTTAAAAACCTACGAAAAACTTCAAACCAAATTAGCGTTGGAAATTGATAATATCGAAGATCAAATTTTTCTAAAGAATTCAAAAAACAACTTTTTAGAAGAGTTGTATTACCTCAAACGAAAAAGTGGTATTGGTAAAAAGTTACTGCTGTTAACCCGCGAAGTGTTATCAGGTATTAAATCGCACCACCGAAATTCACAAGAACTAAGGGATGCGGTTGACTTGCAACAAAAACTCGAATTGTTTTACGACGAATTATTTGAAGACGTGAGCAACCTCATGACGGTTTACTTGTCGGTATCCTCCCAAAAAACCAACGAAGTAATGAAAGTACTAACTGTATTTTCCGTTTTCTTCATGCCATTAACCTTTGTGGTAGGCATTTACGGCATGAATTTCAAATTCATGCCGGAGCTGGAATGGGAATATGGTTATTTTGGAACATTAGCCATAATGTTATTGATCAGCATACTCATTGCACAATGGTTTAAGCGCAAAAATTGGATATAACATCTTGTTAAACAGTTATCTCCTAATCATTCAACAGACAATAAAATGACAAAAAGCAAAACAAGTTGCTTTTATTTTTGTTCTATCAAACGAATACTTATTATGAGAACTCTACATTTAAATTTTTTCACTTCATTGCTTTTCCTCACGTTAGGACTAGGATCACTTAAAGCCCAAGGTGTTAAATGTTATACCAATCAATTCAACTTAAAAATCAATACGTCACAAACCAATATTGACACTTGTGACAAACAGTTAACGCTCAAGGTGACATATACTGGAAATCCAGTGTATTTATATTGGAATGACGGATACGTAGGGGGAAGTCGCACAATAGAGTCATCGGGAAGTTATCAAGTTTACGCATTTGACAGTTCTTGGTGTGCAGATACGAGTAAAACAATCCATATAGCTCTGAATGACAATTATCTTTCTGTTTCTGCATTTCCGGAAGCAGATGAAATTAAACTATGCAAAGGACAACAAACCTACTTATACTGTTATTCATACGGGCCATTTAAGTGGAATACCAAAGACACAACGAATTCAATTATCGTTGACAAAACTGGCAATTACTTTGCCACTGCAATTTCAAAAAACGGCTGTAAAGATACTTCAAACGTGATCAAGGTTACATTTGTTGAATTTGCGGACGTAAAAATCAAAAGTCTTACAGACACCATTGTTTGTGAAGGAGATTCTGTAAGTTTAGAATTGACTACCAATTTAGCGGGATCCAAATACTATTGGTCGCCATACTATCAAAACAATGTTAAAAAAATTACCGCCAAATATTCCGGAACTTATTTTGTGTATGTATACGATTCTATTTCAAATTGTGCTGGCTATTCGAATAAAATAAATGTTACTGTTAAGACAGCTCCAATTCAAAATCTGTGTATGGTTTCTGTTGACAGTGTAACTGGTAGAAATAAATTGACTTGGAAAAAGAATTCAGGAGCGGGCATTGTTTCATATAATTTTTATCGTGAATCTAATTTCGCGGGCGAGTTTGATTTAATTGGAAGCCAAGCTTACAGTGACCCTAATTTTTTTATTGATTCTTTTTCAAATCCTAAACAAAGGCCATTTACATACTACATCGCAGCGGTAGACTCTTGTGGAGGCGAATCACAAAACAGTAAATATTACGCACATACTACCCTGCATTTGACCGCATCACTAGGGGTATCAGGAGAAAATAACTTAAATTGGAGTGATTACATAGGTATTTATCCTTTAAACACATACATCATATATAGAAGCAACAAAGGAAGCAGTTTTCAACCAATTGCATCCGTTGCGGCTAGTGTAAAATCATATAGTGATTTAAATCCACCAAGTGGGTCAAATCGTTATTTCATTGGCATAAAAGCAAATACGGATTGTGTGGATTCATCACAGGTAATATACTCCAACATGGTAGCCTTTGGAATGCTCAATACTGAAAATCTCACAAATGAAATTTCCGTTTTCCCAAATCCAACGAATTCAAACATCCAAATTCTCAATGCTCCAACAAATGCAACTCTAAGGATATCAAATTTACAAGGCCAATTGGTGCAAACACAAACTTTCAATACATCAAACCCTGTAATCAATATTGAAACATTACCAAATGGCATTTATTTGATAACAATCAACAATCTGAAACCGATTAAAATAGTAAAATCAAATTAATCAACTCACACTTTGCATGATTGACTGAGGAATCTCAGCAATCAATTTAACTCTCCCGGTTCTTGAAACTGGGAGTTTTTGTTTGTTGATAAGAGTAACCGTGTTGATGTTGTAACATTTTATTTGGCCGGCATGCACCATAAAAGAGCGGTGAATTCGAATAAAAGGCTCACCAATTTCTTCTTCCAATGATTTTAATGTTCTGCAAATGAAATACTCTTTATCTATGCTATAAATTCTAGAATAGGCACCAAAGGCTTGAATATGACTGATATTCTTCAAAGGAATCACTTGAGAGCCTTTGGCATCCCTTAAAATGATGTTATACGTAGATTTATCGCATTGGTATTTCTGTACCAACCGGCACAAACATTCTCTCAATTCACCCATTTTAAATGGGGAAATTAAATAATCATAAATACCTGTCTTAATGGCTTGAATGGTATAATCATACGTAGGATGATATACAATTAAACAACACTTTCGATAGACCAAATCTGCAATTGCCTCTGCATTTTTGCTGTCTGTCATAATGTTTACGGGTAAAAATACTACCGTATATTGATCCTTAATTAATTCATTTTCAATAAACTCGTGCCAAGTTTTGTATTCATTTAAGGAATCTAAGCAGTCACCCAATCCATTTGAAAGCTGTGACGTAAGAATTTGGGCATCGTGTTTATCACTATCGATGACGTGAATTCTCATATTTTTTTCTTTTTTGTAGAAATTTTTCTACAAACAAAGATAAACAAATACATGAAAAACAAAAGTAAAATCTCAACAAAAAATCAAAAACTAAAAATTAATGATTCAAAACAAATTTGAATTGAGTGGCTTTCCCATAAATATCCACCCCACAAAAAACATAAACTCCGTCTTTCAATCCACTTATATCCATATTGTTACTAAACAAATCAATTCCTCCTTCGTTCAGCAATTCTTGCCCATTGATGTCCAACAATCGTGCCTCTTTGATTTGATACTTTGCATCCCATTTCAATCTATTTGCAAAGTAATCAATCGAAAATTGCATGGATCGTGAAGGTAAAATAATCCTATTATTTACATTTTCTTTCGATTTCAATTCAAATAATGTTGCATTTTGATTCAATTTTTCGCTAGTTAAAAAGACACGCGAATTCAAATGTGCAACCGCTTCTATTTGAATATTCCCCATTTGATCAAATTCTTGTTTTTTAACCTTCTTAAAAAATCCTTTATTAAAAAATGAATCACAAACCAAAACAAATGGGGCATTAAAAGTATACCCACACAAAACCAATTGGTCTGCCCCTTTCAAATAAGATGCACCTGTGGTTAATCCCCCAACATTGAAACTATCAACCAATCGAATGGAATAATTACCCTTTTCTTTTGGACATCTGTAAACGTATGTTTTAAAATTCCCCCAATTTTTGGTAAAAATAAACAACCCCGAATCTGTTGCTATCATTGCTTCTGCATCAAAATTGGTTTGATACGTTTTATTGGAAAAATCAGTTTGATTGGCATAAGAAAACGCAATTTCACCAACCTTTGCCATGGTATCTAAATTCAAGAGATCAACAATTTTCAATTTGTAAATAACCAAATTCTTCCTATTGCCAGCATTGTTACCAAAATCACCTATAAACACAAAACTATCGTTGTAAGTGATTTCTTCCCAATCAATATTTGTGGCTCCCGGTACTTTATAAATAGATTTAATACATCCAGAAAAAGTATCAATTTCATAAATATTGGGTTCATCACCAGAGTCGCCATGCGTGAAAAATTTGCCGTTAACTTGTATCAAACCCGAAGATTCAGACAATGTATCTGATAGTCTTGTCTTGTTTTCCAACGAATAAGTCTGCGAATACAAGCTCCAATGCAACAACCAAATAAAAAGGAAAGTGAGTCTGGTTTTCATACTTTCAAATTTAACCAATATCACATGAATTGACATTCAAAAAGATGCTATTCAATCGATATTCCTGTATTTTCATCGAACACCTTGTAAAATACACTTGCTTTTACATACGTTTGTAACGTGAGCACTTTTATTCACGTTGAAAACGTTTACAAATACTACGACGATGTTTGTGTTAACAACAACATCAATTTAGAAATTCCCGAAGGCGAAATCTACGGATTGTTAGGACCAAACGGTGCTGGGAAAACAACTCTCTTAAGAATGTTGTCTACGATTACCCGCCCCGACAAAGGAACCATATTCCTAAACGGAGAACCACTTTCGTCAAAGCACATAAAACAAATTGGCTACATGCCAGAAGAACGCGGACTTTATAAAAAAATGAATGTGGTAGACCAACTCCTTTTCTTTGCGGAATTGAAAGGATTCACAAAGCATGAAGCCAAAAATGAAGTAAAATATTGGATGACAAAGTTGGAAATCCTCGATTGGGCCAACAAAAAAATGGAAGAATTGAGCAAAGGCATGGCTCAGAAAATCCAATTCATCAGCACCATCCTTCATAAACCAAAACTACTCATTTTGGATGAGCCATTTAGCGGTTTTGACCCAGTAAATGCCGACCTTATTAAAAACCTGATTTTAGAACTCAAAAACAACGGAACCACCATTTTATTTTCAACGCATAGAATGGACAACGTAGAGGAATTGTGTAACAAGCTTGCTATCATTCATAAAGGCAACAAAATTCTTGAGGGACAAATTCATGCAATTCGTAAACAGTACTTTAACAATGAATTTGTTGTTGAGTTCCAAGAAAAACCTGAAATGACATTGCCCTTTGAAGTAAAAAACATGCAACCAAATCAATCTGGTAATTGGGATGTTGTGGTTCATTCTTCAAACCATGAAAAAACATCCGACGTATTGAAATATTTTGTAAACAATCACGAAATCGTTGGATTTAGAGAAAATCTACCTTCCATCCATCAAATATTCGTAAACCTTGTAACCGCCAACTAACATGAAAAATATTTGGGTCATTTTAAAACGAGAATATTTGGTGAGAATCCAAAATAAAACGTTTATCATCATGACGTTTTTAGCGCCTTTGCTCATTGCCCTATTTTACGGTGGCGCAGCCTATTTTGCTACAACCGGCGCAGAAGACAACTCTGAAAAACGTATTTATTTAAGCTCAGACAATCCTAAAATAAATCAAATTGAACGCAATTTTGAACATTTTGAATTAATCAACGAACCCAATATCCCGCCTGGAGGCACCGTAGAACTTGACAAAATCCGAGAAGATTTGGCGTCAGACAAGGTTCAAGGTTGGCTCATTGTGGCCGACAAAGACATTCATATCTTAGACAGTACACAACTCATTGTTGAGAAGACATTGTCCCTCACTCAAAAAGAAAAAATAAACGCCCATATCAAATCTGAACTATCAAAAATATTGCTTCAGGAAATGGGAATTTCTCCTCAAAAAATTGATAGTACACAAGTACAAGGGGGTATTTCGATGATTGAATCAAACGAAAATGGAGATCAACAAAAAAGCAACACCGAAATTAAAAGTGCCATCGGTTTCATTATGGCATTCATGATTTATATTTTCATTTTCATCTATGGTTCTATGGTTATGAGAAGCGCCATGGAAGAAAAAACCAACCGCATCGTAGAGGTTATTATCAGTTCAGTGAAACCATTTGAGTTGATGATGGGCAAAATTCTAGGAGTTGCTCTTGTAGGCCTAACCCAGTTCCTCGGGTGGATTATTCTCAGCATAACATTGGTTCTTGGATTATCTACATTCTTTGGAAAATCAATGAGTAACCTCAACCAATTACCAAAATCTGGACCTGGACAAGTTGCCGTGCAACAAGCAATGGAACAAAATGACCTCTTGTCAGGAATCACACAATTACCTTATGGTCAAATCATTACCGTTTTTATCATTTTCTTTATTGGGGGATATTTACTTTACAGCAGTTTGTTTGCTGCAGTTGGATCTGCTGTTAACCAAGAAACAGATGTTCAACAATTTATGATGCCCATAAGTTTACCGTTGGTATTTGGATTTATCATTGCGCAATCTGTTGTATTTCAAGCACCTAATGGACAATTAGCCAAAGTATTTTCAATGATTCCGTTTACAAGTCCTGTGGTGATGTGTGTAAGAATCCCTTTTGGAGTAGCATGGTCTGAAATTCTCATGAGCGCGGCCATTTTATTTGCAACATTTATCCTATTTGTTTGGTTATCAGGCAAAATATACAGAATTGGTATATTAATGTACGGGAAAAAGCCAACTTGGAAAGATTTTGCAAAGTGGATTAGACAGCAATAACTAAATGTGAATATCATTCACAAAGTTTTTAGCCTCATTTAATTACGTTTCACATAGATTTACCAAAATTAAACCCAAAACTATGATTTTGCGTAAATCAATCTTTATTGCTCTTTGGTTTTTATTGGCCACCATTGCTTGGCTCGCCTTAGAAAAATTGTTGGGGTTTCACGATGTGAACATTCAATACCATCAATATTTTAGCAACTTAATCATCATCCCATATTTTTTAATTTTTAACAGAGGGATTACCAGCTACAGAAAAAGCTCAGGTGGCACTGTAACTTACATGAATTCATTTGGATTCGGACTTATTTGCACTGTATTTATTGCCCTTTTTAGTCCTCTTGCATTGTGGGTTTTTGAAACCATTCTAAATCCTAACTTTTATCAGTCAATGATTCAATACACCACTTCACGCAAAATGCAAACTACCACTCAAGCGATGGCCTATTTCAATCACGATAATTACAGAAACACCATGATTTACGGTAACATTGCACAAGGGGTTGTATTATCGGCAATTTTAGCCTTCTTTTCTTCTAAAAAGAAAAGTTAAAACCTTAAAAAGGTACCTAAAGGCAATTTCTTTTTAAAGTTATCTTCCAAATAAATTTCGCCACTTTCGAGATCTTTTCTAGGGCCGAAATGAT
>CAZBMF010000039.1:0-21039 GCA_964492925.1 uncultured Rhizobium sp. | reverse complement strand
TGAAACCAATAAATTTGGAACATTTGCTTTTAAAGCCCGTCAAATATCAAGATGTGGTTGTATTGGACCTTGGTACAACACCAATCAAACTATCAATCCTAAACCAATTTTTACTCCATTGCTTGGAGATAGTGTGATTTGCTTTCCAAATTTAGGTGGATACGTTTATCAACTGAATGGAATTGCGAGCAGCACATATTCTTGGAATTTGGTTGGTGGTAAATTCACAAGCAATCCGGGTACTTCTAAATTAGGAATCGTAGAATGGGACTCATTGGCACCAATTAAAAAAATCTCAGTGGTTGAAATTTCTGATAAGGGATGTTTGGGAGATACCTTGGTTCGCGTAATTTTTTACGACAATCCAAAAATCATCAGCAAATGGGTTACCGTTTCACCTCCGCCAATGAAAGATGGAGCGAACGTTATACAATATGAGTTGATTCAGGCTCCAAGAAACCAAAGGAATTTGATTGTTCAAAGAAGGCAATATGGTTTGTCAGAATTTTGGGACATTGGGAATACACCATATAACGATACGTTGTTCAATGACAACAGTGCATCTGTTGACAATTTTGCTTACGATTATAGATTTGTTACGCTGAATGAATGCGGAGATTCTGTTTATTCCAATATCAACACGAGTATTTTACTCACAGGTAAAAAGACAGGTCCCTTGAGCATGGCATTTACATTTTCGCCATATTTGGGCTGGAACAATGGGGTAGAAAGATACGAATTATACCGTCAATTGGAAGATAAGAGTGGTTATGTGCTTTATAATACTTATCCTATTCCTGAGACCGACAGTTTCAGTAATGGTACAGATCATTATGGGCAGCGTTACAGAATTAAGGCCTACGAATTAAACGGAAATCGTATTTCATGGAGCAATGATATTGTATTGTATTATGATCCCATCATTTTTATTCCAAACGCGTTCACTCCTGATGAAAACGGAAGAAATGAAATTTTTAAACCAGAATGTTCTGGAGGGAAAGATTATCGATTTACCATTTATAACCGCTGGGGTGAAAAAATATTTGAAACAAATGATTATCAGCAAGGGTGGGACGGGACCTATAAAGGTACTATGTCACAATCTGGGGTATACGTTTATAAAGTGGAGTTTAAAGATTATAAAGATAAAATTTATCAATTCAACGGAACTTTACATTTGTTAAGATAAAATATTGTATAATTGAATTATTAATAAAAAAATAGAATATGTCTAGTCCATTATTTTCCGAAAAAGTATTTGATAGTGCAAGAAGCACGTCATACGAAGGATCAATGACCGTAAGTGGAACCGTAAACAAATCCATTTTACTTTTTGCAACATTGTTGGTGCCAGCCTTATGGGTTTGGAACAAATTTTCTGGTGTAGCTTCAATGGAAGCCGTTGACAGAATGAGCTATGCAATCAACAACGGGGTGCAAGGTTACATGATTGGTGGTTTAATCATTGGATTTATCTCAATTTTGGTGATGATGTTTAAGAAATCATGGTCTCCATATTTGGCCCCTATTTATGCTGCCGCTGAAGGCGTATTGTTGGGTTCTATCTCAATGTTTTTTGAATTGATGTATCCTGGAATTGTAATTCAAGCTGTGGGTATTACATTGTTGATATTTGCTATCATGCTTTTGGCATACAGAAGTGGTTTGTTGAGAGCAACTCCAATGTTCACAAAAGTATTGGTGTTTGCAACAATGGGTGTTGGCTTGTTTTACATGATTATGATGGTGATGAATCTTTTTGGAGCACATTCATTGTCTAATTTTTATGCTGGTAGCTCAATGTTATCAATTGGTATTTCAGCTGTGGTAGCTGGAATTGCAGCTTTTAATTTGATTTTGGATTTCACATTCATCGAACAACAAGCTGAGCAAGGTGCACCAAAATACATGGAATGGTTTGCAAGTGTTGGATTGCTTGCTACTTTGATTTGGTTGTATCTTGAAATTTTAAGATTGTTGGCAAAATTGCAAAGCAGAGACTAAACGTTTCTCAATCTCATTTTAACAAAAAAAGGTGCGAGAATCGCACCTTTTTTTGTTAAATAGGTAAATGTTTAAACAATTATTCAATCGTCATCGTCATAAAGTAGTTCTAACCTAGCACTTTGAAGTTCCGCTAAGCTGTGCTGATCTTTCAAATTTTGGGCAATTGAAATTCCAAGTTCAAAAGTGCTCATAGCCGATACTTTATCTTTTAGTTCAATTTGCAATTTCCCTAAATGGTAATAAGTACCAACATAATTGGGAAATTTCTCAATGAGTTCGAGATATTTGGCCAAGGCTTCATCTTTTGAATTCATTTTATACAACTCTTGAGCCATTGCATAATGCAAAAATGGGTCGTTTGGTGTGTCTTCCAAAAAAGCTTTAATTTGATCTATACGATTCATTGTAGTTTATAACTAAAACTAAGAAAAGTTGTGGGAGTTGGTGCAATTCGAGCCGACAAATTTTGGTTAATGTCAAATTTGAAAAAATGAGCATCCACCGTTGCATCAATTACTTGAAGCACATAAACTACGCTCAATGCAATAATTGAAACATCTCGATTTATTCTATAGCCATCACGTTGGTTTGTGAGGATTTTAGACGGAGTGATTCCCCTAGCATACATATTTCTAAAGGTATCATTCATTTCATTCAGAGAATTCTGATTCTGAATCAAGGAATAAATTGAATAACCCAAAGCCCCATATACAATAGGAACTTTCCAATATTTCTGATTGTAAATTTGACCAGCACCAGGTAATGCGAGCGCTAATATGGTGGCAGTTTTAGGAGAGTGAAAAGGTGTTATAGCTGAATCTTTTTTTGTAGAATCTTTGTGTGAAAAGTTGATTGAAGCATCAACATTCAACATGAAAAGAAACATGCCAATGAAAGACAGATATAATTTTTTGAATCTCATTAATCTTTAATAAGATTTAAAATTCTTTCCAAATCTTCTTTGTTTTTGTAGGAGATAATGATTTTTCCTTTTTCTTTACTTCCTGATTTCAAATGAACAGCAGCATTTAATTTTTTGTAAAAAGCTTCTGTAATTCTATCAATTTCTGGATCCCAATCAGTTCCATTTATTGCAAAAGTGGTATTGGGATTGGCTTTTTTTGCTTTAACCAAACCTTCAACATCTCTAACACTTAAATTTTGATTCACAATTTCATTGAACATTTCAAGTTGATCATCAATATTTTCCATATTGATCATAGCCCTAGCATGTCCCATGCTTAATTTACCTTGTTTGATACCCAATTGAATTTCTTCAGGGAGTCTTAACAAACGCAAATAATTGTTTACAGTGGTTCTATCTTTTCCAACACGTTCACCAAGTGCATCTTGATTGAGGCTACACTCATCAATGAGTCGTTTATAACTCATTGCAACATCAATTGCATTTAAGTCGCTCCTTTGAATGTTCTCAATCAATGCCATTTCGAGCATATCTTGATCATTCGCAGTTCTCACGAACGCAGGAATTTGTGTTAATCCTGCCAAAATAGAAGCCCTAGTTCTTCTTTCCCCTGAAATTAATTGGTATTTATCATACCCCATTTTTCTCACGGTGATAGGTTGTATAACCCCGTGAACTTCAATAGATTGCTTGAGTTCTTCTAATGCAATTACATCAAATTCTGTTCTGGGTTGAAAAGGGTTGGCTTCAATGTCGACCAACGCAATCATGGCAACAGAACCTACGTTATTATTTTCACTTTGAGGGTTCTCTTGATCTGCGTTTTCTAAAAGTGCACTAAGCCCTCTACCTAATCCTGTTTTTCTTTTTATAGCTTGTGTCATGCCAATACGCTTTCTTCTGTAGGTTTGATTAATCCGTTTTTCACCAATATTTCTTTGGCTAAATTTAAATAGTTTATAGAGCCTTTGCTGTCTGCATCATGGTAAATTACTGGCATACCGAAACTTGGAGCTTCCCCAAGTTTTGTGTTTCTTTGAATGATGCTGTCAAATACGATGTCTTGGAAATGTGTTTTTACATCTTCAACCACTTGATTGCACAAACGCAAACGACTGTCGTACATTGTCAATAAAATGCCCTCAATTTCAAGTTGTTTGTTCAAATGGTTTTGAATAATTTTAATTGTATTCAGAAGCTTCCCAAGTCCCTCCAAAGCGAAATACTCACATTGTACAGGAATAACTACGCTATCCGCCGCAACCAGCGCATTTGTAGTAATCAAGCCAAGGGAAGGAGAGCAATCGATGATGATAAAATCGTATTGATTTTTAACAGATTTTAACACACCGTCCATCATTCTTTCTCTGTTGGGCATTTCCAATAATTCAATCTCAGCACCAACAAGATCAATGTTAGAAGGCATTAAATCTAAATAAGGAGTTTCGGTAGAAATAATCACATCGGTAGGCTTGATATCTTGCACCAAGCACTCATACAAACCAAATTTTACATTCTTTGGATTAAGACCAACCCCAGAAGAGGCATTTGCCTGAGGATCGGCGTCAACCAACAAGGTTTTGAATTCAAGAACAGCCAAACTTGCTGCTAGGTTGATGGCTGTAGTGGTTTTGCCTACGCCACCTTTTTGGTTTGCAATTGCGATTATTTTTCCCATTTTAAATTTAGATTTTGATTGAACTGCCTATTGGCATTAATATTAACTCTATACCTGAATTTTTGAAATTTTCAATAGCGGCTTGATGGTCAATTACAATGTATCCGAATGTATCATAATGAACCCCAATAACTTTCTTAACCCCTAATAATTTTGCACCTTCAATGGCGTCTTGTACGTCCATGGTGAAATTTCCACCAATAGGCAAAATCGCAAAATCTAAACGTCTATGTTTTGAAATTAACGCCATGTCGCTAAACAATGCTGTATCACCAGCAAAATACCCATAAAATTGCTCGGTTTCTAGAGTGAAACCTCCGGCAATTCCGCCATAAGTTCCATCTTCAAAACTACTTGAATGAACCGCTGCTGTCATTTTTACGGTGATACCATCAAAAGATTTTTTGCCGCCAATATTCATCGGGTGAATGTTTGGAGCACCCTTGCTTTGAAGGTAACTGCATACTTCATAAACCCCAATACAAACAGCATTGCTTTGTTGTGCAATTTCTACAGCATCGGCCGTATGGTCTGAATGGGCATGCGATAAAAGAATAAAATGTGGATTGATTGAGGACAGATCGATGTTTTTTGCCAATTGATTTCCTCGGATGAATGGATCAAATAGCATACTTTTGCCATTGCAATCAATTTGAAAACAAGAGTGTCCGTAGTAAGTTATCTGATTCATAAATATCGTATGAAGAGCAAATTTATCTCTTCTTGGGCTTACAATGCTATTTTTACCTTCCTCGTTTTATTCACGTTTTTTGAATTTATATGTTGTAAAAATGTGGATAATATTTATAATCCCTATGTCTTTCAATACAATGAGGATGTGTCGGTAAATACACTTGATCCGGCATACATTAAATCTCAATCGGAAATTTGGATAGGTTCTCAGATTTATGAGGGACTTGTGGGCCTTGATTTGCAGCAAAATCCGATTCCGGCCTTAGCAAAAAGCTGGGAAATTCAGGAAAATGGAAATGTGTATAAGTTTGTGATTAACTCAAAAGCTCAATTTATTTACACAGATGTCAAAAAATGGGGTTCTCCTGTTTTGGATTCACAAAAATTGTCGGTAGACGATGTTTTATACAGCTTTTATAGAATAATCAACCCCGCAACAGCATCGCCTGGTGCCTGGATATTTTCAGATAAAGTCATTGTCCCTCAAAATTTTGACTTTCAAAATATTGCGAAATCATCCATGAGGGATTCTGCGCCGTTCAAAAAAGTGAATGACTCCACTTTAATGATTCGGTTGAAATCGCCATTTCCTGCATTTTTATCTATTCTAGCCACCAATTATGCTTGGATTGTTCCTGCATTCACACAAAAATTTGAAGGAGGAAAATTGGGTAGGTCTCCCATTGGAACTGGTCCGTTTTTTCTCAAACGTTGGGAGGAAGATGTTCGTTTGGTGATGCTGAAAAATCCAATTTACAGAGAATTTGAAGGAGAAAATAGATTGCCGTATTTGCAAGCCATCAATGTAGATTTTGTGAAAAACAAACAGACAGCATTCATGCAGTTTGTGGCAAAAAAATACGATTTTTTCAATGGAATAGATGGTTCCTTCAAAGATGATTTGTTAGAGAAAAACGGAAAATTAAAGTCGAAATATGAGCAAAATATACATGCTTTAATCACTCCATTTCTCAATACAGAGTATATTGGATTCTATTTGGGAGACAGTTTAAACGGGGCCAAAAATCCATTTACCAATTTGAACCTTAGAAAAGCCTTGCAATTCTCAATTGATAGGAAATCACTGGTTAAATATTTAAGAAATGGATTAGGGGAAGAGGGGCAATCAGGATTTGTTCCACCGGCTCTGATTAAACAAACGGAAAACGCGCAACCCTTGTATGATTTATCAAGAGCCAAAGATTTTTTAAAGCAATCGAATTACTTAAAAAATACCAAGCAGTATGCCCCTTTAAAACTGACAGTTACGGCCGATTATTTAGATATGGCGGTTTTCCTTCAGCAAAGTTGGAAGCAATTGGGAATTGCCGTAGAAATTGATTTACAAACGGGTGGAATGCTCCGTCAATTAAGAAATCAAGGCAAATTGGGAATGTTTAGAGGTTCTTGGATTGCAGATTATCCTGATGCCGAAAATTATTTATCTTGCTTTTATTCAAAATATTTTAGCCCCAATGGTCCCAATTATACCCATTACAAATCGACACAATTTGACAAATTGTTTGAAAAAGTGGCATTTGGGACGTATGAAGATGTCAACCAAAGGCATAAAGACATCCAAAATGCCAACCAAATGATATCGGAAGATGCTCCGGTATTGATATTATATTACGATAAAAGTTTGCGGTTGTACCATCCACATGTAGAAGGCTTGAACAATGATGCAAGCAACCGCTTGGATTTGAAAAGGGTAAGGAAGAAAGTTAAAAACTCGCTTTAAAAAAGGCGTCCAATTCTTTGTTTTCTTTTCTGGCCTGAGGAATTTCAGCATTGCTGCCTTCCCACCATTTTTTTCCTTTGTACATAAAGATAATGTGTTCCCCAATGTCTAACACCGTTTTCATGTCGTGGCTATTGATAACTGTGGTGATATTAAATTCCTTGGTGATATCTAAGAGCAGTTTATCAATTACACGGCTTGTTAGAGGGTCTAAGCCTGAATTTGGTTCATCGCAAAACAAGTAATTGATTTCCAGGGCAATGGCGCGAGCAATGCCCACTCTTTTTTTCATACCACCGCTAATTTCCGCGGGAAATTTATCATTTACATTTTCCAAGTGAACTTTTTCAAGACAAAAATTCACCCTTTCCAATCTTTCTTCAGGAGAAAGGTTGGAAAACATTCTCAATGGGAATTCTATATTTTCTTGTACGGTAAGAGAATCGAACAACGCAGTATTTTGAAAAAGCATGCCAATTTCCTGACGAAGGTTTTGTTTTTGATGGTATTCTAGGCTAATAAAGTCTTGATTTCCATAGAGTATTTTACCATTTTCAGGGGTGAGTAGTCCCACCATACATTTGATTAAAACACTTTTTCCCCCACCAGAAGCACCAATTACAAGGTTTGCAACACCAGGTTTGAATTCGGCGTTGATATCTTCTAACACATGTTTTTCACCAAACCATTTATTTAAATTCTGAACCGTAATCATGAATTTTAAGATTTTAGGAAAAGTTGAGCAATAACAAGATCAAAAATGAGGATAAAGATACAAACTTTGGTAACGGCTTTTGTACCAGCTTCGCCCACTTCTAAGGCCCCACCAATGGTATAATAACCTTGAAAGGCACTCAAACTGGTGATGATAAATGCAAAAATTACTGATTTGGTTAACATCACTTTTAAATACAAGGGTTTGAAAACATATCTAGCTCCTTGAACCAAATCAGAAGGTGTTAGGGTTGTGGTTAGCTTACACGCCAAAAATCCCCCAAATAATAACAAAAAATTAGCAATGATGATCAAACAAGGAATCATGATAACTCCGGCAACAATTTTAGGTAAAGTAACAAAATTTGCAGAGTTAATACCCATAACTTCATAAGCATCAATTTGTTCTGAAACTTTCATGTTGCCAATTTCAGAGGCAATGTTGGCGCCAATTTTACCAGCTAAAACCAAACATGTTACCGTTGGAGCCAATTCAAGCAATGAACTGGTACCAACTACTGCGCCAATTACAAATTTTGGCATTAACTGAGTTGGAAATAAATCACTCGGTGACAATAACTGACTGGCAGTTTGAATGGTGGTTACAGCCCCAGTAAAAAATGCAATAATCATCACAATTACCAGTGAATCAATACCAATTAAATACATTTCTCTGAAGGTTGTTTTCCAAAAAACCTTTGCTTTTTCTGGTTTACGAAGAACATACTTCATAAACAGCGTGAACTTTCCGATTTCTGAGAATAAATCCATTGATTCGGTAAAATTAAAGATAAAATATGGGTTTGCTTTAATGAATTAGCTAATTTTACTCCAAATTGTTCTATTTGGTGTTTTTCCAAGTTCATTTCTGATGGGTAAGCTCTCTGGTTTCATCAACATTTCATCAAATTCTAACCACAATATAGCCTCATTGCGAGCTGCAATTAAAATGCTCTCATCGGCACGAATATCAGCCAGTTTGAGGTCGAGTACGCCACTTTGTTTGGTGCCATCTAATTCACCGGGACCTCTAAGTTCTAAATCCACCTTGGCAATTTCGAATCCATCGTTTGTTTTCACCATGGTTCCAATCCTTTTTCTACCGTTTTCAGACAATTTGGCTCCCGAAACCAAAATACAATAGCTTTGTTCTGCCCCGCGGCCTACACGTCCCCTGAGTTGATGTAATTGCGCCAATCCAAATCTCTCAGCGTTTTCAATCACCATTACAGAAGCATTTGGTACATTTACTCCCACCTCAATAACCGTAGTGGCCACCATGATATCCGTTTGTCCTAATTTGAATTTTTTCATTTCAGATTCCTTATCGGCTGGTTTCATTTTGCCGTGAATAAAACTGTATTTGAATTCTGGGGGGGATAAATATTCGCAAACCATGTCGTAACCCGACATTAAGCTCTTTAGGGCCAATTTTTCTGAATCTTCAATTAGGGGAAATACATAATATATCTGTCGGCCTTTTTTAATTTCATCCTTCAAAAAATCCATAAACAAGGGTCGAGTACTTTCATGGCGATGTACCGTCATAATAGGTTTTCTTCCAGCAGGTAATTCATCTATTACACTAACATCCAAATCACCGTAGACTGTCATTGCTAATGTTCGTGGGATAGGGGTAGCTGTCATCACCAAAATATGCGGAATCACTTGTCCTTTTTTCCATAATCTCGCTCTTTGAGCTACACCAAAACGATGCTGTTCATCAATCACAACCAACCCAAGATTTTTGAATGCAACATCTTCTTCAAGTAAAGCATGTGTACCAATGAGAATATCAATTTCACCTGCTGCCAATTGTTCGAGGATAATGGTGCGGTTCTTTTTTGTGGTAGACCCAGTCAACAAAGCCACTTTTACATTCATATTTTCCATCCATTCTGCAATTGAAATGGAATGTTGTATGGCCAATATTTCGGTAGGTGCCATTAAACAAGTTTGGTAGCCATTGTCTAAGGCAATGAGCATACTCAACATGGCGACCATGGTTTTTCCCGATCCAACATCACCCTGAAGCAATCTGTTCATTTGTCGACCAGTTTTAAGGTCGTTTCGAATTTCCTTCAAAACCCTTTTTTGAGCATTGGTGAGTGTAAAAGGAAGGTATTGGTTGTAAAAAGTATTGAAGTGTTCGCCTATTTGATCAAATACAATGCCTTTGATGGTTCTGTTTCGGTTCCCTTTAAGTTGTAAATGACGTAATTGTAAATAAAACAATTCATCGAATTTTAATCGTCGTTTTGCTTCTTCAAGTCTTTGCAGATTTGGAGGGAAATGCAAATCGAACAATGCTTGTGTTTTAGATACAAATTTAAACTTTGAGATGATAGGTTGGGGCAAACATTCTGGTACTTGAAATCCAGGTTGAGAAACTACCATTTTTGTCAGTTGCGACAATAGCTTGTTCTCAATTTTCTTTCGTTTTAGTCCCTCCGTTAATGGATAAATTGGGGTTAAACCCAAATTAGACGGGTTAAATTCTGCGGTTAGGGCTTCTAACTCAGGATGCGCAATGCTTAGTTTTCCTTTAAAATTTGAAATTTTCCCATGGATGAGAAATGGAGCATTGGGTTTGATGTATTTTTCGATGTACTGAATGGATTTGAACCAAACCAGTTCAATTTCACCTGTATGGTCTCGGAAGTTGGCGGTGAATCTTCTGCCCGGACCTTGTCCAACAATTCCTTGAGGAAAAATGATGCCTTTTAATTGAACGTATACATCTTCTTGTCCTTGAATTTCAGAGATGGTGTAGATTTTGGATCGATCTTCATGTCTGAAAGGGTAGTGCGACAATAAATCGCCCACTGTGAAAATCCCCAATTCACTTCTCAAGGCCTCAGCTTTTATGGGGCCAACACCTTTTAAATATTCTATTTTGGTTTCAAGAAGTTGCGACATTCAAATAAAAGGTACGAATATAATGAAACCCCTTAAAATAAATTTGCCAACTCAACAGATGGTGGTTAATTTTGCCGAATGCTTTCAGGAAAAACAGCTTTAATCACAGGTGCGTCTCGAGGAATTGGGAAAGGTATTGCCGAAGTGTTCGCTAAAAATGGTTGTAACATTGCATTTACATTTGCTTCTTCTGTTGAAAAAGCAAGGGCTTTTGAAACGGAATTGCAAGCCAAATACGGAGTTAAAGTAAAAGGGTATCAAAGTAATGCCGCTGATTTCGTACAAAGCGAAAACTTAGCCAATGAAGTTATTGCAGAATTTGGAAAAGTAGATGTATTAATCAACAATGCCGGTATCACCAGAGATACCTTGATGTTGAGAATGACAGAAAATCAGTGGGATGAAGTGCTTGAAACCAACTTGAAAAGTGCATTTAATCTAACCAAAGCTTTCCTAAAGCATTTCTTGGGCAACAGGGCTGGATCCATCATCAATATGTCGAGTGTTGTGGGTGTTACAGGGAATGCAGGACAGGCAAATTATGCTGCTTCAAAAGCTGGTTTAATTGGGTTTACAAAAAGTATCGCAAAAGAATTGGGTTCTAGAAATATTCGTTGCAATGCAATTGCACCAGGTTTTATTGAAACTGAAATGACAGAAACCTTGGATGAAAATGTGAAAAAAGGTTGGATGGATACCATTCCATTGAAGCGCGGTGGAAGTACTGAAGATGTAGCAAACGCTTGTTTGTTCCTTGCTTCTGATATGAGTACTTATGTAACCGGACAAACATTGTCGGTTTGCGGCGGTATGTTGATGTAATTAACAAATAGAAGATTTCAGTAGAAAATGGCGTTAGATCAGGTTGATGTAGATGAACTATATCCAGATGAGAAAAACATGGGCTTTTTCGATCATATCGATGAGCTCAGAAAACATTTGGTGAGAATCGCTTATGCGGTGCTAATTTCAACTTGTGTGGCTTTTTTCTATGTCGAGAGAATTTTTGACGCCGTAATTTTAGCCCCTTTTAAAAATGATTTTTGGGGATATCGATTTTTCTGTAAAGCAGGTCATCTAATTCTAGGAAACAATTCCTTATGTTGGGAAGCCCCAGTTTTGTCGATGCAGAGCCAACAAATACAAGGACAATTTGTAAGCGCATTTAAAATAGCCTTTGTATTAGGATTTGTCCTCGCTTTTCCGTATATTATCTATCAACTGTGGTCATTTGTTAAGCCGGCCTTAAGTCAAAAAGAAATCAAACGAACCAGAAGAAGCCTATTTGTGGTTTCATTGCTGTTTTTTTCGGGTGTTTTGTTTGCCTATTTTTTCTTGGTGCCCGTAGCAACGAATTTTTTATTGGGATACAAACTGAATGAAAATATCCAAAACATTATCACCATATCCAGCGTAACAGGATTCGTTACATTCATGAGTTTGGCCACTGGATTGGTATTTGAATTGCCTGTATTAATTTACATATTGGCAACGATTGGACTTGTGAATGCAGCCTTTTTAAAGAAATACTGGCGCTATGCTGCCGTGATTATTTTTATCATTGCCGGTATTGCAACTCCATCACCAGATATATTTAGCCAATTGTTATTGGGAATGCCCTTGATGTTTTTATATGTTGTAGGGATTTATATCGCAAAACGCGTTGAAAAACGTAAATTAAAAGAAGAAAATGAATAATATGAATATTGCCATTGGTTCTGATCACGCTGGTTTCGATTTGAAAAGTGAAATCATCAACCATTTAAAAAACAAAGGATTTCAACCTCAAGACATGGGTCCTTTTTCTGCCGACAGTGTAGATTACCCAGATTTTGCCCACAAAGTGGCTCACAGTGTGGAAACTGGAAATACCCCTTTGGGAATTCTTATTTGTGGAAGTGGAAATGGCGTTTGCATCACAGCCAACAAGCACCATGGTGTGAGAGCAGCACTTGCTTGGGAGCCTGAATTGGCTTCTTTGGCACGTCAACACAACAATGCCAATGTGGTTTGCCTTCCTGCAAGATTCATCAGTCAAGAAACTGCGATGAACATCGTAGACGCCTATTTGAATAGTGAGTTTGAAGGTGGTCGTCACGAAAATAGAGTGAACAAAATCGAAACTTTATAACACAATGGAAGCTGAAGAAATCAGCAGCATCAAAATGCTTGGGCTAAAGTTGCCCACTGATCCTCGTTGGGTAAATATTGCTGAAAAATCGATTCAGGAAATTTTAATAGATCATGCTTTTTGTGAACAAAAAGCAGCAACAAATGGTATTTCTCTCATTATTCGCTATCCCGATAAAGAGAAATTGGTACAAGAAGTTACCCCTTTGGTAGCTGAGGAGTGGGGACATTTTAGGCGCGTTTTGAAAGAACTTGAAAAAAGAGGGTTCAAATTAGGTCGCACTAGAAAAGATCAATATGTCATTCAGTTAATGGCAAAACAGAAAAAAGGCGATTTTGGCATGCAATTGTTAGAGCAATTGCTGATTTGCGCCTTAATTGAAGCCAGAAGTTGCGAACGATTTAGGTTGTTGAGCTTGTACTGCGCCGATGAGGATTTACGCAAGTTTTACCATGAATTTATGGTCTCTGAGGCTGGGCATTATCGCATGTTTATCGATTTAGCCAAAACCTATTACCCAGAAGATTTGGTCAAAAAACGTTGGGATGAATGGCTCGAAATTGAAGCTGAAATTCTCCAAGGACTAGAATTGCGCGGCGATAGGGTGCATTAGTTTTTATTATTGATTTTATACTATCTTTGATGTATGGATCAAATTATCGCTTATTTTAGTGGTTTGTCGCCAATGATGCAAGGACTTTTGGGTTCTTCTTTTACTTGGTTTGTTACCGCTCTTGGTGCTGCGGTGGTATTTTTCATTAAAGATGTTCGTAAGGGGTTCATGGATACATTGCTTGGGTTCACAGCCGGTGTGATGTTGGCTGCCAGTTTCTGGAGTTTGTTAAATCCCGCAATTGAAATGGCACATTCAACTTGGGCGCACCAATGGGCTTGGATTCCAGTAGCAATAGGATTTCTTGGTGGTGCGGTTTTTTTATATTCTTTGGATCAATGGTTGCCGCATCTGCATTTGAACGAACCCATTGAAAAGTCGGAAGGTGTAAAAACCAATTGGAATAGAACCGTATTGTTGGTCCTTGCAATTACTTTACATAATATTCCTGAGGGACTTGCTGTTGGGGTGGCTTTTGGAGCCGTTGCTGAAGGCATTCCCGGTGCAGATTTGGCCGGCGCGATTGCCCTTACCATTGGAATTGGAATACAAGATTTCCCTGAAGGATTGGCCGTTTCCTTGCCTTTGAGACGCTTTGGAATGTCTAGAACCAAATCATTCTTGTACGGACAATTAAGCGGTGTTGTAGAACCCATTGCGGCCGTAGCTGGTGTTGCGCTCGTAATGATCGCCCAAAGTGTTTTGCCTTATGCATTAGCTTTTGCAGCTGGTGCCATGATTTATGTGGTTGTTGAAGAAGTAATTCCAGAATCTCAAAGTAATGGTCATAACGACAAAGCCACGCTAGGACTTATGTTTGGTTTTGTGACCATGATGGCCCTGGATGTAGGATTGGGCTAATTTGTTTTTTAGGGATATTTTTCGTATATTGGGTTGTATTTATGCTCCCAGCGAAAATTTTTATTCCCACTAAAAATGCCATAGATTTTCTATTCCATCCAAAATCTTTTGCAATCTTAGGTCTTTCTACTGAAAGAATCGACCAATTCAACCTACACAAGCGTTGGGACATAGATTCTCGTTTGGATATGGCGCATGACCATAAATTGCTATTTCCCCCAGATTTGAACTCCCAGAAACTCAATATTTCTGAGGGCCAAACTGAATCTTATTGGTTCTACCACTATCCCAAATTTAACCTAGTAGAAAAAAAACAAAGGGAAGAAATTATTGCCAAAACATTGAATGGCTTTGATATTGGTGTTGCCTCCAAACTGTTGCTTGAACAATTAAAAGTTCAAGATACTGCTCAAACCTATGTGTTGTATTTTGATAGATTTGGACATGCTTTCCTGGCGCAAATCCCCCAAGAATATACCATCGAAAATATCATCCAAATATTGATCGATGTGGCTTACTCTGGCGATTTTTGGGAAGAATGGGTAGATGCCACAAATTTTACTCCACCTAAAATTACCTATCACCATTTAGATTCACCTTGGACCAATAATTCGGTTTCTGCACGAGATGAAAACGATTCTTTGTTGAAAAGGTCTTTTCGCGGATTAGATGCTTGGCTGAGAGACGAGGAGACCTCATCTACTGAGACAAACTCAGAAGATATTGTAAGCGATTCAAAAGCATCAGCGAGCCTATCCGAAGAAGTTGACAGCAAGTCAACTCAAGATGCTGTTGAACTGTCCATAGAGCCAGAAACAACCTCAGAGGCAAATGCACATCCAACCATAGAGGAACCTTTGGAGCAATATCAACAGGTTTCGGCCTCTAGTGCAAATCCATTTAATTTTTATCATTTAGCATCAGAAGAGCAATATTACCAGAATAGGGAAGTATCGAGAGAGAAATTTCAAATTTTTAGAGACGCAATTTTAAATAAATCAGATGACCCTGAGGTGATTTTTATGTTGAAAACCATTGAAATAACAGAATCGCAAGTTGGATTTTTTAAAATATTAAATTTGTTGTTTCAATCTGTGGTTGCTCAAAATCCCAATATGGCAAAATTGTTAAATCCAGTTTTGTCGGAATTTGCTGTACTTGAAAATCAAGGAATCAGCGAACTTGTGGTATACCGATTTGCCAATAAACTAAATTTTCGAGATTATCAAGTAGACATAGATTTGAAACCTTTAGACATGGCCATTTACAGGTTGTTTCTTGAAATTGATGGAGGTTTTAAATTCAAAGATCGGGCCAGTTACAAGGAAAAGGTAGTGGATTTCTATTTGTCGTGTTCAAACAGACAAAATGAGGCCGATTTAATTGACAGAATTGAAAAAATGTTCACGCTCAGTGAAGACCGCGCTCCTTTAGATCAAGCAATCTCAAGAATCAACGCGGCCTTTAAAAAGCATTTTGCACCAGAAATAGCCTATCATTATATGATTACTGGAGCAAGGGGAGGGAACTATGGGGTTGTACTCAATAGGAATTTGTTATCATTTAAATAAATCGTCTTCTTCTGCGAGCCATTTTTTAACTCCGTTGAATAATCCAAGATATGAAGCACTGCCCACCCTCATAAATCCTACAGGGGTTTTATCAAATTTCATCGATTGCTCAATGTTTAGCTCTCTTGAAACTTTTTCAACATCGTGATCGGCGCCGTAATATTGAAAGTGCCAATTACTTTCTTTTAATCTTGTGATATTTCGAACTACTTCATTGTGTGTAAATTCACGACTCGCATTTTCCAAGCCGTCGGTGATAATGGCAACATTTACAATCACATCATCTGGTGATTCCCACAAGTTGATGGTTCTTTCTAGATTGAGCATGGCTGTTCCCATTGCATCATATAATGGAGTTCCTCCATTGGGATCGTATTTAAGCTTTGGAAAATCTGTTGATGAAACCTTGGTAAGTGGTATCTTCTCATGAATCACATTTCCTCCAAATGACCACAAACTGATGTATTGTGTCAAATCTGGAAAATCCGTTCGGCCATTATAAATTTTCTGTACCAAAGATGTGTAGGTTTCTATTGTAGCATTTTTAGAATCCATCATAGAACCACTTTCATCTAGAATAATCATGAAAACTGATTTTTTATTGCTGGAGTTTTCTTTCGTTGTTGGCATTTCGCCAATTGTTTGAGTGGGTTGTTGTTTTTTCATATAGCACAAATTGATGTTGCAAATTTGTACTGGAAAAATGCGAAAATTGGTTGCTTGTCAATCTTGACAAATTCCCAACGAATTGATTGATTTACCAGTCAATGTCCCTCAAAATGAAAAAAAAGTCCCTCAATGAAGGACTTTCGATATCAAGATTTAAGTGTGTTTTAATAGAAATACTCTTCGTTTTTCTGGAAATTACCCATGTTGAAATAGTAGGTAAATCCAATTTGTAGGTTTCCACCGCGGAAATTCATTGGAAAAGATTTTGAGAAAAATTCTCCCGTTTGAACTTGCATTTCATGAGAAACCGCAAAAGATTGTTGATAGGTCAGGTTAAATTCGTATCGGTTGCCGTTTTCGGTGTTTCCTCCCATAGCAAAACCCAAATAAAACAGGGGGTAAATTTTATTTACCTCACGTTGAACAATTCTATAATCGGTATTTGTTCCGGTGTTGTTGAAAGTATCAATGGTTGTAGAAGGCACCATGTTGTAATTCATGCAAATTCCAAATTTTTCCATAATGAAATTGCTTGAACTAAATTGTTGCTTGAATGAAATGCCAAGCATTCCGTTTAACGCAGTAAAACCATTGTTAATCGACGTGTTATATGCCAATGTATCGTTGTTGATTTTATATCCTTTATTGATGATTCCCACGCCAAAATGAATGCCTACAGCCTTGTTTAAATCGTAGTTTCCATTGATGTTAAAAAAACCACCCACCCGGTTTCTGGTAGTGAAATTGTTTGCTAGCGTATCGTAGGTTGCTGTTTTCGAAATACATACCCCAGCGGAAGGGCCAATGCTCCAACGGCTTTGAGCTTGAACCAAAGTGGTCAAACACAAACCTAAAACGAAGAGTAATGATTTGTTTTGCATTTTTTACAAAATTAACGGGAATCTCCTCAATTTGTTACATTATCACCCATTCAAAATGAAAATTACCCGTATTTTTGCAAAACAATGGAGTTTCAACGTCGCGCACTGTTTGCGCTAAGGTCAGCAATTGAGGGATTTGAATCGCAAGAAGATTGGCAAAATCAAATTCATTTGGCGCAAATAAAAAATCAATGGTTTGATAAAGCACAAATACATCTTTCTTTAAATCAATGGTTTGCGTCTTTGTCTGACGAAAATATAAACATTTGGTTGTCCCGTTATCAATGGCCTTCAGTTGTGCACCACAAAAAATTAGGCATTATCATGGCCGGAAATATTCCTATGGTGGGCATCCACGATATCATTGTGGGTGTTTTAACCGGTTTTTATGTTGTGGCAAAGTTATCATCAGATGATGAAGTATTGCCAAAATTCTGGATTCAAAAGGCGGCTGAAATTGACCCAATTTGGGGCAATCAAGTGCATTTTACAGATCAATTGAAAAATTTAGATGCAGCAATTGCAACAGGTAGCAACAATTCTTCCAGATATTTCGAATATTATTTCAAACACATTCCCCATATTTTAAGGAAAAATAGAAACAGTGTGGCTGTGCTTACAGGAGATGAATCAGTTGATGAACTCATTGCATTTGGACACGATGTTTTTGATTATTATGGACTTGGTTGTAGAAATGTAACCAAGGTGTATTTGCCTGAGGGATATGCCTTTAAAACCTTGTTTGATGTTTGGGAAAAGCACCATGCCGAAGTTGCGTTCCATAACAAATACGTGAACAATTACAATTATCACAAAGCATTGTTGCTCATGAATTTAGATCCGCACATTGATGCTGGTTACATCCTGCTAAAAGAAAGGGCTGAGTTGTATTCTCCTGTGGGAATGTTGAATTACGAGTTTTATGCAAGTCTTGAAGAAGTAAAATCTGAGATACAGAATCTCGGAGATCAAATTCAGTGTGTTGTAAGTTCACATGACGCAATTTCTACATTGAAACTTGGTCAAAGTCAATGTCCTACCTTGTATGATTATGCCGATGGAATCGACACCGTTCAGTGGGCAATTGATGCTGTAAACAGTTAATTAAAAGACTCTTGTATCAATTTGCAAATGGTTAATGCCATTTCATTGTTTGATTCAAGGGTTGGATTGATTTCAGTAACTTCCAGAGCTTTTGTTTTATCCCATTGATATATCTTCGACAATAGCAATTTCGCTTGCTCGAAGGTAAGTCCATTGTCAACCGGAGTTCCAGTACCAACAGAAATGCTTGGATCTAGACTGTCAACATCAAAACTCACATAAACCTGATCCACCTCTTTTAAAATTCTTTGTGCTTTCAATAAAGCAGCATCAATACCATTTTGATGCACTTCTTCGGCATGAATTACGTGTATTCCTAATTTTTGGGTAAGTTCAATTTCTTGTTCTTCGAAACTGCGAATACCTATGAATACTATATTTTCCGGGCGAAATTTTTGTTCTGTGTTGTTGTTTTTGAGGGACTTTATCTGCGACCACATTTTAACTGTTTCGGCATCTAAATCGTTGATTTGATTCTCAAGATTGTCGTAATTGATTGCCGTATTTAAAGCCATCCCGTGGATATTTCCCGACGGTGTGGTATAAGGAGAATGCAGGTCTAAATGGGCATCTATCCAAATGATTCCAGAATTGTCAGCGCCAAAATGTTGAGCAAATCCAGCCAAACTTCCAACGGCATTACTATGGTCGCCACTTAGAATAATGGGTGCAAGATTTTCACTCAACTTTAGAGCAACCAAATTTGCTAATAGGGTTTGGTGCTGAATAAACGCTTTCCCTCGTTTTAAAAATTGTGGCAAAGGAATTTTTTCTTTTTCATCGATTTCTTGAGGAACAGAAAAAACATTGCAATGACTAAGAGGATGATTGTTTGCGTTTTTACAAGCTTCTAAAAGGTTGATAGGTCCAATTGAAGTGCCTTGTTTTCCTGCTCCGTATTCCCAGGTTGTTGTGATGATACACTGATTCAAATTCTTCATATACGGAGTTTGGTTTTAAGCAATTATAGGAAAAGTTTATTTTCTTTCCCAAATTACATATCCACCGACGTGTTGAAAATCTTGAAATTTTGAATAAAAAGACTCGTCTCCTTTGAAAGTGTTTTTAGTAACAACGTACATTTTTTCTTTGTTGTTGGGGTTGTGTGCGTGTAATCTTCTGGCTTCTTGTTTTGGATAAATTACCGATGCATCTAATTTGTTTTCAGGGATATGTCCCTCAAAATCTTTTGGAATTAGCTGTCCATAAAAATACAAAGCATACGTTTTATATCCCCAGGTTTCTAAGAATTTCCCAGCTCGTTTATGCTGAATTATAGATTTTGTGATAGGGTCTTGTAAAGAAACAGCGGCTGAGGGTAAAATTGTGAAATACGAAACCAAGGCAACAGCACCCGACAATACATAAAGGTATACAGGGTTGGGTTTTTTTCCAAAAAACGACATCACGATCCATGGCAGGAACAAAAATGTAAACAACGTAGCTGGTATTAAAGTAGGCCAATTCCATTTTGGAATGGAAAGCAACATCTGAGATGAAAATGCGTCCATTCGGCTTAGAAGCGCCATAGGTACAGGTCTAATGGTTGCTACCAATGGAATGAACCACAGTGCAAGCATCAATGCAATTCCAACGAAGAATAGTGGAATATTGACCCAATATGGGAAATTGCCGCGATTGGTATAAATTAGATAAACTTGATAGGCTCCAAAATAGGTGAGGGGCCACCAGCACAAACTACTGTAATGAATGATTTTGGTTGTTGCAATGCTAAAGATGATTAATACCACCCAAAACAAGGTTCTCATGAACAGGTGCCATACATCTACATTTCTATCTTGGATGGTGTTTTTTGCCAAATGTGGCAAGGCTAAAATGGCAGAAGGAAAACAGAGCACCAACAAAACAACAATATGATAAAACCAAGGTTGATTGTGGTCGGGGATTTGACCTTTAAATAATGTTATTTGATATTCAATGAAATGGGTGAAAAAATCTTGTCCGTTTGCTTGAATTAAAGGCACAATCCACAATAACAAAACGGTTAAAAAACCGAAAATTGTGAGTAAGATTTTTCCATCAAAAATTTCATGCCATTTAGATCGAAACAGCGTAGTGATAATAACAATTAAACCTACAATTAAAATGGCAACAGGTCCTTTTGTTAACACCGCAAGTCCTAAAAAAATGCCCGACATTAAATAATAGATGTGAGCACGTTCGTCATTGAGACTCGCTTGTGAAATTTGATACCATTTATAAATGGATAGAAAAATAAACAAATTAAAAACCGGATCAATGATGCCTGATTTCCAATAAAGAAATGGGGCAAAGGAGAACAAAATTGCGATGGCCCAAAAGGTTCCCAACATCCGTTTTCCTGCTTTGCATCCAATGTGATAAACCAAATTAACGGAAATTATACCAGCAATTACATTGGGTAATTTAAACACCCAAGGTGAAAACATGAGTTGAGGATCAGTGGCGTTAAAGCCGCCTAATTTCATTCCTAAGGCTTGTAACCAAATAAACAAAGGAGGTTTTTCCCAAAACGGTTCAAATCCAATTTGG